>CAMVRE010000107.1 GCA_947169825.1 uncultured Verrucomicrobiota bacterium | reverse complement strand
CCTCGTAGCTGTCGATGCGGTAGAGCTTCACGGACTGCACCGCGAGGCCGACCGAGTCCGTCGCCTGGTCCTGAGAGACGAGGACGAAGTCGACGTCGAAGCCGTTCTGCGCCACGTCGATGCGCGCGCCGCCGTCGTATTGCGTGGCCTTCTCGAACGGGAACACCACCTCGACGAGCTGCTTCCACCCGTGCGAGAACGGGATCGCGACCGATTCGAGGCACTGCGGCACGCTCACCTGCGGCGACATCGACTCGCCGACCGTGAAGCTCGTGTGGTAGCCGTGGCGGGCGGCGATGCCGAAGTTGAAGAGCGTGACCGAGCGCGGGGCGTCGTCCGGGTAGTCCACCACGAGCAGGTAGGGATCGTTGGGGACGATCCCCTTCCCCTCCCCCACCCGCCACGAGACATAGGCGCCGGTGCGCTTGCCGCCGTTCTCCTCCTTCGCGACATGGTGCATCACGCGCGTCGCGCGGCCGAGGATGTTGGAGACGTAGCTCCGCCCCGCGGGATAGTCGCGGAAGCGGTGGGTCGTGTCGTTCGCGCAGTCGATCGAGTCGACGAGCGTGACGGAACCGAAGTCCTCGAGGCCGGGGACGATTTCGCCCGCGGCGGGAAGCGCGAGGGCGAGCAAAGAGAGCAGCGGGAGCAGCCTTTTCATGGGAGAAAATCATACACCCGTCCGCCCGCGCACGCAACCCCCGCCCCCAGCGCCTCCACAAAGGGAGCGGTCGCGACCCCGCAAGGGGGTCGCTGCAAAACGCGCACGTCCTGTAGCGAGGCCCTTGCGGCCTCGCGATTACCAGACCACCCGACCTCCCTCGAACCGCGCATACGCCGCGGCGCCGCCGGCGCCGAGCGCGATTTCGCGGGCCTTTTCGTTGAGCCACAGCAAAGTGGCGCGGTCGGCGGGCGCATCGGTGGCTTCCATGCGCGCCAGCGCGAGCAGCCGCCCCGCGGCGAAGAGCTGCGGCTCCAGACCGGTCGGCCGGTAGGCCCAGGCGATCGCATCGGGCCGCAGGTGGATCATCGGTGCTTCGGTCCGCTCCGCCACGGCGCGGTAGACGGCGTGTTCGCCTGGGGAGAAGAAGGTGGAGACGTAGCAATATCCGCGCAAGGCGCCCTTCACGCAGGTTTCGACCACGCCGGGCACTTCGCGCCCGGGAATCCGCCGGGAGACACGCAGCGCCACGAGCTTCCGCCCGGACTGCGGCTCGAACCGGCCGACTCCTCGCCAGAAGGCGTCCGGCGGAAGCCAGGGGGCTGCAAGGGGCTCGCGCACGTGCAGCAGCGACCGGTCGCCGTGCATGAGCCACCACTTGAGCGGATTGTTGGCGATGTAGCGGTCCACGGCGTCGATCATCTGCCGCGAGAGGCAGAGATGGTCGTGGTAGCCCTTTTCCCAGATGCGGGCCGGGCCGCCGGCGCGCCCGATCCGCCACTGCGAGAACTGCTTGAAACGACCGACGAAGGCACCGAAGATCCGCACGGGATCGGGCAACCCCGGGGGAACATGAAAGCGAATGTGGACATGGTCCGGCATCACCACATGCGCGTGCAGGGCGATTGCCGGGAAATGCGCCGCCGCCTCGAGAAGCGCCGCCTCGGCGGTTTCTCCAAAGCCGGAAAGAACCATCCGGCCTTCGCGGACCTCGCCGAAGAGAGCGAGCCGCGGCTCGATGGAAACTGTCGCGAAAACCGCCGCACCGCGCGAGTAATCGTAGCCTGAAAAGCGGCGGTGGTGCGGGCGGGCGGCGGCGGTGGATGCGGGCATGGCGGGGATGATAGCAGACGCCCCGCGACCCCGCAAGGGGGTCGCTGCAAGACGCGCCCGTCCTGCAACGAGGCCCTCGTCCTGCAGCGAGGCCCTTGCGGCCTCGCGCCCGTCCTGCAGCGAGGCCCTTGCGGCCTCGCGATCAGTCGATGATGATCCGCGTGCGCACCGCCGCGGACTTGCCCGCGCCGTTCACGGTGCCGTAGGGGTGGAGTTCGCAAATGTCCAAAGCGTTTTCCGCGTCGTCCGACTTGACGCGAAGAGTTTTTAGCGTGACACCCCGAAAATCGATGGTGAAGCGCTGGTAGCCGCTGTCTCCGGTCCCGATAGCCGTATCGTATGCCACGGCATGCTCGGCGAAGAGCGTTTCCGCGTCCCCGTCGACGGAATAGAACTGAAGCGTGTGGTTCCGATTCGGAACGGAGATGTCAATGGACGTGAGATCAATCGGCAGTCCGAAATCGTATTGGGCGTATTCGGCCGTGGATTTGGAGTTCGCGAACCAATACTGGTTCCAGGAGTGCGTCCAGTTGTTGTTGATCAGGTGGTTCGGGGTGACGCCGTAACTTTCGCTCCCCGTCGAGGAAACGGTGACTTCCGTGAAATTGACCTGCCCCGGTAGCGGAACGCGTCCGATTTTCGTGCCGTCGACGACCGTCGTGACGAGATTGACGGGACCGTCCGAAAGATCGAGGGTCCAGTCGCACCGCTTGCACGTAATCGACCCCGATCCGAACTGGAGACTCGTTCCCGCCGCGTCCAGATGGCTTTCGAAATCGTGTCCCAACGGAAGGGCGGTAGCCGATTCGCGCGTGAACCATTCGCCGCAATCCGGGCACTGCCGCTGTTCGATCCCGTATTCGGTGCAACTGGCCGTAGCCTGGATGGCCTCCCACTCCGGCAAATGTGTGTGAAGACACGTAAGATCGGCTGGATCAAGGCCGTAAACCTGGATTTCGGCGACGGTTGCCGTCCAGCCGCCAATTTCATCGAAAACGATTTTCGCCTTTTGGGCGGTTTCGTTCACGTCATATACGGCCGTCCCCACTTTCGAAACGCCAGTTCCGTCCGTTACGGCCGTCCATGACGATCCGTCAGGCGAAAAGTAGAGCGAATATTTGTGGGTGGTTGCGGAGGAGATGGCGAAGGAAGTGAGATACCAGCCGCCGGAAGGCATGGAGGAATCCCGGGTGAAATCGAGAACGATGTAGGATCCGTTGTCCGTCCGTCCGTTCGGTCCGATGTAAACGCCGCTCGTCGTGTTGCCGTCGAAAAAGTTGCCCATGCCGGTTCCGCCGCCGAACGGGTCGTTGTTCACCGTCCCGTTGGATTTGTAGAACGTGGCGATGGATTGCTTCGAGATCAGCTGCGGCTCCGTGGCGGCGGACGCGGGGGCGGCGGCGAAGAGCGCCGCAAGGAGGAGGAGGAGGAGGAGGATTCGTTTCATGGTTGGATGGTTCGCAGGTTCGCAAGTTCGCAGGTTCGAAAGTTCCAATCATTCCTCATCCGGCCAGACGTCGGAGAGCGGCGTGCCGATGTCGATTTCGTCGCTGGCGCCGTAGATCTTGAAGAAGCGGGCGGGGAGGGATTCGTTCGTGTCCTCGTCGACGGTCGGAGCGTCCAGCGAAACCTCGGTCCCCTCGGCGCAGACGCACGAAACGCACTTCCACTCGGTGGGTTTGCCGCTCAGCGTCGCGCACCCGAACGCGACGTACCAGACGCCCGGCGTCGCGTCCCGGACGCCGATCTCGAAACCGGCCCCGCCGGTTCCGGCGGCCGCAGGCGCGAAACCCGCGGCGCCGGTCTTGATTTCGGCGTCGAAGGTCTCGACGCGCAGGTCGAGGTTCGTCTCGAAGTAGTAGAAACCGTGGAAGTCGTCGATCGCGCCGCTGCCGACGTAGGTGATGCGGGCGACCTGCTTCTTCGCGGTGTTCGCGAGGGCGAGCGCGGTCGCGCCGGTGCCGTCCGCGAGGGCGACGGGCGGATCGCCGGCGCTGTAGGTCACGGTCCCGGCGTCGAAATCGATGTCGGCGGTCCAGTCGATCCAGCCGTCGGACGGCACGCGATAGTCGGCGAACGGAATCCACCCGGAGGCGGCGTAGCCGTAGAGCGTCTGCACCGTCCCTTCCTTGCCGAGCGCGAGCGCGGCGAGCGGAGCGGGCGAAATCGGGTCGGGTTCACCGAATTCGGGAGCGAGCTGCGTGCGACCCTGGATGCGGACCTTCTTGCCGGTCTCCGAGGCGTGATCCGCCTGGTAGACGACGCTTCCCGTTTCTTCGGTCGCGAGGTCGATCCGTTTGTTGCCGCCGTCGGTCGCGTATTGGGAGATGTTGGCCGAACCGCCGGCCTTCGTCCACGTGCCTCCGTCGAGCGGATCGACTCCCGAGGTCGGGAACGGCCACGACGAATAGGCGGACTGGTCGAGCTCGATGTCGATCCAGCCGATCGTCTTGCGGCCCTTGACGCGGCCCTGATCGCTCCAGGTCGGATACTGCCCGGCGGCATCGACGACGTAGAACCGGTAGCGCTTGGTCGCGCCGAACTTCACGGGGAACGAACTGGAATACTTCGTGCCGGGAACGGGTGCGGCGATGACGAGGTTCGTGGCGTCGTCCACGACGAGATAGAGCGAACCGGAGACGTCCGCGCGCGTCAGGCGGATCGACGCCGTGGCGGTCGTGCCGTTCGCGTCGGTTTCGGCGACCGGCGTTTCGAACGCGAACGGCCAGATGGCGGTGCGGAACGTGAACGACGTCTCGGCGGACTCGCCCTTGCTGTTCGTGGCGACGAGCGTCACCGTGTAGAGCGTGTCGGCTTCAAGGCCGGAGACGGCGACCGACTGCGCGCCGTGCGTGGAGAAGGCGGGGAACTCGCCGGACGGGACGGCCGCCGCGCCGCCGGAAAGCGACCACGTTACGGTCACGGAGGTGGCGCCGTAGCCGAGGTCGGCGAGGTTGACGTTGAGCGTCGCAGCCCGCGCCTCGACGCCGGAGGCGTAGCCGTAGCGGAACGTCGGCGCGAGGACGTGCTCGGGCTCGACGCCGGTGAAGCACACCATCTGGAAGGGCTCGAGCTCCAGGTGCGCCTTACCGCCGGAGAGCGGAAGCGCTTCGCCGGAAACCGTGTACCAGATCGTCTCCGCCTCGGTCCGGAAGTCCACCGTGCCGCTCCAGGGTTTGGAGTCGCAGTTGATCACGGCCCAGTAGATCCCCTTGTCCGTGACCCAGCGGCGGACGGTGAACGTGTCCGGCCAGCCGCCGCCGACGAGGACCTCGCCCTTCATCGCGGGCAGCGACAGGTAGTTGAGGTTGAACTCGCGCACGTAGGTCGAGTCGTTGCGGACGAGGTTCGCCGTGAAGAGGTAGGCGAGCATCGTCGGGTCGTCGTAGGCCATCGCGTAGAGCTCGGAGAGCATCACGGCGCGGCCGGCGTGGTCCCAGTCGCAGGTGTAGTAGCCGCAAATCTCCTGGTTGGACGCGTTCCGGAAGTCGTTCTCGTTGAGCGAGTAGTGGCGGACGAACGGCAGGTCGCCGCTCTTGTTGCGGTAGCGCGCGGAGGCGGTCTTGTCGGCGACGGTCCACACGGTGTTGAACGGGTAGCAGAGCGCGACGTTGTTCAGATTCGTGTAGTTGTGCGGGTCGTCCGCCGGCGCGGAGTGGTGCACTTCGTAGTTGCCCCACGTCGGGCAGTCGGCGTTGAGCGCTTTGGGCCAGTACTCCCCGGCGGCGGCGCCGATGCTGGTGCTCCAGTTCTTGCCGGTGAACTGGTTGAAGTTCTTGCCCTGGTAGGTGTAGCCCTCCTCGTTGCTGAGAAGCGCCGGGCGCGGGTTGCCCCAGTTGGCCCAGAACTCGCCGGGCTCCTCGATCGTGTTGGAGTAGTAGACCTTCGCGCCGGGGAGCGTGCCGTTGATCGTGCTCTGGAGGTTGCGGAAGAGGTCGCGGCGCTTGCCATACCACCACGTGCGGTAGGCCTTGTAGAGCTCGGTCCCGCCGTAGTTGCCGTTGTTGTAGATCTGGGCGCGGGTGACGCTGCGCCCGGTCTCCTGGTTGAAGCGCTCGATCGCGCCGTCGTTGAAACCCATCGGCATGCCGCCGCGGTTGCGGATCCACATGCCGAGGAAGTTCGCCTTGTCCTTGTAGTTCTTGATCGTGACGTTGAACAGGTCCACGAGGTCCCACCGCACGGCGTCGTCGTTCGTGAGGTCCGCCATGCAGTTGTAGACGTAGCTCTGGTTGGAGAAGAGGTATTTCCAGGACGCGTCCTTGGCGGAGTTGAGCGTCCAGGGCTTGAGGTCGTCGCGGTAGCCGACCGCGGCGGACGAGCCGCGCGAACCGTGGTATTCGTAGAACGGCAGGATGTAGATGTCCTCCGCGGCGAGGTTGTCGACGATCTCCGTCCAGTAGTCCGTCGCGTAGCCCCAGCGCCAGCTGCCGGGGAAGTTCTGCTGGTAGCCGAACTCCAGCAGGTCCTTCGAGCAGGTGTTCATGCCCAGCAGGCGGATCATCTTGGCGCGGCCCTTGTAGAAGTCCTGCGGGTGCGCGAAGCCGGCGAAGTCGTCGCCGTCGCCCATCTCCTCGCGGCTCGTGACGATGCGGCGCGGCAGTCCCTCGGCCGGATACGGGATGCGCGGGCGCGCCACGTCGTAGCTGTCGATCTTGTAGAGGCGGATCGCGGAGACCGCCAGGCCCACCGAGTCCGGCGCCTCGCCCGCCTTGATGATGCCGAAGTTGAGGTCGAAGCCCTCGGTATCCATGTAGATGCGGTTGTCGCTGCCGTTATATTGCTTGGACTTCTCGAACGGCACCATGACCTGCACGAGCTGCTTCGTCTCGCCCGAATACGGAATCGCCCAGGACTCGAGCGACTGCGTGACGTAGGGCGGCGACCACGAGTCGCCCGCGGTCCAGCCCGTGTGGTAGCCGTGGCGCGTGGCGTTGCCGAAGTTGAAGACCGTGACCGAGCGCGGCGCCTCGTCCGGGTAGTCCACGACGAGCACGTAGGGCTCGTTCGGGACGATCCCCTTGCCCTTGCCGACGCGCCACGAGACGTAGCAGCACGTGTCGGACTTGTGGGCCATCGTTCGCGTGGGGACGTCGAGGATGTCCTCGACCTTGGACCAGCCGGACGGATACTCGCGGAACATGTGGTCCGGATCCTCCGCGAGCGACAGCGAGCAGTCGATCTCGTCCACGAGCGTGAGCGCGCCGTAGTCCTCGAGGCCCTCGATGATCTTGTCGCCTTGCGCGCGCGGCGCCTTCTTCGTCTTGAACGAGACCGGGCCGGCCGCGACGGACTTGCCCTTGTTGTTCGAAACGACGGCGCGCGCGTAGTAGGTGGTGAGGGGATCGAGCCCCTCGACCGCGAGCGAGCGCGTGTCCTCGCCCGTGACCGAATACGACGTCGTCCACGCCGTCGAGGAGAACGACTCCGACGCGGACACCGCCACGGCCACCGTCGCGCTCGTCGCCTCGGCGCCGAGCCTGGAGACCGTCACCGTCACGACGGCGTTGGAAATCTGAACCGATCCGACGGACAGCTCCGCGGCGGGCTCCGGCTTCTCGCGGAGCTCCTCCGCGGCGGACGCGGCCAGGAAGGACGCGTCGTTCTGCGTCGCGTAGTCGGCGGCAATCCAGTCGGGGGAGAGAGGCCCCGCGCGAAGGCGGATTTCGTCCATGTCGCCGTATACGCCGCGACCGGACTTCTGGTCATTCGCCGTCGGCGCCATCGCGCCGCCGAGCGCGAGCTTCGACTGGTTGCCGTTCCCGGCCTGGTTCGCCAGGGTGCCGGTGCCAGCCAGCGCGCCGTTCACGTAGAGGATGAACGTCTTGTCGGACTTCCACACCGCGTCCATCTTCACCCATGTTCCCTTGGAGAGCGCGGAAATGCCCGTGAGGTTGAGACACGAGCTGTCATCCTCCGTCCCGCCGTAGGCGCGGAAGACGTTGAAGGAGGCGCTGTTTCCGGAGGATCCGTTCTGGAGGCCCCAGCCGGGCCCCTTGTCGGACGCCTTGCGGGTGATGAAATACCACCATTGGGCGTTGTTCTGCGGCCGCACCCAGAAGGACGCGGTGAACTCCGGCGCGAGGGCGTCGACGACGCCGAGCTTCGTCGCATCGCCCGTCATGTCGATCGTCACGCCCGAATCGTAGGGAGAGCCCGCCGCGTTTGCCGTGTTCGACGTGATGAAGCGAGCCCGGCCCACCTTGCCGTCCGTCTTCGAGTCGGAGGTCGCGACCGTCGTCCCGTCGAGGCCGTTCGCGGTTGCGTCGTGGATCGTCGTCACACCCGCGGCGGCCTCGTTCATGTGCCACACGCCCGTGTAGTCGCTCCACGGGTTCGTGCCGCAGACGGTCTTGCCGCTCGTCGCCGAGCCCCAGCACATCACGAACTCGGAGCCGTTCTGCATCGACGGAAGACGCACCCAGATCAAGGATGTACCGGAGGGGTTCCACGTGTCGATCTCGAAGGGGAGCCCATTGCCGCTCATGTCGACGAAGGCGATGTCCGCGCCGGTGGACTTCGAGTGAAGGTCGTCGTAGGAGAACCCGGACGGCGATCCCTCCTGGATCCGGACGAGCACCGGGAATCCGGACAGGGCCGGCTTGCCGGCGGCGTAGCCGGACACGGTGAACTTGGCGCCGTAGTCGAACTCGTAGTTCGCGGGATGCGGCAAGGCCCCCGCCGCGGGGAGCGCAAGCAGGGCGAG
>CAMVRE010000106.1 GCA_947169825.1 uncultured Verrucomicrobiota bacterium | reverse complement strand
ACGCGCGACGACAAGGCCGCGCGCATCGGCGGCGCCACCTACCGCCAGTTCGCGAGCGACCCCGAGCTCATGGACCTCATCGCCACCGGCGAATCGCAGGAGGTCGAGTTCAAGGCGCACGCCGTCGTGCCCTGCCGCGACGGGAGGAAGGGCGACGGCCCGCACGACGTCGGCACCGTCGTCCGCGCCGTCGCCGCGATGCTCAACAGCGCGACGGGCGGCACGCTCCTCGTCGGCGTCGAGGACGACGGCGCGATCTGCGGCGTCGAGGGGGAATACGCCCTCGCCGACCGCGGCAAGCGCAACTGGGACGGCTGGCAGCTCCGTCTCGCCAACGTCCTGCGCTCCCGGCTCTCGCCGCCCAACGCGATCCTGCGCTACGCGATCGAGCGCCGCCGCGCGGGCGAGCACGACGTGTGCCTCGTCCGCGTGACGCCGTCCGACGAGCCGGTCTACGTCGACAAGCGCCTCTACGTCCGCACGTTCAACCAGACCGTCGAGATGGTCGGCCCGGACCTCGTCGACTTCGTCGCGCGGCGCTTCGCAAGGCCCGCGGGCAGGGAATCGGTCCGCGCATGAGAATCTCCGTTCCCTACGGCCGCGCCCGGATGGAGGCCGACGTCCCGGACGCCCGGCTCCTCGGCGTCTTCGAGGCGCCCCTCCCCTCCCCCGCCCCCGATCCGGACGCCGAGGTCGCCCGCGCGCTCGACGCGCCGATCGGCTCGCCGCGACTCGAGGAGCTCGCCGCCGGACGCCGCCGCGCGGTCGTGATCCTGAGCGACCACACCCGCCCCGTCCCCTCGCGCCACCTCGTCCCCGCGCTCCTCGGGCGCCTTCGCCGCGGCAACCCGACGATCGACGTCACGCTCCTGGTCGCGACCGGCTGCCACCGGGCGACGCGCCGCGAGGAGCTCGTCGAGAAGCTCGGCGAGGAGATCGTCGCGCGCGAGCGGATCGTCCTGCACGACTCGACCGACGAGGCCTCGCTCGTCGACGCCGGCGTCCTCCCCTCCGGCGGTCGCCTGCGCCTGAACCGCCTCGCGCTCGAGACGGACCTGCTGCTCTCCGAGGGATTCATCGAGCCGCACTTCTTCGCGGGCTTCTCCGGCGGGCGCAAGGCGGTCCTGCCCGGCGTCGCCTCGCGCGAGACCGTCCTCGCGAACCATTGCGCGGAGTTCATCGCCGACCCCCGGGCGCGGACCGGGATCCTCGAGGGGAACCCCGTCCACCGCGACATGGTGTTCGCCGCCGACCGCGCGAAGCTCGCCTTCGTGCTCAACGTCGTCATCGACCCCGCGAAGCGCATCGTCCGCGCGTTCGCCGGCGCGCACCGCGCCGCGCACGAGGCGGGGTGCGCCTTCCTCGCGGGCGCCTGCCGCGTCCGCGTCCCGCCCGCGGACATCGTCGTCACCTCCAACGGCGGCCATCCGCTCGACCAGAACGTCTACCAGTCCGTGAAGGGCATGACCGCGGGCGAGGCGGCCGCGCGCGAGGGCGGAGCGATCGTTCTCTGCGCCGCGTGCGGCGACGGCCACGGCGGCGAGGGCTTCCTGCGGATGCTCGCGGAGGCGCCCTCCCCGCGCGCCCTCCTCGACCGCATCCTCGCCGTCCCGCGCGACCGCACCGAGCCCGACCAGTGGCAGGTGCAGATCCTCGCGCGCATCCTGTGCCGCAACCGCGTCGTCCTCGTGACGCGGGACTGCGACCACGCGATGCTCCGCGCGATGGGCCTCGTCCCCGCCTCCACGCTCGAGGAGGGCATCGCCCTCGCGACCGCGCTCACCTCGCCCGACGCCAGGATCGCCGTCATTCCCGACGGCGTCTCCGTGGTCGCCGAAACCGCGGAAAAGGATCGATCCCCGCGTTGAGCCCGGAAACGAAGAATTCGCTTCGCCCAAAAGCCGCTTTCTGCTAGAATCGCCCCATGCATTTCCATCTTCGCGAAGCCGCCCCCGCGGGTCCGACCGCATGAATCTGCATCCGATCCTCCTGTCTGCCGCGCTCGCCGCGGTCTCCGCATCGGCGGCCGACGTGTCGGTCGCCGTCGGCAGGTCCTTCCAGCGCCCCTCCGTCCCGAAAAGCCTCAGCGGCATCACGTATGTCGGCGGCAACCGCTTCTGGGCCGTGGCCGACGATAGCACGGGAGCCGAGGGCGGCCTCTACGAATGCACGATCGCCCTCGGCCCAGAGGGGACGAACGTCGCATCCTTCTCGATCTGTTCCACGAACGAGCGCGTTCGTCTCGGCTCGGCCTCCGATCTCGAGGGCTGCGCCTACGACCCCGCCACGGGGAACGTCTGGGCCTCCGACGAGGGCGGGCGCAACGTCCGCGCCTACGACCCCGCCACCGGCGCGCAGGTTGGCGGCGTCCACATTCCCTACATCCTCACGACGCACCCCGGCAACTTCGGATTCGAGGCGCTCTCGATGCGCGGCGACGGCCTCGCGCTCTGGACCGCCAACGAGGAGGCGCTCGAGTGCGACGGCCCCCGCTCGTCGCAGGAGACCGGCACGACGGTGCGCCTCGCCAAGTTCTCGCGCCGCTCCGTCCGCGACGTCTTCTCGCTCGAGGCGATGTACGCCTACACGACCGATCCGTGGAAGAACGCCCACGACTACAAAGGCTATTCCCGCTGCGGCGTCGCCGGGCTCTGCGCCCTCCCCGACGGATCGCTGCTCGTGCTCGAGCGCGAATTGAACTTCAGCAACACGAGCGGGATGCTCGCGCTGGCCCTCGGCAACTACCTCGGCTGGAAGCTCTTTCGCGTCGCGCGCCCCGAAGACGCGACGGACGTGAAGGACTACCCGTCCCTCTCGGACGGCACGCCGTGGACGGGCGCGGAGAAGGAGCTGCTCGCGTCCGACGGCGGACTGCTCTTCGCCACCGGCAACTTCGAGGGCGTCTGCCTCGGCCCGCGCCTCGCGGACGGCAGCCTCTCCGTCCTGCTGATCTCCGACTCCGGCGACGGCTATTCCCGCCCGATGCTCTACCCGATCGTCCTCTCCGGCCTCGACGTGCATACGCTCGACTTCCCGGAGCCGGACGCCTCGCTCGGCGCGGACGCCGCCGCGTCGCTCGTCGGCTCGAACTACCGGTTCCTCGCGGGCGCCCGCGTCGAGTCCGCGCTCTCCGGCTCCGCCGCGTCCGCCGCGCGCTACGCCGCGAACGGCTCGTCCGTCCCGCTACCGCAATGGTCGCTCGCGAGCGGCGACGCGACCGGCGAGGGCGCCGTCGCGTCGTTCGAGGTCGCGGGCGACGACACGCTCCTCTGGACCGGCCTCTCCGCCGCGCGGCCCGTCGAGACGAAGATCCTCGCGTGCGACACGTTCGAGGAATACGCCGTGGGGGCGTCGGTGGAGTATCGTCTGGATCCGCCACCGGTGAACATATCGAATCTGTGGGACATTCCGATCATCGACATGCCTGACCTTCGTGTCGACAGCGAGCTCCCCGGCTGGTCCGGTTGGTGGCTTTCATCATCCAGTCCTAGCGCAACCGTCGTCGCGGGAACGCCCGACTCGGGCCCGGTGGGGCTCCCGATGTCGATGGCGCCGCACGAGAAAGTCCTTTCCGCGGAGTTCGCGCGCCGCGCCTATCCGACGCCGACCGGACGCAACCAGAAGCTTGAGATGATGGTGCGGGCATCCGAGTTCTTCGGCATCAAGGTCATCGGCGACAACCCTGCCAACGAGGACGCGAACCGGAACAACTGGATCGCGCTTTTCCTGGTCGAAGACGCGGGCGAGAATCCGAAACTGTTTCACGGTGACGTGAACGGAAGTTTCGCATGGTCGGATATGAACTTCGGACCGTTCGAGCCGGGCGAATGGCTCCGTCTCGGATTCCTGCTCGACGTTACGACGGGGACGGAAGACCAGGCGTTCATCGAGCTGAGCGTCAACGGCACGCCCGTTTTCTGGACGAACGGGCTCGCCTCTCCTTCGAACCCTGTTTCTTCGAATGGCGGGACATGGCTCCTCGCTGGGCCGGACACGCGGTATTGGGGCGGAATCACCGCGATTGAGCTGTCGGGCGGCGACGGCTTCGCCGTGGACGACGTCCTGCTCGCGGAGGCCGACTTCCCGACCGAATCGGCTCCCGGCTACCTCCGCGCCGACGGCGTGCCGTCGGACTGGATTCGCGCGCGCGGGCTCGAGCCCGTTTTCGAGGACCTCGCGGCCCCGACCGCGATCCTCGACGGCGACCGCGTCTACACGCTCGGCGACGCCTTCACCGCCGGCGTCGATCCGGACGGCACGACCCCGCTGCGAGAAACGGACGTCGAGCTCCTCCCCGACGGCCGCGTCCGCATCGTCCTCAACGGCGTCCGCCCCGACAACGCGGCCGCCTACGCCGTCTACGGCGCCACGTGTCTCTCCGATCTTTCGACCGACGACGACTCTCTCGTCATCGAGGGCGCGTTCCGGCCGGACTCCGCCGCCGGCCGGACCGTCTGGACAAGCGCCGAGCCCGTCGGCGACGCCGCCTTCTTCCGCGTCAAGGCCTCGCGCTAGGCCCGAGTCTGCACCCTTTGAACCTGCGAACCGACAACCCACACAACGCCATGCAATTCGGAATCTGCGAAAGCTTCCACTACCTCGAGACCGCCCGCGACGCGGGCTTCGACTACCTCGAGCCGTTCGTCAACGAACTCGAGCCCCTCTCCGAGGGCGACTACGCCGCGCTCCGCAGGCGCGTCGCCGACGTCGGCCTGCCGATCAGCGGCTTCTGCCGCCTCTTCCCCTGGGCCGTGAAGGTCCACGACCCGGCGTGGACCGACGACCGCCTGCGCGACTACCTCTGCCGCGCCTTCGACCGCGTCGCCGAGCTCGGCGGCAAGTGGGCGGTCTTCGGGAACGGCGGCGCGCGCCGGCGCCCGGACGACGTCCCCTACCCCGCCGCCTGCCGCCGCCTCGTCGAGGTGCTGCGCCTCGCCGGCGAGGTCGCCGCGCCGCGCGGGCTCACGGTCGTCTTCGAACCGCTCCACCACGGCGAGACGAATCTCGGGAACCACCTCTGCGAGGGCGCCGCGTTCGTGCGCGAGGCGGACCATCCCGCGGTGAAGCTCCTCGCCGACTACTTCCACATGGCCCGCGTCGGCGAGCGCATGGACGAGATCGCGCGCGTCGGCGGCGTCGCCCACGCGCACATCGCCACGCGCGGCACGCGCGGCTTCCCGCACCTCGACGACGGCGAGGAGATCCCCGCCTTCCTCGCGCAGCTCCGCGCCTGCGGCTGCGACCACTGCAGCGTCGAGTCCTGCGGCAACCCCGACGTCGCCGGCGAATCCCCGCACTCCCTCGCCTACCTCCGCCGCGCCTGGGCGAACCTCCCCAAGCCCACGGAATCTTGAAGCCGCCGCGCCGCGCACGGCGCGGCGGCTTCGGCGCTTGTCTTCCGTATTCGCTTTCAACCCCTTCAACCCCTTCAACCTCTTCAACCTCTTCAACTTTACCCTTTACCCTTTCAACTCTAACCCCCAACCACTCGCATCTTCCCGTCCATGACCCGCAATCCGATCTGGCTCGCGCGCCGCGAGCGCCTCATGAAATGGTGGGCGAACGCCCGCTTCGGCCTCTTCTACCACTACGGCCTCTTCACCGGCGGCGGCTGCTCCGTCCGCGAGAGCGCCGGCGAGCCGGGCGCGCCGCTCTTCTACCCGACCGCGGAGGCGTTCGACGCCGCCACGCCCGACCCGGAGGTCGTCGCCGCCAACCTCTGCGACGCCGCCGTGCGCGCCGGCGCGCGCTACGTCATCCTCACCGCGCTGCACTCGGGCGAGGCGATGTGCGTGCTCTTCCCGACGCGCAACCCGGCCTACAACTACAAAACGCGCAAGGACTACGTCGGCGCATTCCTCGACGCCGCCCACGCGCGCGGCCTCAAGGCCGAGCTCTACTTCCCGATGGGGCACGGCGAGTGGGACGTCGTCGACCCGCCGATGCTCGCCGAGGGCGCGCGCGACATGCCCGGCTACTTCGCCGCGTTCCGCGACCTGCTGCGCGAGATGCGCGAGCGCTACGGCGACCGCATCGACGGCTTCTGGCTCGACGGCCGCCCCGACGGCCCCGACCGCGCCGCGCTGCCCGGCTTCGTGAAGTCGCTCTGGCCAGAGGCGATCCTCACCAGCAACGGCGACGGCGAGCTCTGGGTCGACGAGATGGACGTCGGCACGAGCGAGGAGTACGAGGAGGAGCCCTCCCCGCCCTACAACCGCTGGAGCGCCTACCGCCGCAACGGCCGCTGGGGCTCCACGCCGCCGCGCCGCGACTTCAACGAGGACATCCCCCACGTCGGCAAGGGCTACTACTGGTGGTGGGGCGGCGAGGGCTCGACCGACGAGCGTTACGTCAACGACCGCTTCTTCCTCCTGCGCCAGTTTGTAGCCTGCATCGGCCAGCGCGGGATGTGGAACTTCGCGCCCGGCATCGCCCCGCTCGTCGACGGCTCCATGCCCGCCGAGATCCAGCCCTCGCTCGACGCCATCCGCGACTTCCTCGCGTGGGGCTCCGAGGCCGTGTTCGGGACGCAGGGCGGCGAGCGCTCCGTCCTCACGCCCGGCTACTTCGACCACCACAACAGCATCGGCTGGGCGGGCGTCTCGCATCCCTTCGGCCGCGAGGACAAACTCTACGCGATGGTCACGCAGGCGCCCACCAAGGGCTTCGCGCTCTTCGAGAGCGACGGCTTCGTCCCGAGGAAGATCACCGACCTTCGCACCGGTGCCGAGCTGCCGTTCCAGATGTGGGGCTCCGGCCCCTACCTCGAGGGCGTCGACTGGTCCGACGTCGACCGCTACGGCGTCAAGGTCCTCGTGTTCGAATTCTGACGCGCGTCATTTCGCGAAATGTTCGCAAATGTCGCGTGGCGTTCCATCGACATCGTAGACGCATGTCCGGTAGTTGTTTCTGAACGTGACGGCCGGGTCGAGAAGGTCTCGATCGAAAAGGATTCGGCGGCCCCTGAAACCGAGTTTTCCGGCGTTCGCCTCCGCCCGAATCGGCGCGAAAAAGCGGGGAACGGGAGACGAGAGGTCCCAGTCGGGATACCGATACCACCAGGAATCCTCGATCACGCCGCCGTTCGGGCCGATGCGGACGACGTTCTCCAGAACGTTGGAGACTTGCGGCCGGGTGTCCAGCAGGGCTCGAAGCTCGTCGAACCCGAGCTCGCTATCCTGGCGGGATTCCCATAGGTCGACGAGGCGCTGGCGAAAGGCCCGCTGGTCCTTCGGCGACGGTCCGAACACGAACGTTCCTCCGTCCAGGACAATGGCCGGCGGCGGATGATTGGTCGGCAGATCTCCGAAATAGAGCCGGTGCCTGGATCGGACGCGGATGCATCCGGTTTCGTCCATGATGGGGACGTCGCCGTCGGACGGATTCGGATAGTCCTGAACGAGGTCCTTCAACCGCTGGAGCGGAGCCGGCGGCCGCCAAGGCATTTCCGGCCGAAGGTTAAACTCATGCTTGTGCTCGGAGTAGTCCCATTGCAAGAACCTACCGGTCGTGCTGCCGGATTCCGCGGACGGATCGTTCGCGGGCGCGGCGTTCTTGGACGCGGCGAGACGGATGGCGACGGCGGAGCAGACGGCAAGCGACAGGAGGGTGAGCGGCACGCGGAAGCGGCGCAGGAAGGCGCGTCGCCGGCACGAGCGCTGGACGCGCCGCAGCGCGGCGCGGACGGCGTCCGGATCCGCGAGCCGCGTGGCGGGGTCCTCGCGGAGGAGACCGCGCAGGAGCGGGCGCCACGCGCGCGAGGTTTCGGCGGCGACGTCGACGGGCAGCGCCTCGCCGGGAGGAGGGAAGCCGCCCGTGAGACAGCGGTAGAGCAGGACGCCGAAGGCGTACCAGTCGGCCGCCGGGGATAGCGGAAGCCCGGCCCGCTGCTCGGGCGCGGCGTAGGACCAGGTGCCGGGCTGCGTCCCGGCGGACGACAGGGTATGGAGGGTCTCCTCCGGCGCGAGGCGCTTGGCGACGCCGAAGTCGGCGAGGACCGGCGCGCCGGTTTCGTCAAGCAGAACGTTCGAGGGCTTGACGTCGCGGTGGACCACGGGCGGATCGGCGGCGTGGAGCGCGGCGAGCGCGTCCGCGAGGCGCAGGCCGAGCGCGGCGGCGTCCGCCTCGGAGAGCGCGCGCGAGTCCCCGAGCCGGTCCGCGAGGGAGCCCGGATACGGCTTCATCGCGAGAAAGGGAAGCCCCGTGGCAGGGTCGGTCCCGAAGCGCAGGATCTCGGCGACGCCGGGGTGCCGCAGTCCGGCCATCGTGCGCGGCGCTCGCTGCGGCGGGGCGCGCGCGCGGACAGCGCCGCGCTGCGCGCGGAGGCCGAGGCGCTCTGGCGCGCCGTCGTGGACCGCGTCTTCGCGCAGGGGCGCTGGTCGGACAAGGCCAAGGCGGTCTTCGTCCGCACCGAGCTCGGCGAGCCGATCGACGACGTCGCCCGCGAATACGGGATGAAGCCCAACGCCGTGCACCAGCTGCGGCATCGCGC
>CAMVRE010000105.1 GCA_947169825.1 uncultured Verrucomicrobiota bacterium | reverse complement strand
GGCGGAGCCGGCCGGCGGGCGGGGGCGGCGCGGGGGCCGGTCCGTCCGCGGACGGGACTCGTTGACGCGGAGCGTGCGGCCTCCGACCTCCGTGCCGTTGATGGCGGCGATGGCGGCGTTGGCTTCGTCCGCCGAGGGCATGACGACGAAGCCGAAGCCCTTGGAGCGGCCGGTCACGCGGTCGACGACGACGCGCGCGGATTCGACTGCGCCGTGGCGCTCGAAGACCTGGCGCAGTTCGTCGTCCGTTGTCGCATAGGCGAGGTTGCCGACGTAGATGTCCATGTGGATCGTGTTTGTTGGTGTGTATGAACGTCCTCGCGGTGGAGGAACGGCGCATAGGATAATTCTTTTTTCATTCGCCCGCAAGCGAAAAATCGCGCGTGGCGCGGTTGCGCGCGGGAGCGTGGCTTTGGTAGAATCGCCGGCATGGACCCTTTCCGCCCCCGCGCCTCCGCCCTCGCCCTCCTCCTCGCCGCCGCCGCGCTCGGCGGATGCTCCGCGCCGCGCGGGGGCTCGGGGGCGCCCCCGCCGGTCGTTGGCTCCGTCGAGCGCACGACCCCGGAACCTTCGAGCATCCTCTCCTCCGCCATCTCGTCGATCCCCTCCGTCACAGCCGAGGCGTATCGCGACGCGGACGAGGTCTCCCTCTTCGAATGGGAGGAGACGCGCTACGGGACGAACGGCACCTACACGACCGAGTGGACGTCCCTCGCGAAGATCCTCACGCAGCGCGGGCTCGAGGGCAACCGGACGCTCTCGTTCTCGAACAACGACTTCTACGGATCGACGACGGTGCTCGTCGCGCGCGTGCACTCGCCGGACGGCACCGCGCGCGACGTCGACCTCGGGGCCAACCTCGCCGAGGCGGTCGACACGGGCTCGCTCGCGAGCAACATCCACGACCCGAACGACAAGACCTTCACGCTCGCGTTCCCGGAGCTCGCGGTCGGCGACGCCGTCGAGGTTTCGATGCGCCGCGTCGCGAAGAGGCCGCGCTGCGAGGGCGTCTACTCGGACTACCTCACGTTCGAGAGCGACCACCCGATCCTCTTCCAGGGCGTCCGCATCACCGGCCCCGCCTCGATGCCGCTGCGCTCCCGCGCGTTCCGCGACGCGGGCCCCGTCTCGCTCGAGCACGCCGCTTTCACGAACGAGGAGGCCGGCACGATCACCGAGGTCTGGACCGCCGGCGAGACGCCGCGCTACTTCGCCGAGCCGGACATGCCCCCCGCCTACGACTGCACCGCGCGCCTGCTCCTCTCCACCGCGCCGGACTGGGAGTCGCTCTCGCGCTGGTACGCCCGCCTCTGCGCCCCGCACCTCGCGGCGACGAACGAAGCGATGGCTCTCAAGGTCGCGGAGCTCGTCGCGTCCGCGACGAACTCCGCGACCGGCGGCCAAGGGGAGAACGCGGAGCCCGATTCCGCGGATCCGATCGTCGCGGCGCTTCACGACGCGATGACGTGGGATGCGATCACGAACGCGTTAACGGAGGCCGGGGACAAATTCGACATCGAGGATCTCGAAGACGGTTGGCCGATGGGGGAGGCGTTCTACAAGGTCTTGAACGGCGCCGCGCCGTTCGTGCCGAACGAACTCGGTTTCGAACCCCGGTGGCCGGACGATTTCGGTTTTGAGGACTTGGTGCTTCCGGGCGTTGCGCGCAATCCAGATCTGGCGGACCTCTCGGTCGTCGATCCCGCGTTTGCGAAAGAGTTCGATCGGTTCCGCCGGGAACTCGTCGGGGCCGTCGACGCGGGGTCGGTCGAACGGTTTTCCGCGCTCGTGGATCCGGCATGGCGGAACTCGCTCGCGGGGGGCGGAGACTGGCCGGTTCCGTTCGGCGGACGCTTCTTCGCGGCGGCGATGTGCGACCGCGAATCGGAATACGACGTTCCGCAAATCCGCTTCCGTCCCCTTCTTCGCGACGAGGAAATCCTCATCGCGGACCTCGCGCCGGGCGAATCGAACCGTCTTGACCGGATCTACGCCTGCGTCGCCTGGATGTGGGACAACGGCCCGAAGATGGAATTCTTCGTCGTTCGCGACGGCGACGCGTTCTCGATGGTCGTTCCGCCGCTCTGGCGGTTCCGGCCGGCGTACGTCGAACGGGTCGGGCGCGACCCCGGCGTCCTGGGCTCCGGTCCGTCCTTCGAGCCGCCGTGGCGGTCGGACGCCTCCGATCGTTTTGGCGCGGTTCTGCTCGAAGCGCTCCGGACGGGCGACGCCGCGCCCCTGCTCGACCGGATTTGCACGGAAACGCCGGCGCCCGAGTCCGTCGCCGGCCTCCGGTACATGGTCGCGCTCAACGCCGCCACGCTCGATGGTCGAACATTTCGCGTTCGTTCGCGCCTTCCGGTCCAGGACACGGAAACGGGAACGATCTGCGAGTGGCTCGATCCGTCGGAACCCGGCAAGTATGCGTTCGTGACGGGGGCTTCTCCCGCGCGGCTCCATCCGGGGCTGTGGCTGGCGTTTGACGCCGTTGTCGAGACGAACGGCATCGAATGCCCGCTCGCGGTCTACTACGCCGTCCGCGGCGGAGACGGCGGCTTCCGGCTGCTGCCACCCGCCTTTCCACCGGCATCCCCGACGCCGGAGGAGAAACCGTCGCCGGAAGACATCCGCGAAGCGCGCGGGAACGCCGACCGTATTCTGCGCCTTGCTGCCTCGGACGCGCGCTGCCGATTCCTCGGCTTGCTCGCCAATTCGCTCGCCTCGACCGCCGGTGCGAAGCCCGCCTTCGTTCCCGGCTTCCGCTTTGTCCTCCAGGCGGAGCCCGACGGCGAAGCCGGGGGAGTACTCCGCGCGGAGGACGCGGAGACCGCCGTCGCCGTTCAAAACCCTGACGCGTCGACACGCGCGGACCGCCTGCCTCGCGTGCAGCGCGAGGCCGCGATCCGCGCGCTGTTCGACTTTGTCTCCCGCGAGGTGCGCTACATGGGCGCGATGGCGGAGAGCGAGGCGCCGGGCTACGAGCCGCACGACGTGTCGCTCACGTTCGACAACCGCTACGGCGTGTGCCGCGACAAGGCCGCCCTGCTCGTCGCGATGCTCCGCATGGCGGGGATCGACGCGTGGCCGGTTCTCATCAACGTCGGCCCGCGCAAGGACCCGCAGGTGCCGCAGCCCTACTTCAACCACGCGATCGTCGCGGCCGATTCGGGCGATCCGGCGGACCCCTACCTCCTCATGGACCCTACGAGCGAGACGACGCGCTCGCTCCTGCCGGAGTATCTCTGCGAGATGAGCTACCTCGTCGCGCGCGACGAGGGCGAGGGCATCCGCGAGACGCCCCCGCTGCCGGTCGAGCAGAATCTGCTCCGCGCCGAGACGGTCTACACGCTCCACGCCGACGCGTCGGCCGACGTGACGACGACGCTCTCCTTCGCGGGCGTGAACGACGCGGCCTACCGCGGCTACTTCGCGTCGATCCCGCGCGACGGCCTCCGCGCCTTCTTCGAGCGCGTGCTGCAGGGCATCCCCGGCGCGGTGCTGACGGGCTGGGAGGTGCGCCCCGCGCCCGAGGCGCTTCGCACGAGCGCCGAGCCGCTCTCCGTCCGCCTCGACTACGCGATCGCCGAGGCCGCGCGCGGCGCGGAGGACGGCCGCGCGGCGCTGCTCGACCTGCCGACCGTCCCCGCCGCGCTCGCGATCGCCTCGCGCGTCGTCGGCGACCTCGGCCTCGAGAAGCGCCGCTTCCCCCTCGTCACCGACTACCCCTGCGGCTGGGAGGAGACCGTCGAGATCCGCCTCCCCGACGGCGTCACGCTGTCCCCAGCGCCCGCCGCGGAGCGGCAGTCCGAATGACCCGAGGCTTCGCATCCTTCGCCCCCCTATCCGCCAGCCACAGAGAAATGTCCCGCATTTCGTTGCGAGCGAAAAACAACATTTGGTGTAGAATGGATCACGATAAAAATCGCCATCTGGTGTAGAATCCGCTTGCGAAAAAATCATCATTTGGTGTAGAAAGGCTCCCGTTCAAGCGCCCCTGTCATGCCTCCGCCCCCCGCCACACGCCCTTCTGCTGGACTCGGCGCCATGAACGAAACCTGCCACCAAAACGATTCCTTCGAGCGAATGGAACTCGAAAACAGAAAAGTGAACGAAGAAAAACTGTATTCGGTCGGGTACTCGAGGAAATCAAAGTCGTATGTGATGTCCATCGTTATCACTTGGGTAATGTGGTTCAACCGCTACTACCGCATCACGAAGGAAGAGTACGATTCTTTCGGAACGAGCACGCTTGACAAATTGTCGGAAACGTTTTTGAGGGAAGGAGTCAATTCCGATCGGTTTTTGGATTCGGACATGGCCTGCGAAAGCCCGACTTGGAAGCGCCGTCGGCTGTTGCGCCGTCTCGGCTACCTTGTGTTCGCGGGCGTGGCGTTCGTCGTCGCATGCAATCTCTCGGTGCTGGTCGCCGCTGCGGGGCGCGTGACGCCCGTGGGACACGCGGCGGAGGCGCCGGCGCGAAGGGCGGCGGTCGTGATGGGATGCGTCCCGAAGCTCCGCGGCGGCTGGGACAACCCGTACTTCACGGCGCGCATCGAGGCGGCGGCGGAACTCTGGCGAGCGGGGAAGGTCGAGGCGCTGGTCGTGAGCGGCGACAACCACGTCGAGTGGTACGACGAACCCACCGAGATGAAGGCGGCGCTCGTCGCGGCGGGCGTGCCGGAGGACCGCGTCGTGTGCGACTACGCGGGTTTCCGGACGCTGGACTCCGTCGTGCGCGCCAAGACGATTTTCGGCCTCGACTCGTTCCTCGTCGTATCGCAGGACTTCCACGTGCGCCGCGCGATCTTTCTCGGCCGTTGCCGCGGGCTCGACGTCCGCGGCTATGCCGCGCGCGGCGTTCCCTTCGGCCGCCTCTCCTCCCGCACGATCGTCCGCGAGCCCCTCGCCCGCGTCGCCGCCGTCCTCGACGTCCTCCTCGGCCGTCGCCCGCGCTTCGGCGGCCCGCGCGTCCCCCTCCCGCAGACCGCTCCCTCCCTTTGACCCCGCCACGCGGTTCGGCCTAGCCGAAATTACGATTTCACCGTGCGTGATTTTATACTGAATTACACCGTCTGGAGCGGATTATCGAAGCATTTTTACGCACGGTGCGATTGACGATCTCCTCGCGCTTCCGCGCTCGGCGTTCTCGGTGTAATCTGCCTCTTTTGCCAAAAATCTGCATATTCTACTTGACAAAATATGCAGATTTTGAGAGATTGTAGGCAGAAAGGACGCCTCATGAGAGCATTTCGCTACGATGAAACCCTGACCCGGCTTCTCACGCCGGAAATCTCCTCCCTGCTTTCGGCCATCCACGAATACAAGGGGAAGCAGGATTTCTACCTCGGCGCCAAGCCGGACACGCTCGACGCACTTCTGGAAATCGCGAAGATCCAGAGTACCGACGCCTCGAACCGGATCGAGGGCATCTATACGACGGACAAGCGCCTTCGCGAACTTGTCGCGCAAAAGACGACGCCCCGGAACCGGAACGAGCGCGAGATTCTCGGATACCGCGACGTGCTGGCGACCATCCACGAAAGCCATGACGCCATCCCTGTCACTCCCTCCGTGATCCGTCAGCTGCACCGCGACCTCTACGCCCACCTTCCCGTCGGCATCGGCGGCGAATGGAAGGCGGGCGACAACGTCATCGCCCAGACCGACGCCAGCGGCGCCCGGTCCGTCCGTTTCACTCCCGTCCCCGCGTGGGAGACGCCGATGGCGGTGGCAGCACTCTGCGATGCGCTCCGGACGACGCTGGAAGAACGCCGCCACGATCCGCTCCTCGCGGCCGCACTCTTCGTCCTTGACTTTCTCTGCATCCACCCGTTCTCCGACGGCAACGGCCGCATGAGCCGTCTGCTCACACTCCTGCTGCTCTACCGCTCGGGATGCGCGGTGGGCAAATACGTCAGCCTCGAGATGCTCGTGGAGCGGTCGAAGGAGACCTACTACGAGACGCTCGCGCTCTCCTCGTCGCGATGGCACGAAGAGACGAACGATCCCTCGCCCTTCGTCGGATACTTCCTGCAGATCGTCCTTCGCGCCTATCGGGAGTTCGAGTCGCGCATCGACAAGGTCGTTGAAAACCCCGCCACGAAGACGGCCCGAATCCGCGCCGTCTTCGACGAGAACCTCGGCCGCATCCGCAAAAAGGACATCCTCCTGCGCTGCCCCGACATCAGCGAGGCGATGGTCGAAAAGACGCTCGCCTCGCTGCTCGCCGCCGGCTTCATCCGCAAGCTCGGCGCCGGCCGCGCCACCTCCTACGCGAAGACCGCCCCGTGATCCTCCCCGTTCGTTCCGCCACGCCATGAAACGCCTTCTTCTCGTCCTCCTCGCGCTCGCGACGTCCACGTTCGCCCAGGACCGCGCAACCGCGCCGCGCGAGCTGCGCGTCGGGCCGGGGGAGGCGTTCGCGAAGCCGTCCGACGCCGCGCGGGCCGCGCGCGACGGCGACACGGTCCGCATCGCCGCCGGGACGTGGCGCGGCGACGTCTGCGTCTGGCGCGCGAACGACCTGACGATCCTCGGCGCGGGCGCGGACGCGACGATCCTCGACGCGGAGGGGCGCGCCGCGGCCGGAAAGGGGCTCTGGGTCGTGCAGGGGACGAACGTCGCGATCCGCGGCGTTTCGCTGCGCGGGGCGGCGTGCCCCGACCGCAACGGCGCCGGCATCCGCCACGAGGCGGACGGCGCGCTCACGGTGACGGACTGCCGCTTCGAGGGCAGCGAGAACGGCGTCCTCTCCGGCGTCGCCACGAACGCGGTGCTGACCTTCGAGCGGTGCGTCTTCCGCGGCAACGGCGCGGGCGACGGCCAGTCTCACAACCTCTACATCGGCCGCGCGAGGAAGCTCGTCCTGCGCGACTGCGCCTCGGACCACGCCCGCGAGGGCCACGCGCTCAAGGGCCGCGCGCTCGAGACGGTCGTCGAGCGCTGCGTCTTCGACGACGGCGACGACGGCCGCAGCAGCTACCTCGTCGACTGCCCGAACGGCGGCCGCGTCCGCATCGCCGGCTGCCGCTTCGTGCAGTCGCCCGTCGCCCCGAACGGCACGATGGTCTCCGTCGGCGAGGAAGGCGGCCTGCACCCCGGCTCCGTCCTCGACCAGCGCGACAACCGCTTCGAGAACCGCCGCGCCAACGGCACCGAAATCCGCTCCCTCGTCCCCCTCGCCACGCCATGAACCGAACGAAACGAACCCTCCTCTCGGCCGCGCTGCTCGTCGCCCCGGCCGCCGTCGCCGAACCGCCGTCCGCCCGCTTCCCGGGCGAGGGCTTCGAGCTGCGCGTCTACCAGGACGCGGAGCAGGCCATCCCGCCGTCGATCTTCTCGATCCCGGGCGACGGCCGCCACCCCGATCCGCCCCCGGGCGGCGCGTTCCGCTCGTCGTGCAACGTGTTCCTCGTGATCGAGGGCGACCGGCGCGTCCTCGTCGACGCCGGCAACGGAGCCCCGCGCGGCTCCCTCCTCGCGAAGCTGCGCGCGGACGGCGTCGACCCCGCCACGATCACCGACATCCTTCTCACTCACGAGCACCGCGACCATGTCGGCGGGCTCGTCGGCCCGGACGGCGCCGCGGCCTTCCCGAACGCGACGCTCCACGCGCTCGTCCCGCCCGGCGCCGACCCCGCGCCGCTGCGCCCCGACCTCTACGAGCTGCGCGCCTTCGCCGACCCCGCCGCGGCGACCAACCTCCCAGCGGGCTTCGTCGCCGAGCCCGGCCCCGGCCACACGCCCTGCCACGTCTTCTACCGCAAGGGGACGCTGCTCTTCGTCGGCGACGCCTTCCACGCCGTCGACCTCCAGATCTTCGAGCCGGAATACTGCGCCAAATGGGACCAGGACCCCGCCACGGCCGTCGCGACGCGCCGTGCGCTGATCCAGCGCTCGTACACCAACATCCCGAAGCCGAAGCCCAATCGAATCACGCCGCTATCGAGTCCGCCCATCGACCATCCGCCGCTCTTCCTCTGCGGCGCGCACATCCCGTTCCCCGGCATCGTCTCGAAGATCCGGCGGCCGATGGCGTCGGCTTTCGAAGCCCCCTCCTTCGACACCCCCGATCCCGGCACGCCCATCCCCGCCGAACCCCGCCCGCCCGAACCGCCCGAGCCGCCCGTCCAAATCCGCCGCCGCGCGGAGCCCGCCGCGAACCCGCCGGACGCCCCGGCCCATTGAATCAAGCAACCGCAGTCCATCGATGATCGCCTCGTTCCTCCGTCCTTGCGCCGCGCCGCGGCGCCCGTCGTTCGCGGCGCCGCGCGCCGGGCCGTCCGGCGAATGAGGCGGCCTCAGCGCGCCGCGAGGCGGTAGCCGGCGCCGCGGACGGTCTCGAGCGCGCGCGCCGCGGCGCCGAGCTTGCGGCGGAGGTTGGCAACATGCTGGTCGAGCGTGCGGGTGGTGCCGTAGTAGGCGACGCCCCAGACGGCGTTGAGCAGGAAGTCCCGTGCGAGGACCTGCCCCGGATGCGCGGCGAAGAGCCGCAGCAGCGC
>CAMVRE010000104.1 GCA_947169825.1 uncultured Verrucomicrobiota bacterium | reverse complement strand
CCGGCGCGTTGCGGCCGATCGGGTAGTCGGGGATGGGAAGGGGGTTGCAGTAGGTCTTCATGCGAATTCGGAGGCGAAGAGGAAGAAGATCGAGGCGGTCCAGGTGTAGGCGCGGTCGCGCTGGCCGGCGCCGGTGAGGGCGTCGAAGCATTCGGCGAAGCCGCTCTTGTCGCAGAGGCGGCGTGGCGGCGCGCCTCGGCGAATTCGGCGGGCGCGGCGGGCGTTCGCGAGGAGGAGCGTGCCGTCGGGCGGGGCGTCGGGCGCGGCGGGCGACGGCACCGGGAAGAGGAACTCCGCCATCGGACCGTCGTTCTCGAAGTCGACGCGGAGGCCGAGGCCGGGGCGGTCGGCGCGCGCGAGGTAGGAGAGCGGGACGCTGAAGGGAACGGCGGTCGGATCGGGGGTCATGGCTACGCTCCGTCGATGCGCTCCATCGTAGCAGACCGAGCTCGTCCGAGCAAGCGCCTTTTCGGCAAAATCGCCGCGTCTTTTCGGCAACCGGAGAATCGTTTTCAAAATCCGGGCGAGGATCGCGCCGACTCCGCCCCGACGCCGCAAGGCCGTTGCAACGCGGGGGGGCTTTTGGTAGACTCCCGCCGCGTTCCCATTTCCTCACCCCGCCACGGAGAAATTCCATGTACGACCGCCGCCCCGACTCGATGCCCCGCATCAACACCCCCGAACTCGCCAACGCCTTCATCGAGGAGCAGCTCGCCGCGCTCCGCGCCCAGATCGGCGACAAAAAGGTCCTCCTCGCCCTCTCCGGCGGCGTCGACTCGTCCGTCGTCGCGGCGCTCCTCGTCAAGGCCGTCGGCAGGCAGCTCGTCTGCGTCCACGTGAACCACGGCCTCCTGCGCAAGGGCGAGCCCGAGCAGGTGGTGAAGGTCTTCCGCGACGAGATGGGCGCGGAGCTCGTCTACGTCGACGCCGTCGACCGCTTCCTCGACAAGCTCGCCGGCGTCTCGGACCCGGAGCGGAAGCGCCACATCATCGGCGAGGAGTTCATCGACGTCTTCGCCGAGGAGGCCCGCAAGCTCGACGGCGTCTCGTTCCTTGCGCAGGGCACGATCTGGCCCGACATCCTCGAGAGCGAGGCCGGCATCAAGGCCCACCACAACGCCGGCGGCCTCCCCGAGGACATCGCCTCGCGCTTCGAGCTCGTCGAGCCCGTCAAGATCCTCTTCAAGGACGAGGTCCGCGAGGTCGGCCGCGCGCTCGGCCTCCCCGCCTCGATGGTCGACCGCCAGCCGTTCCCCGGCCCCGGCCTCGGCGTGCGCTGCCCCGGCGCCATCACGCGCGACCGCCTCGAGGCGGTGCGCGAGTCCGACGCCATCCTGCGCGAGGAGTTCGCCAGGGCCGGCCTCGAGGGCAAGGTCTGGCAGTACTTCACCGTCGTCCCGGACTTCAAGAGCACCGGCGTCAAGAACGGCAAACGCTCCTTCGACTGGCCCTGCATCATCCGCGCGATCAACACGGTCGACGTGATGGAGGTCACAGTCGAGCACCTCTCCCCCGCCCTCCTCGACCGCCTCGCCGCGCGCATCACGACCGAGGTGCCCGGCATCAACCGCGTCCTCTTCGACTACACCCCGAAGCCACCGGCCACCGTCGAATACGAGTAATGCTGAATGCTGAATGCTGAATGACCATTCGACCGTAAGACCGTAAGACCGTTCGACCGTAAGACCGTAAGACCATGACCTCCTTCACCTACGCCACGGACTCCGCCACGCCGGTCCATCCCGTCTCCGCGCTGGACTACCTTCCGGTCGACCAGATGCGCGCGCTGCAGCTCCACCGCCTGCAGTTCATCGTGAAGTACGCCTACGAGCGCGTCCGGCTGTTCCGCAAGCGCTGCGACGAGCGCGGCGTGCGGCCCGAGCACATCAAGACGCTGAAGGACATCAAGCTCCTCCCGTTCTCGATGAAGACCGACCTGCGGGACGAATACCCGACCGGCCTCCAGGCGGCGCCGAACAGCGAGATCGTCCGCTACCACTGCTCCTCCGGCACCACCGGCAAGCCGATCTGCATCCCGAACACCTGGAACGACATCGAGGTGTGGAAGAACGGCGTGATGCGCTGCCTCGCGATGGGCGGCGTGACCCCCAACGACGTCGTCCAGGTCGCCTACGGCTACGGCCTCTTCACCGGCGGCCTCGGGCTGCACTACGGCGCCGAGGCCTACGGCTGCGCGGTCCTGCCGATCTCCGGCGGCAACACCGACCGGCAGATCATGCTCATGAAGGACCTCGGCGTCACGACGATCGCGTGCACGCCGTCCTACTTCCTGCACATCCTCGACGAGGGGCAGAAGAAGGGCATCGACTTCCGCAAGGAGATGAACCTCAGGCACGGCTTCTTCGGCGCCGAGCCCTGGACCGAGGAGATGCGCGGCAAGATCGAGGAGGCGACCGGCCTCGTCGCGCACGACATCTACGGCCTCACCGAGATCGCCGGCCCCGGCGTCGGCGGCGACTGCGTCCACCGCACGGGCCTGCACATCTTCGAGGACCACTTCTACCCCGAGGTCATCGACCCGGACACGCTCGAGCCGCTGCCCGACGGCGAGTCGGGCGAGCTCGTCTTCACGACGCTCGACCGCACCGGCTGCCCGATGATCCGCTACCGCACGCGCGATCTCACGCGCATCGAGACGGCGCCCTGCCCCTGCGGCCGCACCGTGCGCCGCATCGCGCGCATCAACGCGCGCAGCGACGACATGATCATCGTCCACGGCGTGAACCTCTTCCCGTCGCAGGTCGAGTCGGGGCTCCTGAAGGTGCCGGAGGTCCTCCCGCACTACCAGATCGTCGTCACGCCCACCGGCGCGCTCGACACGCTGGAGGTGAAGGTGGAGGTGACGCCGGAGAACTTCTCCGACGACATCCGCCACCTCGAGGACCTGCGCAAGCGCGTCGGCGCGGCGGTGAAGTCGATCACCGGCCTCACGGCGAAGATCACGCTCGTGGAGCCGCACACGCTCCCGCGCTCCGAGGGCAAGATCCGCCGCGTCCTCGACCTGCGGAAGAAATAGGCGACGCGGGCGATGGTCTTCTCCTCCCCGTTCTTCCTCGCCTGCTTCCTCCCGATCCTCCTCGGGCTCTACGCGCTCGCCCCGTCGCGCGCGCGCAACGCCGTCCTGCTCGCCGGCAGCCTCTTCTTCTACGCCTGGGGCGAGCCGAAGGCGATCCTGCTGATGCTCGCGCTGATCGGCGTCAACCACGCCGCCGGCCTCGCCATCGCCCGCCGCCTCCCGCCCGACGGCTCCCCCGCCCCGCGCGGCGCGCGCCTCGCGCTGGCGCTCGGCGTCGCGGCCGACCTCGCCGCGCTCGGGACGTTCAAGTACGCCTCCTTCCTCGCGCAAAACCTCCAGGCGCTCGGCCTCCGCGTCCCCGACCCCGGCATCGCGCTCCCGATCGGCGTCTCGTTCTACGTCTTCCAGTGCGTCTCGTATCTGGCCGACGTCTACCGCCGCGCGGTCCCCGCCGAGCGCTCGCTCCCGGACTTCGCGCTCTACGTCTCGCTCTTCCCGCAGCTCGTCGCCGGGCCGATCGTGCGCTACGCCTCGATCCGCGACGCGATGCACGACCGCTCGCTCCGCGCGGACGACGCCGCCGAGGGCCTGCGCCGCTTCGGGCGCGGCCTCGCCAAGAAGGTGCTGGTCGCCGACACGCTCGCGAAGGTCGCCGACGCCGCCTTCCCCGCCGACCTCGCCGGCCTCCCTCAGGCCTTCGCGTGGGCCGGCGCCTTCTGCTACGCGCTGCAGATCTTCTACGACTTCTCCGGCTACAGCGACATGGCGATCGGCCTCGGGCGCGTCTTCGGCTTCCGCTTCCCCGAGAACTTCGACCACCCCTACTGCTCGACCTCCGTGCGCGAGTTCTGGCGGCGGTGGCACATGACGCTCTCCGGCTGGTTCCGCGACTACCTCTACATCCCGCTCGGCGGCAGCCGCCGCGGCGCCGCGCGCACCTACCTCAACCTCGTCCTCGTCTTCGCCCTCTGCGGCCTCTGGCACGGCGCCTCCTGGTGCTTCGTCCTCTGGGGCCTCTGGCACGGCCTCGGCCTCGTCGGCGAACGTCTTCTCGTCCGCCGCACGTCGCCCTCGCCAGGACCGTGTGACCGTGTGACCCTCCGACCGTCTGACCTTCTCGGCAACGCCTACGTCTGGCTCTTCACGCTCGTGGGCTGGGTGCCGTTCAAGGCGGGGATGGAGGGCTACGGCGCGGGCTACGCGGCCCGCTACCTGAAGATCCTCCTCCTCGGCAACCCGGGGCATCCGCTGACGTCCTACTGGCCGGCGATGGAGAGCTACACGCACTTCGCGCTCGTCGCGGCGCTGGCGGGCCTGCTCCTCTCCTACCCCCTCCCGGCCTCGCGCCTGACGCCCCGCGGCCGCACCTGGCCCGCCTACGCGGCCTCCTTCGCGCTATTCCTCGCGGCCTACGCCTTCGCGATGACCTCGAACTACTCGCCGTTCATCTACTTCCGCTTCTAGGGCGGCCCGGCCGCTCCGGAGCCGCGTGGGCGGCGAGGATGTCCTCGGGAGTGAATTCGGCGGGGCAGGAGGTGTGCCAGACCTGCGTGACCTCGTAGCCGACGACTTCGCTCACGAGGCGCTGCGGCGCGGGCGGCTCGCCCTCGGCGGGGACCGCGAAGGGGCGGCCGGGGGCGCCGTCCGCGACGATCCGGGCCGCGGCCCCGACGCCGAGGAATTCGAGCGACGCCTCGCGGCAGGGGGCGCTGTTCGGCTCGAAGGCGCAGCGGAGCCAGACGCCCTCCCCGTTGCGGACGAAGGCCAGGCGGGCGAGCGGTCCGTGAACGCCGGCGGTGCTCTGCAGGACGCACCATTCGCGTCCGTCCGGCGCGACGCCGCGGCCGAGGACCCGGTCGTCCCATCCCGGGTCCCCCGCCGTGAACACCCAGACGAGGAGGAGTATCCCGGCGAGGAGCAGGACGCCCCGCGCGACGGTCTGCCGGACGCTGCCGCGGTGCCGCGCGAGGTTCTCGATCGACGCGACGAAGAGCCCGGCCGGAAGCGCGGCGACGAGGCCGAAGAAAACGATCGGAACGGGAAGGACGAAGAGAACGAGCCCTCCGAAGAAGTCGACTTCGACGAGCATCGACATCGCCACGAACGCGCCGACGAGCCAGAAGACGCCGAATGCGACGCGACCCCAGCCGCCGCGGCGGTGAGCCAGGTCGATCCCGCCCGACACGAGGCAGTACAGCGGCACGCCGAAGATCGTGGCGAGGACGCAGACGACGATGGGGATTCCGATGAGATAGGCCATTTTCGGGAAGGCCGCTCCGCGGCGGGCGGCGACTTTGCCGCGCCCGCGCGGAGCGGAAGGATGCTAGGGTGCGGCGGGCGCGTTCGTGGCGGCCGAGTCGAGAGGAAGTCCCCAGAGGGAAAGAACGGATGCGGCGGCTTCGACGGTATTCGAGGCCGCGATGGCGGGAATGGGATCCGACGTATCGAACGGGTCGCCGAAATAGTGGATGCGAAGCGCGGAAACGCGCCAGTCGTACTCGACGAACAGCGTTTTCTCCTCGCGGGCGCCGTCTGGCGTCGAATAGTGGATGCCGCTGTAATACGAGTCCGTTTCGAGGAGAGGAGTCCCCGCGTAGTCCTTGACCACCCATTTCTCCTCGTGTCCGCGCCCCTCGTCCCCGATCCAATGTTCCACGGGAATTCCGTCTCCGAAATCGGAGATCGCCGATGGTCCGAGGCGTTCCGCCCACGCGACGGCCGGCTCCCGTTTCTCGTAGAGACGCCATTCCAACTCGTGGATGGTTCGGATGCCGACCGCCGTGCGCAGCGCATTCGACGAAACCGTGGAACTGCCGGTCGCGGAGACGGCACCCGGTCCGCGGGCGCAACCCGCGGCGAGGGCGAGGAGGGGGAGGAGGAGGGCGAGGCGTTTCATTGCGGGCGGGGGCGGGGTCAAGGGAAGTGGTTAGTGGTTAGTGGTTGGTGGCGGGGGACGGCTGCGGCCGGGTGTCGCGGCTTCGCCGCTCGCGGGCAAGAGGATTCACGGGGCGGACTCCTTCGCGCCCTCAGCGGAGTCCGCGTGGGGCGCGTTCGCGGCGGGCGCGTTCGTGGCTGGGTGTAGGTTCAATGCTGAATGATGAATGGGGCGTGGTGGAGGAGGTCAGTCCCACCACCATCCGATGTATTTTTCGTCCAGGCGGCCGGTTTCGTCGAACGAGACCCAGCAACGCCAGTAGGATTCGGAATTGCCGTATCGCGTCATCTGCCAGGAGCGTGCGCGGTCCGGCGGTTCGCCGCCGTATTTGACGACCGACTCCCACGTGGGGCAGGGACCGAGGCCGAGGACGCCGGAATAGCCGTCGCCGATCGCCGCGCGGACTTCGTCGCGTGTCGAACCGGGCGGAAGCCGGAGAAACGCGTTGCGCGAAAACTCCGGCCGGTGATCGGTCCGGATCCAGAACGTCCGGTCGAGTTCGAACGACAGCCGCCAGAATTCGAACTCGGGAACATAGCATTGCCGGAGTCCGCCCCCGAACAGTCCGAGCGCCAGGGCGACGGCGACTGCCGTCCGCGGCCGGAACCGGCGGACCGCGAACGCGAAAAGAACCGCGAACGCGGGAAGGAGGACGAAGGTCGCGTCGCGCATCGCGAAGAACGGCCAGGGCCCGCCCCGGGCATCCATCACGTTTCCGGTGTCGTAGACGTCCAGACCGTGGAGCATCCGGAAAACGAGTCCTAGAACCGGTAACGGAAACGGCGGGAGAAGCAGGCAGACGAGGAACAACGCCCAAAGCGCAGGTTTCGTCGCGTCGGCCGGTGCCGGGCGGCGGAACCGTCCGGGAACGAGCGTTCCTGCCTTCCGGAAAAGGACGACGAACACGGGGAGGGCGAAAAGCCCGACCGCGGCGCCGGTCCATTCGGCTTGCTGGTCGCAGAGGCCCGCGGCGGCGATGAACGGCTCGGCGACGAGCAGCAGGGGCACCGCCCCGCAGAACACGCAGGCGACGCGACTTCCGTTCCGGCCCCAGAGAACCTCCATCAGGACCACGAACGCGAAGAGCGCGGCCAGGCAAGCCGCGCAGGCGGAGGCGAAGTTCCAAATCGGAATTCCGAACGGCGTCCATTCGAACAGACGGCCGAGAAGGACGTTTCCGCAGCAGAGGACCGCCGCCGTCGCGCAGACGCGGACGAGGACGAAGAGAACGTGCGCGAGGCTTTTGCGTTTCATTGCGGGCGGGGGCGGGGTCAAGGGCAGTGGTTAGTGGTTAGTGGTTGGTGGTGGGGGGCGGCTGCGGCCGGGTGTCGCGGCTTCGCCGCTCGCGGGCAAGAGGGTTCACGGGGCGGGATCCTTCGCGCCATCAGCGGACTCCGCGTGAGTGGCGGGCGCATTCGTGGCGGGGCGCGGGGGACACGGGCGAATCGGAGGAACGGACTCGGGGTCGAACCGATACGCGGAAAGGATGCGGGAAAGAATGGAATAGGTCCGCGGAAGATTCTCTTTTTCGAGTTCGTCCAGAGAAACGAGGAACTGTTCCTGCGTGTCATATTCCAGCGAACGGACGAAGCGAAAATGAAGCCGCTTTAGCCACGAGATGAAATACCGATGCGCCTCCTGCGAAAGATCGTGGACGAAGCAATACCTAAGCAGTTCGCCTTTGACGTCGTCGGGCTCGCTTTGCGCCGCGTCCCGGATTTCGCGGAGACACAGTCCAAAGCGTTCCACGCAAATAAAGCCTCCTTCCTTCGGAGGCGTGATGCGCGACAGCGGGCATCGATGACGGAAGTTGTATCCGATCCCCGCAATGTCCGCGTCCGCGAAGGAAACGTCCTTCATCGGATTCGGCGGGGGACGGCCGTACTCCTTTTCGTCGATTTTGTCGAAGCCGCCGTTGAACCAGACCCCCGTAAACTTGCCGGAGAAGGAGGCGTCCTCGAAGGAAGATGCTTTGAATCTGAGAAACGATCTACAGTCCGAGAAGGCCACGCGACGAAAGCGGGGAGCCATGAAACTTGTTTCCGCGAAGTTGCACTTTTCGAAGCTACAATCCGCAAAGATCGTTTCCCCGAGCTTTCCGAAATCGACGAACGCGCGGCGGAAGTTGGCGCTCCGGAAGCGGCATCGTTCGAACCTCGTGTCGATGAATGTGCACAGGCGCATGTCCGTCGAAGGGAACAGACAGTCCTGGAAATTGCAGTTCCGGACGCCGGCCCGCAGAAATCGTGCATGGGTGAAATCGCATGACGAGAAACGGAAGGAATCCAGTGTCTCGAACCAGGCCCGCTCGAGAAAATTCTCGACCACTTCTTTCGAGGGGGGCGGAAATTTCGGTGGCGGAAATTTCTTCAGGTAATCAGGAAGGCAGTCGTAATAGCCGAACCCTCGAAAATCCTGAAAACCGGACGGCAGGACGCCGAACGGAGATTGGGGCGAAGCGTCCGCAAGGGTTTGCGCGGTGATTTCGGGCGTCCAGCGCTCTTGAAGTTGCTTGATGGTTTCTCTCATTTCGTCATTGAGGGCGGGGGCGGGGCTTGGGCGGC
>CAMVRE010000103.1 GCA_947169825.1 uncultured Verrucomicrobiota bacterium | reverse complement strand
CGGAACCCACGCCACGCCCGGCAACAAGAACGCCGCCCTCCCGATGATCGCCGCCGCGCTCCTCGCGGACGGCCCCGTGACGATCTCCAACCTCCCGATGATCCGCGACGTGCGCCGGATGCTCGAGCTCGTCGCCGCCACCGGCGCCGGCGTCTCGCTCGACGAGCCCGCGCGCACGGCGACGATCGACCCGCGCTCCGTCTCGCGCACCTCCCTCCCCGAGGACCTCTGCTCGCAGATCCGCACGTCGATCCTCCTCGCCGGCCCGCTCCTCGCGCGCCACGGCCGCGCCGAGATCCCGCCGCCGGGCGGCGACGTCATCGGCCGCCGCCGTCTCGACACGCACTTCGACGGCCTCCAGGCGCTCGGCGCCTCGATCCGCCCCGGCGCGCCCTACGTCTTCGACGCCCCGCACGGCCTCCGCGGCTGCCCCTACTTCCTCCTCGACGAGGCGTCCGTCACCGCCTCCGAGAACCTCCTCATGGCCGCCGTGCTCGCCGAGGGCGAGACGAACTTCTTCAACGTCGCGTGCGAGCCGCACGTGCAGGACCTCTGCCGGATGCTCGCCGCGATGGGCGCCGACATCGAGGGCATCGGCACGAACCGCGTCCGCGTCCGCGGCGTGGAAGCGCTCCACGGCGCCGCGGTCGCCGTCGGCCCCGACTACATCGAGAGCGGCAGCTACATCGCCGCCGCCGCCGCGACGGGCGGCTCCGTCACGATCGACCCGGTCTCCCCCGAGGACTTCGACGTCCTGCGCCGCCCGTTCGACCGGCTCGGCGTCCACTGGCAGCTCGAGGGCGGCAAGCTCTTCTACCCCGGCGCCGGCGTCGGCGGGCTCCGGGTCGCGAGCGACCTCTTCGGCGCGATCCCCAAGCTCGAGGACGGCATCTGGCCCGCGATCCCCTCGGACCTGCTCTCGGTCCTCATCGTCCTCGCGACGCAGAGCGAGGGGCTCATCCTCTTCTTCGAGAAGATGTTCGAGAGCCGCCTCTACTTCGTCGACGGCCTCATCGGCATGGGCGCGCAGATCGTGCACTGCGACCCGCACCGCGTCGTCGTGAAGGGCTTCAGCCCGCTGCGCGGCTCGCACCTGATGTCGCCCGACATCCGCGCCGGCATGGCGATGATCGTCGCGGGGCTCTGCGCCAAGGGCACGACCGTCATCGACAACGCGGAGAGCATCGACCGCGGCTACGAGGCGATCGAGACGAACCTCCAGGCCCTCGGCGCGCGCATCCGCCGCGAGCGGTAGCGCCCGCGGTCCCCGCGGGCACGATCTCAGAGCGTTCCCGCGAGGCGCGCGTTGCAAGCCCGGGCCGCGGCGCGGCCTTCGCCCATCGCGAGGATCACCGTCGCCGCGCCGAGCACGATGTCGCCGCCGGCGAAGACGTTCCGCATCGTCGTCTCGTGGTTCGCGTCCACGACGATGTGGCCCTTCCTGTCGACTTCGATTTCGGACGTCGTCTGCGGAATGAGCGGGTTCGACGCGTTGCCGATCGCGACGATGACGCAGTCCACGTCGACGACATGCTCGCTCCCGGCGACCGGCACCGGGCTGCGGCGCCCGCTCGCGTCGGGCTCCCCGAGCTCGTAGCGCAGCACCTCCATCCCGGTCACGACGTCGTTCTCGTCGCCGAGGATGCGCGTCGGGTTGCAGAGCAGGCGGAACTCGACGCCCTCCTCCTTCGCGTGGGCGACCTCCTCGACGCGCGCCGGCATCTCGGCCTCCGTGCGACGGTAGACGAGCATCACCTTCTCCGCGCCGAGGCGCAGCGCCGTGCGCGCGGCGTCCATCGCGACGTTGCCGCCGCCGAGGACCGCCACCTTCTTCGCGTGGTAGAACGGCGTGTCGGCGTGCTCCTCGTCGAACGCCTTCATCAGGTTCGAGCGCGTGAGGTACTCGTTGGCGGAGAAGACGCCGATCAGGTTCTCGCCCGGGATGCCCATGAAGCGCGGGAGCCCCGCGCCGGACCCGACGAACGCGGCGTCGTAGCCGTCCTCGGAGAGGAGCTTGGCGAGCGGCCGCGAGCGGCCGACGATGAAGTCGGTGCGGACCTCGACGCCCATCGCCTGGAGCCCCTCGATCTCGCGCTGGACGATCGCCTTCGGGAGACGGAACTCGGGGATGCCGTAGGAGAGCACGCCGCCGCCCTTGTGCAGCGCCTCGAAGATCGTGACGTCGTGGCCCGCGCGGCGGACGTCGCACGCGAAGGCGAGCGACGCGGGGCCAGCGCCGACGACGGCGACCCTCTTCCCGGTCGCGGGCGCGACGGCGGGCGGCGCGGCGTCGCCGCGCTCGCGCTCGAGGTCCGCGACGTAGCGCTCGAGGCGCCCGATCGCGACGGACTTCTGCACATCCTTGTTGATCTTGCCGACCGTGCAGCCCTTCATGCACTGGCGCTCCTGCGGGCAGACGCGCCCGCACACGCTCGGGAGCAGGCTCGCCTCCTTGATGACGCCGATCGCGCGCCTGTCGTCGCCCTCGGCGATCGCCTGGATGAAGCGCGGGATGTCGATCGAGACGGGGCAGCCGGCCGTGCAGGGCTTCGTGGGGCACTGCAGGCAGCGCTGCGCCTCGAGGCGCGCCATCGGCTCGGTGTAGCCGAGCGCGACCTCGCGCATGTTGCGGATGCGGGCCTTCGGGTCCTGCGAGGGCATCGGGCGCTGCGCGATCTTCGCGCGCTGCGCGGGCTTGAGCGCGCTCAAGTCGCCCAACGCGGCGAGTTCCGCGCGGGCGGCGGCGTCCAGTTCGTTGCGGTTGTCGGCGGGTTCGTTCATGGTCGTCGGTCGGTTCGGTTGACGGGGCGGAGTCTAGCACAAACCGCCCGCCGCGCTCAAGGGCGACCGAACGATCACGCGTCCTCGCCCGCGCTTGCACCGCCTCGCGCATTCGCATAGAATCCGCCGCGTTCGCCAAGGCGGGGGTCCGACCCGCCGGCCGCAACGGAACGACAGATGAAGAAACCTTTCCACCGAGACGCGCTCGCGGCGCTCGCCCTCTGGGCCGCGGCGCCCGCGGCCTTGGCCGCGTTCACGATAGACGACATCCACTTCTGGGCCGGCGAGGGAACGAACGCCGCCGTGGTCGTCGTCGACTGGGGCCGCGAGGACGCCTCCGCCGTTCGCGCCTGGGGCTATCGATGGGACGGCGCGTCCACCGCGGCGGACGCGCTTCTCGCGCTCGACGCGGCGGACCCCCGCCTCGACGTCGTACGCTCGATCTCGTCCTACGGGCTGTATCTGACGGGTTTCACGTACCGCGCGCCGGAGGGCGAAACCTACGAGGCCATGGCGGAGGACTACTACGACGACTCCGGAAGCACGGGCACCTACTGGTCGATCTCTTCCGCCGAGGCCGGCGGCGAGATGGCGGTCTCGGGCTCGGGCGCGTCCTCTCTCGCGCTCGTCCCCGGCGGGCGGCTGGGCCTCAAGTGGACCTACTACGCCTACGACTACGCGACCTTCGACTACGACGGCGGCGACACGTCGGTCGCCGAGGACGCCGCGCTCGCCGCCCCGGCGCCGGCGTTCGCGATGGACGACCTCCACTTCTGGATCGGCGAGGGAACGAACCGCGTCGCGCTCGTCGTGGACTTCGGCGTCGAGGGTCGCGACCCGCGTGCGTGGGGCTACCGTTGGAACGGACCCGCGACGAACCTGGCGGAGCTCATCGCCGTCGTCGCGCACGAGGATCCGCGACTCGGATTCCACACCGATCCGTCCCAGGCCGACACGTTCCTGTCCGACTTGTCCTACGACGCCGGGGACGCCGCCGCATCGTTCGACGCCGCCTCCGGCACGGCGACCGACCCGGAGGCGTGGTTCGCCGCGCCGCGTTCGGTCTCGGAGGGCAGTGTCCTCCGCGGCCAGTTCTGGAACATCGTCAAGGGAACCGGCGTTTCGTTCGACGAGGTGCCCGCCTGGTCGGACACGACCGGAATGGATGCGGAAACGCTCGTGGACGGCACCTGGTATCTCTTCCGGATCAACGACTACATTTGGAATTCCTCGACATTCGAATACTGGCAGGATGACCCGGAGCCGCGCCGGCCGCGGCCGGCCGAATCCCCCTACGGCTGGCGCGTGGCCGCCGCGACCCTCAACCCCGCCGATCCGTTCTCCCGCGCGGATGCCGCGCTCGGCCGCTCGACCGTCGACGCGCCCGCCTCCTCCTGGAACGGCGTTGCGTATCCGCCTTCGCCGATCCACCCCGCGATCGGGGCCGCGCGGCCCGTCGACGTCGTCGCGCTCTCCTCGCCGGACGAGGACGCCGGCGTGCGTGGGAGCGTCACGATCGAGTTCGACCATCCCGTCGTCGACGACCCGCGCAATCCCTTCGGGCTCGACTTCATCGTCTTCGGAAACGCCATCCAGACGCTCGGCGGCAACGCGGGCGTTCTGGGGACCGACGATCCCGCCGAAGTCCGGTTCAAGAGCGACAAGGTCGCCGAAGAGTCCGCGCTGGTGGAGGTCTCGCAGGACGGAGAGACGTGGTTCGGGTTCCCGGACGGCCCGTTCGCCGACGCCTTCGCGCCGACGCTCGGGCGGCTCTACGATCCCGCCCGGCCCGATCCAGCCCTGTTCGCCGGCACCGACTTCACGAACAGGTTCTGGGGCCGCCCCGCCCACGCGACGATTCCGGTCGACCCGGCCATTTCCGGAAAGGATTTCAAAGGCCGGACGCTCGCCGACTACGCGAAACTCTACAACGGCTCGGCCGGCGGAACGGGCTTCGACATTTCCGGGTTCGACCTCCCGCCCGACGCCCGCGGCCGCAAGTGGATCCGTTTCGTCCGCGTCACCGCTCCCGAGGCGGCGGACTCCTACCAGGCCGCCCCGGAGATCGACGCCGTCGCCGACGTCGCCCCTGCGCCGTCGTTCCGCAACTGGGTCGACGCTCACTTCCCCTTCGCGGAGCGACCGGACGTGACGAAGACGACCGTCTGCGCCAACGGCGAGCCGGCGTTCGTGAACGCCGCGCTCGGCCTTGCGCCGGACGCCCCCGCGCCCGCCTCGTGGGCGATCGAGGGCTTCGACCCCGCCACGCGAACGCTTTCCGCTCCGCTCGCGCCGTTCGCATCCGATCTCGTCCGCCTCCTTTCCTCGTCTTCGCTCACCAACGCTGACTGGTCCGCCGCGCTCCCGGTCTACGCCGGCACCAACGCCCTCGGCCGCCCGCTCTTCCGGCCGCAGGGCCCCGCCGCGGACGCCCCCGCCGCCTTCTTCCGCCTGGAGATTCATGAATAGCCGTCCCGTCGTCCCCGACGTGAAATGAAACACCCGGTTCTTCCCTCGCTCCCCGTCCTCCCCGCCCTGTGCATCGCGCATTGCGCATCCTGCATTCCAGACGCGGCGGCGGACGGGCTCGCGGACCGCTACTCGGGCGAGATCCGGTTCGTCGAGGACGGGCGCGAACGGCCCGCGATCTCGAACGGCACGTTCCGGCTCGGCGGGCGGCCGGTCTTCTTCGTCGGGCCGTGGATCTACAATGACACCCGGAAGGACTGGCCGCCGGAGAATCCCGATCCGCAGGGCGTCGGCCACTTCGCCTACCGCGAGCCGCCCGGCAAGGACGTTTTCGAGCGCATCGGCTTCAACGCCTCGCAGCTCTCGGCCGCATGGAGCCTCCCCGGCCAGGCGCTCTACGGCCTCGACGTCCCCGGGGACTGGCGCGGACAGGAGGCGGAGAAGGCGGGGTTCTTCGGCCGCTTCGGCGACCAGCCGATGGTCGTCGACTTCGCGTTCGGCTTCGCCGGCGCACTGAAGCGGCAGCGGCCGGAGCTCGCGCGCGAGATCGACCAGAGGACCCCGCACTGGCACGAGTTCGTCCCGTTCTGCCCCGAGTCGCCCGACGGCGACCGCTACTACCGCGCCTACCTGAAGGGCGGCGCCGTCTCGGCGCTGCGCGGCGGGGCGAACGTCTTCCTCTGGGAGCTCTTCAACGAGTCGTCCTACCAGTGCCGCTGCCCCTCCAACGCCGTCGCGTTCGCGAAGGAGATGGAGGCGGCGTTCGGTTCGATCGAGGCGGCGAACCGCACGTGGGGGACGTCCTACGCGGACTTCGGTGCCGTCGCGGCCGAGACGGACTTCTTCCGCCACGCGCGCCTCTGGCCGGACTACGCCAAGTTCCTCGCGCGCCGCTACGCCGCGATCCTGCGCGACTACGCGGGGCTCGTCCGGTCGGTCGACGGCCGCGGCAACGTCTACTTCACCGAGCAGTCGTCCGTCAGCAGCATCGAGAAGGAGCGCGACGCGTGCATGGACTACCGGCTCGTCGCGGACGCGCTGGACGTGCTCGCCTACGAGGGCGGCTTCCCGTTCGGGCGCAGCGGCGCGGAGGTCGTCGGGGCCGGCGAGATGGAGGACGTGGTCTTCGACAAGGCGCCCGGCCACTTCTTCGACCTGGACCTCTACCGCGCCCTCGCGCGGCGCGGCCGCAAGCCGATGGTCAACGACGAGCTCTACTGCCAGCGCATCGAGTCCGGGCTCCGCGTCCCGAGCCGCCGCGAGGACCTCGCGACGGTTCTCTGGGCCGAGCTCTTCCACGGCTCGAGCGGCGCCTTCGCCTACTGCTGGGCCAAGCGCGCCTGGGAGTGGAAGGACCTCGACGGCGCGCGCCGGATGGTCGAGAAGCCGTCCTACAAGTCGGCGCACCTGCTGAACCCCTACGCCTGGCCGCCCGAGGCGCTCGACGGCTTCCGGCTCTTCCGCGACGAGCTCGAACCCTTCCGCGACCACATCCTCGACGTCCCGCGCACGCGGAGCGACGAGGCCCCGAGCGTGGCCGTCGTCTTCTCCTACCCGACGGTGCGGATGCTCGGGCACGTCCGCATGGACTACCGCGAGCGCCTTCAGCGCTGGCACGGCGCCGTCCTCGGCGCGCACTACCCCGTGCAGATCGTCTTCGAGGAGGACCTGCACGCCGGGCTCCCGCCGAGCGTCCGCGCGCTCGTCGTGCCCTCCGCCCGCTTCGCCACGCCCGAGGGCGCGGCGGCCGCGAGCCGCCTCGCCGAGAGCGGCGTCACCGTCGTCGCGGACAACGACGCCTTCCTCGCCGACGAGCGCGGCGATCCCCTCCCCTGCCCTTCCTCGAAGATCCTCCGCCTCGACGCCGACTCCGACGCCTCGGTCGCCCCTCTTCTCGCCGCCCTCGCCGCGAGCGGCGCCCGGCGCGACGCGACGCTTATGCTGGAGGACACCAGCCGCCCGCCGCGCGGAAGCGACGTCCAGGTCATCGACCGCGGCGACTTCAAGCTCCTCTTCTTCGTCGCCTTCGGCGAGGACGCCACCCGGGGCGGCATCCTCCGCTGGAACATCGCCGATGGCGGCGCGTTCTACCTCTCCGACCCGATCCATGGGCGGCTTCTCCTCAACGGGACGAACGAGACCTGGAACGCCGCCTCGCTCTCCAACGGCGTCTTCGTCGCCGTCCCGCCGCAGGAGCGCGCCCTTTTCATCCTCTCGCGCAAACCACCGAGCATTGATTTACAGGCGCGCAGCGCCGATTTAGCGCCGCGCAGCGGCGCCTTACAGGCGCGAAGCGCCGATTTAACTCTCGTCGACGCGCCCGCCATGCGGGCGATCGTCGACGCGGACCGGGTTCGCGAAGCGCCCGCGCTGGCCGAGTTCGCGCGGCGCGCGGCGGAGGCGACCGCGGCGCACGACGCCGCGCGCCGCTGGCCCGACGTCGACGCCTCGCGTTGCACGCCGGTCCCGATCGCCGGTAGCGCGAACATGGCCTTCGCCGACGAGGTCGCGGGCGACGGGCGCGGCGGCTGGTTCGACCAGGGCTCCAACGACTTCGCGTCGATGCCGCTCGGGCGCCACGTCCTCGCCGGCGTGCCGTTCGAGATCGCCGACCCCGCCACGAACGGCGGCCGCGCCGCCATCGTCCTCTTCGGGACGAACCGCGACTTCTTCCCGGACGCCGCGCCGGAGATTCCCGTCGGCCGCAAGGCGCGGCGGCTCTACTTCCTCCACGGCTACGGCTGGGACGAGACGCCGGGGACGCCGGTGCTGACCTACCGCATCCGCTACGCGGACGGCGCGACCGCGGACTTCGTCTGCCGCGCCAAGGCCGAGATCGGCCCGTGGCACGGCTCGTTCGTTCCCTCGGACGCCAAGCTTGCCGTGGAATCCTCCAATCCCGTCCTCGGCACCGTCAACGTCCAATGCGCCCGCTGGGAGAACCCCCGCCCTGACGTCGAGATCCTCGGTATCGAGCCGATCTCCGCCCGCAGCGCCGCCGTCCCGGCCGTCGTCGCCATCACGGCCGAGCGCTGATGTTCCGCCCATGCTTGCGGGCGAACATAAGAGTTGCTAGCATACTGCGCCATGAAAGAGCTCCTACTTGCGCTCCGGAAGCGGCCGCCGTCACAGCGGCCGCGCCGCGGGACCGCCGGGAGGGCGGGCTCAATCGAAAAACCGCTGGATTCCGCGCGCGGAGTGTGCTACACTTCGCCCCTATGCGACTGCACATCCGCCGTTTCGCCGCCTTCGCCGCCGCCCTGATCGGGCTGGCGGGCGCGGAGGCGTCGCCGGAGGCCGCCGGCTCCGCCGGGCGGGCCCGTGCGGTCGCGTCGGCGCCGGAC
>CAMVRE010000102.1 GCA_947169825.1 uncultured Verrucomicrobiota bacterium | reverse complement strand
CGCCTCCGCGCGCGCTTCGGCGAGTGGACGCACGTGATCGTCCACGTCGAGCCGGAGAAGAAAGAGGGTGCGCCGGAGCGGGGCTTCTGCTAGAATCCGCCGCATGACCCCGCCACGCCCCCGCTTCGTCGAAGATCCCTGGCTCGCGCCGTTCCTCCCCGTCGTCGAGCGCCGCGCCGCGAAGGCGCGCGCGCTGGAGAAAAAGCTCGCCGGCTCCGGCTCGCTCGCCGACTTCGCGAGCGCCCACGAGTGGTACGGCCTGCACCGCGTCCGCGGCGGCTGGACCTTCCGCGAGCACGCGCCGAACGCCTCGCGGATGTGGCTCGTCGGCGACTTCAGCGGCTGGAGGCGCGAGGAGCGCTTCGAGGCCGGGCGAATCGAAGGCTCGGACGGCGACTGGGAGCTGCGCCTCCCCGCCCGCGCGCTCGCGCACGGGCAGTTCTACCATCTCGAGATGGAGTGGCCGGGCGGCGGCGGCGTGCGGCTCCCGGCCTACGCGCGCCGCGTCGTGCAGAACCCCGACACGAAGATCTTCGCGGCGCAGGTGTGGGCGCCGGCGCGGCCCTACCGCTGGAGGCATCCGGGCTGGCGCGTCCCGAGGCGCGATCCGCTCGTCTACGAGGCCCACGTCGGGATGGCGCAGGAGGAGCCGAAGGTCGGGACCTGGCGCGAGTTCCGCGAGAAGGTCCTGCCGCGCGTCGCGAAGGCCGGCTACAACACGCTGCAGCTGATGGCCGTCGCCGAGCACCCATACTACGGCTCGTTCGGCTACCAGGTCTCGAGCTTCTTCGCGGCGTCGTCGCGCTTCGGCGAGCCGGAGGAGCTCAAGGCGCTCGTCGACGCCGCCCACGGCCTCGGCATCGCGGTCATCATGGACCTGGTGCACTCGCACGCCGTCGCGAACGAGGTCGAGGGCCTCGCGCGCTTCGACGGCACCGCGCACTGCTACCTGCACGACGGCCCGCGCGGCCGCCACCCGGTCTGGGACTCCGTCCTCTTCGACTACGGCCGCCTCGCCACGCAGCACTTCCTGCTCTCCAACTGCCGCTTCTGGCTCGACGAGTACCGCTTCGACGGCTTCCGCTTCGACGGCGTCACCTCGATGCTCTACTCGCACCACGGCCTCGGCTTCGACTTCACCGAATACCGGCAGTACTTCGACGAGACCGTCGACGAGGACGCCTTCGCCTACCTCGCGCTCGCCAACCGCGTGATCCACGCGGTCCGCCCCGACGCGATCACGATCGCGGAGGACGTCTCGGGCATGCCCGGCCTCGCCGCGCCGGCGCGCGACGGCGGCGCGGGCTTCGACTACCGCATGGCGATGGGCGTCACCGAGGCGTGGGGAAAGCTCCTGCGCGAGGTGCCCGACGAGCGCTGGGACCTGGGGTGGCTCTGGCACGAGCTCACGAGCCGTCGCGCCGACGAGCGCACGGTGAGCTACTTCGAGTGCCACGACCAGGCGCTCGTCGGCGGCAAGACGATGTTCTTCGAGGCGGTCGGCCCCGCGATCTACGACTCGATGCACCGCGGCAGCGGCAGCCTCGTCGTCGAGCGCGCGGTCGCGGTCCACGAGATGGCGCGCCTCGCCACGCTCGCGACCGCCGGCGGCGGCTACCTCTGCTTCATGGGCAACGAGTTCGGCCACCCCGAGTGGATCGACTTCCCGCGCGAGGGCAACGGCTGGAGCTGCGACAAGGCGCGCCGCCGCTGGAGCCTGCGCGACGACCCGAACCTGCAGTTCTCCTACCTGGCCGACTGGGACGAGGCGATGGTGCGGCTCTTCGCCTCCGACCCGGATGTGCTCGACGGCCCCGCGAAGCTCCTCGCGTGCGACGACGCGGCGAAGGTGCTCGCCTTCGCGCGCGGTCGTTTCGTCGTCCTGCTGAACTTCCACTGGCGCGACTCGCACGCGGACTGGCCGCTCGCCGTCCCGCCGGGCGACTACCGGCTCCTGCTCGACACCGACCGGCCCGCCTTCGGCGGCCAGGGGCGCATCGCGCAGGGGCAGGTCTTCCGCACCGCGTGGGAGATCCGCGACGGGCAGGCGCTGCCCCGCATCCGCGTCTACCTCCCGAGCCGCACGGCGATGGTCCTCGAGCGCGTCCCCGGCGGCTCCCGCCGCGCGCCCTCGATCCCGAGGGCGAAGCGCCGCTCCCGGCGGTAGGGGCCGTTTGCAACGCGGATCCGGTTCCGGTAGAATCGCGCGCCATGGGCTTTCGCTACCGCAAACGCATCCAGATCCTGCCCTTCGTCTGCCTCAACCTGAGCGCGAGGGGCGTCAGTCTCTCCTTCGGTCGGCGGGGCGCGCACTACACCGTATCCTCGACCGGCAAGCGCACGGCCAGCGTCGGACTGCCCGGGACGGGCATGAGCTACACGAAGACCTCGAAGGCCTCCTCGCGCGGCGCGTGGATCTTCTGGATCGTCGCCGCCCTCGCCGCGCTCGCGATCCTCGCCTGGATCTGGTGGCAGGCGCAGCGGACTCCGGCCGGCTAGGGCCGGACCGCAGGACTACGGGACCGGGAAGCGCGCGACGAAGTCGGCGACCTCGGCGCGGACGCGCGCCTTGACGGCCGCGTCGCCGACGTTGGCGAGGACGAGCTTGATGCGGTCCGCGATGAACTGCATCTCCGGCTCCTTCATCCCGCGCGTGGTGACGGTCGCGGTGCCGATGCGGATGCCGGAGGTGACGAACGGCGAGTTCTTGTCGAACGGGATCGCGTTCTTGTTCACGATGATGCCGGTTTCGTCGAGCGCCTCGGCCGCGACCTTGCCGGTGAGCCCCTTCGCGGTGACGTCGACGAGGAAGAGGTGGTTGTCCGTGCCGCCCGAGACGAGCCGGAAGCCGTCGGCCGCGAGGTCGGCCGCGAGCGTCGCGCAGTTCTTCACGACCTGGTGCGCCCAGGCCTTGTATTCGTCGGTCATCGCCTCCTTGAAGCAGACGGCCTTCGCGGCGATGACCTGCTCGAGCGGGCCTCCCTGCAGGCCGGGGAAGACGGCGCGGTTGACGTCCTTGATGTATTTCTCCTTGCAGAGGATCAGGCCGCCGCGCGGGCCGCGGAGCGTCTTGTGGGTGGTGGTGGTGACGAAGTCCGCGTAGGGGACGGGCGAGGGGTGCGCGCCGCCGGCGACGAGGCCCGCGATGTGCGCCATGTCGACGAGGAGGTAGGCGCCGACCCGGTCGGCGATCGCGCGGAAGCGGGCGAAGTCGATCGTGCGCGGGTAGGCGCTCGCGCCGGCGAGGATGAGGCGCGGCTTCTTCTCGACGGCGAGCGCCTCGAGCGCGTCGTAGTCCAGGCGCTCCGTGGCGGGGTCCACGCCGTAGGGGACGATGTCGTAGATCTTGCCGGAGATGTTCGCGGGCGAGCCGTGGGAGAGGTGGCCGCCCTGGTCGAGCGCCATCGAGAGGATGGTGTCGCCGGGCTGGAGGACGGCGAGGTAGACGGCGAGGTTCGCGGAGGCGCCGCAGTGCGGCTGGACGTTGGCGGCCTCGGCGCCGAAGAGGGCCTTGGCGCGATCGATCGCGAGCTGCTCGATCTCGTCGACGAACCGGCAGCCGGAATACCAGCGCTTGCCGGGGTAGCCCTCGGCGTACTTGTTCGTGAGGACGGAGCCCTGCGCCTCGCGGACGGCGCGGCTCGTGAGGTTCTCGGAGGCGATGAGGTTGATGCAGGAGCGCTCCTGCTCAGCATGGTCGAGGACGGCGCGCCAGACCTCGGGGTCGGCGTCCTGGAGGTGCGCGACCTCGAGCAGGCGGTTGCCCTCGCGCGAGAGCTTCGCGACGCGGCGCACGTGGCGCTCCGCGGTCGGGTCGGGGCCGGCGAGGAACGCCTCGACGATCGCGGGGATGGCGGCGGCCGGGGTCTTGCCGGCGGCGAGGACGAGGACGTTGGCGCCGTTGTGGTCGCGGATCGTGGCGGCCTCCTCGGGCGACTCGGCGAGGGCGGCGCGGACGTGGGGGAAGCGGTTCGCGGCGATCGTCATGCCGGCGCCGGTGGTGCAGACGAGGATGCCGCGGTCGACGGCGCCGGTCTCGACGGCGGCGGCGACCTTCTCGCCGAAGTCCGGGTAGTCGCAGGACTCGGCCGAGGCGCAGCCGGCGTCCTCGAGCGCGACGCCCTCGCGGGCGGAGAGGAGGGACTTGAGGGATTCCTTGACGGCGAAGCCGGCGTGGTCGGAGCCGAGGGCGATCTTCATGGCGGGAATGTGCGGGAGTGAGGGGGCTAGGGGTGGACGAGATCGGCGGCGGATACGCGCCGCGGACCGCCGCGGAGGGAGACGACGACGGAGACGCCGTTGGTGTCCGAGAAGTCGAGCGTGGAGAGGTCGGCGGCGGCGGGCCATGCGATCGCGGGCTCGTGGAGGCGGGCGTAGTAGGCGTCGACCATTTCGGGCGTGACGTTTGTGACGCTGTCGCGCCAGCCGCGGGAGACGTAGTCGCGCGCGGCCGCGTCGCAGCGCCGTGCGGCGCGGGCGGCGAGCTCGACGCGGATGCCGTCGCGCGCCCGGAAGCAGTCCGGGACGATCGAGTAGAATCCCATCGCCGCGATGGCGACGAGGAGCAGCAGGACGATCGGCGTCGCACGCCCCGAACGGGCGCCGTCTGCTGCGGTGTGGCGCGCCATCGCTAGAGCTCCATGGAGAGGAACGACGCGCCGGCCGCGGCGTCCGAAGGCGCGACGGCGCCCTCGCCGAGCGCCGCCGGAAGGAGGCAGCTGCGGCCCTCGGGGACGAGGGTCTCGCGGCCGCCCGCCTCGCGCACGAGGAGCGCGCCGCGCGCGGCGAAGAGGACGCGGAAGGAGCGGCCGTCGAGCGCGAAGGGCTCGGGCGCGGCGAGCTCGTAGCGCTCCATCGTGAAGTAGTCGCTGCGCACGACGCGCTCGCGTTTGTTGCGCGGGTCGGCGGCCTTCATCGCATAGGGGACGCTGAGCGACGCGGGGGGCGCCTTCCAGTCGATGACCTCCATCGCGCGGGCGACGTGCAGCTCGCGCGGGCGGCCGTCGGGGCCGACGCGGTCCCAGTCGTAGACGCGCCAGGTCGTGTTGGAGCTCTGCTGGACCTCGAGCACGAAGCAGCCCTCGCAGATCGCGTGGACGAGCCCGCCGGGGATGTAGAGCGCCTTGCCGGGCTCGGCGTCGACGACGCGGACGAGCGAGGCGACGCCGTGCTCCTTCACCGCGTCGGCGAAGATGCGCGGGCCGACGCCCTCCTTCAGGCCGGCGCAGACCGTCGCGCCCGGCGCGGCCTCGAGGAAGTACCACATCTCGGTCTTCGCCTCGCCGCCGTGGCGCGCGGCGCCCTCGTCGTCCGGGTGGACCTGGAGGGAGAGGCGCTTCTTCGCGTCGATGAGCTTCACGAGGAGCGGGAAGCGCGTCCCCTCGGCGAAGGAGCCGACGAGCGCCGCGCCGAACTCCTCGCAGAGCGAGGCGAGGTCGCGCCCGGCGAAGGGCCCGGCCTCGACGACGGACATGCCGTCGGGGTGCGCGCTCACCTCCCACGACTCGCCGCAGCGCGCGGGGGCGTCGGCGCGGCCGAAGCGCTTCGCGATTCGATCCCCGCCCCAGAGATAGTCCTTGTAGACGGGGCGGAAGAGCAGGGGCCCGGGGACGGACGGCATGGCGCGCCGCCTAGTTGGCGAACGTGCCGAGGAAGTCGTCGCCGCCGGAGGCGGGCGCGGGGTCGGCGGGCGCGGGGGCGACCGTCTCGACGGGCGCGGGCGCCGCGGCGGGCGCGGAGGCGGACGGGACGTAGATCGGCTTGCCGGCGCGGAGCTTGGCCGGGTCGGTGATGCCGTTGGCCTCCATGATCGCCTTCACCGTGGTCTTGTGGCGGTTCGCGATGCGGCCGAGGATGTCGCCTTCCTGCACGACGTAGACCGTGTAGCCGGCCTTGGCCGGAAGCGTGGCGGCGGCCTTCTTCTGGGCGCCCTTCTTGGCGCCGGCCTTCTTCGGCGCGGCGGCGCCGAGGCCGGTCCCGCGCGGCGGGACGTTGAGCTTCTGGCCGATGCGGATCCGGTTCGGATCCTTGAGGCCGGGGTTCGCGTCGAGCAGCGCCTTCTGCGAGACGCCGTGCTTCTGCGCGATGCGGCCGAAGATGTCGCCGTCCTGGACGACGTAGACGCCGGAGGCGCCGGGGGCCGCGGGCGCGACGACGGGGGCGACGACGGGATCCGGCGCGGGCGGCGGCGCGGGGACGTGGCGGCCGGTCTGGCCGGTGAGGCCGTCGGCCTCGACGGCGTAGGCGCGGTCGGCGTTCTCGTCGGCGATCACGAACTCCTTGTAGGTGCCGTCCGTCCCGACCTGGGCGGCATCGAGGACGACGGGCTTGGGCGAGACGCCGTCCGCGGAGACGGCGGCGGGGTCGGGCTCGGCGGGCGTTTCGCCGCGGTGGATGGTGCGGCAGCCGGGGGTCAGGAGCGCGGCGGCGGCGAGAGCGGCGCCGAACGCGAAAGCGGGCGTGGATTTCATGGGTGTTGCCTCGTGGTTTTTCAAGTGGGCGAGAACGCGCGCTATGATACTCCAAGCCGGGAGCAATGTCCAACGAAAAAATGCGTGGCGATCCAGGCCGGCCTTCCCGTCGCCGAAACCCCGGATGCGCGGTCGCGCGGCCGGTGGCGGTCTTGACGACGGGGCGCGAGGCCGCCCGGGATTGCGGCGGCGACCGGACGGGGCCTTCGCGGGCGCGCTACGCGAGGGACTCGGGCGCGAAGAGCGCGTCGGGCGAGGCGGTCCAGCGGCGCAGGATCCGGAGCGTCGTGCGCCACGAGTCGGGATGCGTCCCGGCGGGCCAGCGCTTGTCGACGAACGCGCAGAGGCGCCGGGCCTCCTCGAACGCGGCGTCGCGGTCGACCGGCACCGGCTCCGCGCCGTAGCGGCGGAGGAAGTTGCCGCGCAGGACGGCCTCGCGCGTCGCGGGGGAGAGCTCGAACGGGCGGAACTCGTGAACGTCCTCGTCGCACCGGACCTTGAACGCGGCGGGGTCCTCGCCGAGGAGCGAGCGGTCCATGTCGTAGGCCCAGCGGAACGGCTCGTCGTAGGACGCGAGGTCGGCCGAGGCGTGCCAGTTGGCGTTGTCGGTGCCGAAGTAGAAGCGGTCGGGGAAGCGCTCGACGATCCCGTGCCAGCGGTCGTGGAACCTCGTGAAGCCGATGTTCATCTCCCATCCGGGCGTGAGGTCGAGGCCGAGGTTCGGGTAGGTCTCGAGGAGGCGCTCCGCCTCGTCGGGGTCCTCGCCGAGGAAGAAGACGTGGGCGAAGTTCACCGCGAGCGCGGGGTGCTTCCGGAGGACGTTCTCCGCCTCGGCGCGCAGCTGCGCGAGCGTCGGGAACGTCCCGTCGTAGACCCAGCCGTTCGCCTTCGCGTCCGGACGGGCGTTCTCGACGTCCCAGAAGTCGGCCGGGTCGCCGACGTGGAAGACGAGCGGGCGGCCGCGCTCCTCGAGGACGGCGTAGAACGGGTCGAGCACGGGCGCGTCGAGCGCGAAGCCGCAGCGCTTGCGCAGGCCCGGCTTGCCCTGGAGCGACTTGAAGCCGTCGTAGCCCATGTCGAGCGCGCGGCGCGCCTGGTCGGCGAAGTCCTCCGCGGACGAGGGCGCGGCGCCGTCGCCGAGATGGAGCCCGGCGAAGGCGTAGACCTTCCGCGCGGGGTTCTCGGCGTTGAGGGCGGCCTTCACGCCGAGGCAGCGCAGGTTCGAGCCGTCGTCGCGCCACCACGGGTTCTCCGTCATCGCGGGGAGGGCCATGAGCGCGGCGCGCTCGAGGCCGAACCATTCCATGTAGCCGCGCATCATCTGCAGGTTCCAGGCGAAGGAGCAGCCGCGGTAGAGGTGCATGTGCGCGTCGCAGGCGGCGATCGCGCTCCAGTCGGGGTGGGAGTCGTTGTGCATGGCGGGGCGGGGGAGGGGAGGGGGCTTTTCGCACCGCTTCCGGCGGCGGAAACGAGGCGCATTCTACACGGAAGGCGGCTCTGGGGCAAGCATGGCGGCGGATGAAGGCGGAATTTTTCCATGCATTTTTTGCTTGCAATCGGGTGGGAGAAGGTGTATAAGGAGAGCACAAAAGGTCACGAAATGTCAGAGACGACCGTCCAGACCCCTCCCGGCGAAAACCGCGATTCGGCTCTCATCCAGCCGCTTCTCGGGCGCGCGGACCACAAGCTGGACCCCAAGCGCCGCTTCACAATCCCGACGGACTGGTACGAGCGCATGGGGCGCCCGCCGCAGGTCTACGTGATGCCGTCGCTCTCGCATCTGCACGGCCCGCGCTGCCTCGACATCTTCTGCCCCGCCGAGTTCGACCGCCGCATGGAGGCCTTCCGCCACGCCGCGCTCTCGGACGCGACGAAGGCCTCCTTCACGAGCCGCATCGGCGAGCTCGTGAGCTGCCTCTCCGTCGACACGATGAACCGCATCCGCGTCAAGGACTCGCTGCTCGCCTTCGCCGGGCTCAAGTCCGACGTCGTGCTCATCGGCGCCGGCTACCACGTCGAGGCCTGGTCGCCCGAGAACCGCCCGAAGATCGACGGCTCGGAGGCCGACGTCCTCGCCCAGCTCGCCACCGAGGCGCAGTCGATGAACTTCTGATCGCCCGCCACTCTTCACTC
>CAMVRE010000101.1 GCA_947169825.1 uncultured Verrucomicrobiota bacterium | reverse complement strand
AGGTAGGCGAACTGTCCGTCGAGGAAGAGGCGGATGGCCTCGTCGAGGCCGCGGTCCGCGGCGGCGCGGACGTCCTCGACGCCCGGGTAGTGGCGGCCGGGCTCGGTGCCGTCGGCGAGGAAGACGACCTTGTCCAGCGCGGTCATGCCGGCGCCTCCGACGGTGTGGAGGCGGATCGCGCGCAGGACGGCCTCGTCCCGCACGCCGTAGTCGGTCCGGGCGAGGCGCTCGCCGAGGAAGCCGTGGATCACCTGCGGCAGCGCGCGCGTGGCGGGGTCCAGCGCGACGCCGAGGCGGTCGCATTCCTCGGCCTGCCGCTCCTTCGGGATCCCCTTGGCGCAGTCGTGGAGGAGGCCGGCGAGCCAGGCGCGCGGGACGTCCGCGCCGTGGAGCGCGGCGAGGCGGCGCGCCTCGGCGGCGACGCCGAGACTGTGGACGAAGCGCTTCTCCGGGACGGAGGCGCGGAGGCGGGCGGCGAGCGCCTCGGGCGGGGCCGGGTAGAGCCCCGGCGGCGCGTCGGGCGGATCGAACGGAAGCGGAGGGTCGCCGGACATGGCGCGGGCGCTACGCCTTGACCTCGAGCGCCGGCATCCACTTCGCGATGGCGGCGAGGTCGCGGCGCCACGCGGCGGCGTCCGCGCGCACGGCGAGGAACGCGCCGTAGAGCGCGAAGAAGGAGTCCGAGAGCTGCTGCAGCAGGCGCATCCGGTCGAGGAAGGTCGCGCTCGGGTCGCGGTTCTTGTCGGTCGGCGGGAGCTTGATCCCGGTGAAGGCGAACGACGGCGCCGAGACGCCCGCGGTCCAGGTCTCGCCGCCGATCGTGAGGAGCATCTTCACGGACGAGATCTTCTTGCCGCCGAGGAGCGCGGTCTTGAACTCGCGGCTCAGGAGCGGCGTGCCGTGGCTGAGCGACGTGTGGAACGCGCCTTGCGCCTCGAGGACGAGGGAGACGGGGCCGTCAAGCACGATCTCCGCGTGCGGCGAGCCGGCGCCGGGCAGCTCGAACGAGCCCTTCCCGGTCTGGAAGCGCCAGAAGAGCCAGGTGAGGAAGTCGAGGCCGGGGTCGTTCACGACGAAGTCGCCGTTGTCCTCCGGCGTGAAGGAGGCGGGCGCGAGCTCGTCGGTGCGGACGTTGTGGCGGCGCAGGGCGGCGCCGGCGGCGTCGAGCGGGACGAGGGCCGTGTGCGCGGCGCGCGCGAACGCCTCCGCGAGGGCGTCGACCTGCTTGTCGGACTTGGCGTCGGTGTAGAGCAGCGACCGCTCCAGGTCGATCGCCAGGTCGATCCCCTTGAGCGTGGGCTGCATCTTGGGCAGAAGCTGCTTGGCGACCTCCTCCTTGATCTGCTGGCGGGTGGCGCGGTTGACGCTGTCGAGGCCCTTCTCGCGCATGAGGGCGACCTCCTCGGCGCGGCAGTAGGCGTTGAGGAGGGACTTGGGGATCTTGCGCTCGGCCTTGACGAGGGAGAGGTGGACGAACTTGCCGGCGCGGCACGTCTCGTCGTTGATCTCGCCGTCGGTGAAGAAGCGCGGCGAGGACCAGCCGGAGATCGCGGTCTCGCGCAGGCCGGCGAGGGGGAGCGGCGGGAGGGCGTCGGCGGCGCAGGCCTCGAGGAGGGCGTCGGGGTCGAGCTTGGCGTCGAACTGGAAGAGGCGGAAGGAGGCGGATCCTTGGGAGAGGGCCATGGGAAGGTGAAAGGTGAGAGGTGGGAGGTGAGAGGAAAGAGGGGAGAGGATGGGCGCAATGCGAGAGGCGCGATGCGCAAGGTCCGACGGGCGATGCGCGGCGGAAACGGGCGGCATTCTACCAGACCGCCGCTCCCGCGCGCAAGCGGCGATTCCGTCCGTCGGGGTCGGCCGAATTCCCGCTTGGAAAAGACCGGGGGGTATGCTACAATGCCCGAAAGCGCGCCCCACGGGGGCGCATGCGCCGACCCGGTCCGCCGGGCGGTCCGTCTCCGCATCCAACCCCTTTCCCGCAGCCCCGGAGTCCCGCCGTGACATCCAACGACGATTACGTCCTCCAGATCCTCCTCGAAAACAACGTCGTCACCCAGGCGCTGGTCGACTCGGTCGCCACCGACGCGGCCAAGTCCGGCGCCTCGATCGTCGACACCCTGGTCCGGTCCAACAAGATCGAGGAGAACGACGTCCTCGGCGCCCTGGCCAAGGAGTTCGGGATGCAGTTCCTCGACATCTCCGGCCTGGAGATGAACGACTCCGTCCGCGCGCTCCTCCCCGGCGAGCTCGCCAAGAAGTTCCGCGTCGTCCCGCTCTACGAGCAGGACGGCGTCCTCACGGTCGCGATGGCCGACCCGATGAACTTCGAGACGCTCGACTCGCTCCGCTCGGTCCTCGGCAAGGACGTCGAGGGCGCGATCGCCCCGTTCAAGCAGATCGCCACCGCGCTCGGGATGCTCTACCCCGACCAGGACATCGACATGATGTCCGGCCTCCTCGACGAGATCGACAGCGACGAGAAGAAGAAGGCCGAGGGCGGCGGCGGCGAGGACGAGGAGTCGCTCGGCCTCGAGAACCAGCTCGGCGCCTCCACCGCCGGCGAGAAGGACGCCCCGATCGTCAAGCTCTGCGCGCAGATCATCATGCGCGCCTTCGTCGCCCGCGCGTCCGACATCCACCTCGAGCCGATGGAGCACCACTTCCGCATCCGCTACCGCATCGACGGCGTGCTGCGCGAGCAGGAGTCCCCGCCCCGCCGCCTCCAGGGCGCGATCCTCCAGCGCTTCAAGCTCATGGCGAACATGAAGCTCTCCGAGCGCCGCATCCCGCAGGACGGCCGCATCCAGATCAAGGTCCGCGGCCGCGAGCTCGACCTCCGCGTCTCGACGGTGCCGACCGGCCACGGCGAGTCGATCGTCATGCGTATCCTCGACAAGCAGAACCTCGCGCTGGGCCTCCCCGACCTCGGCTTCATGACGGACGACCAGCAGATGTTCGAGAGCCTGATCAACCTCCCGGACGGCGTCCTGCTCGTGACCGGGCCGACCGGCTCCGGCAAGACGACGACGCTCTACGCCTGCCTCGGCCAGATCAACAAGCCCGACCGCAAGATCATCACCGTCGAGGACCCGGTCGAATACCAGATGTCCGGCATCAACCAGGTCGCCGTCCACGCCGACATCGGCATGACGTTCGCCGCCGCGCTGCGCGCGATCCTGCGCCAGGCCCCGAACATCGTGATGATCGGCGAAATCCGCGACCTCGAGACGGCCGGCATCGCCACCGAGGCGGCCCTCACCGGCCACCTCGTGTTCTCGACGCTGCACACCAACGACGCGCCCTCCGCGATCACGCGTCTGCTGGACATGGGCGTCAAGAACTTCCTCGTCGCCTCCGCGCTCCGCGCCGTCATGGCCCAGCGCCTCGTCCGCTCGATCTGCTCGGAGTGCCGCGGCGAGTACGACCCGGACGTCACCGAGATCCGCTCGCTCGGCCTCGACCCGCAGCAGTATCAGGGCGCCAAGCTCTACAAGGGCTCCGGCTGCACGCGCTGCAACCAGTCCGGCTACAAGGGGCGCAAGGGCATCTTCGAGATCTTCAAGCTCGACGACGAGATCCAGCAGATGATCTTCGACAACCGCCCCGCCCGCGACCTCCGCGCCCGCGCCCGCGAGATGGGCATGCGCACCCTCCGCGAGGACGGCGTCCGCAAGGTCCTCGCCGGCATCACCACGGTCTCCGAGGTGCTGCGCGTCACGATGGGCGACGAGAACTAGGAGCCTTGCCATGATCGAACCCGAACTCATGCACCAGCTGCTCGAAGCCGCCTGCGACTTCGGCGCGTCCGACCTCCACCTCGCCGTCGGCGATCCGCCCGTGCTGCGCGTGCACGGCGACCTGCAGCCGCTCGACATGCCGGTCCTCGAGCCCGAGGACACGGAGCTGCTGATGCGCACGATCTGCACCGAGGCGCAGATGGAGTCCGTCCAGAACAACGGCGGCGCCGACTTCGGCCTCCCGTTCGAGGACCGCGCGCGCTTCCGCGTGTCCGTCTTCAAGCAGAAGGGCCGCATCGGCCTGGTGCTGCGCCAGATCCCGAACGAGATGATCCCGCTCAAGAAGATCGGCCTCCCGGAGGAGATCAACGAGCTGCTCTACAAGCCCCGCGGGCTCATCCTCGTCACCGGCCCGACCGGCTCCGGCAAGACGACGACGCTCACGTCGATGCTCAACTTCATCAACGAGAACCGCGCCTGCCACATCATCACGATCGAGGACCCGATCGAGTTCTACCACAACCACAAGAAGTCCGTCGTCACGCAGCGCGAGATCGGCGCCGACGTCCCGAGCTTCGCGGAGGCCATCCGCCGCGCGCTGCGCCAGGACCCGGACGTCATCCTCGTCGGCGAAATGCGCGACCTCGAGACGATGGGCGCCGCGATCACCGCCGCCGAGACCGGACACCTCGTCTTCGGCACCCTCCACACCACCGGCTCGGCCTCCACCGTCGACCGCATGGTCGGCGCCTTCCCGACCGACCAGCAGGGCCAGATCCGCATGCAGCTCTCCGTCGGCCTCGTGGCGGTGATCTCGCAGCTGCTGATCCCGCGCATCGACAAGCCGGGGCGCGTCGCCGCCTTCGAGATCATGGTGAACACGCCGTCCATCGCCTCGATGATTCGCGACGGCAACACGCACCGAATCACCTCCGACATCCAGACCGGCGCCAAATACGGCATGCGGACGCTCGACTCCCACCTGCTGGAGCTCTACACCTCCGGCATGATCTCCTACGAGGAATTCATCTCCAAGTCCCGCGATCCCGACACCCAGCTCGAGAAGATCAAGGAACTCACCGGACAAGGTTAATGCTGAATGCACAATGCACAATGCACAATGCTGAATGACCGTGTGACCGCGTGACCGTCAGACCGAAAGACCGACCATGGCTGAAAAGAACTACTCCTCCGACCCCGTCCTCGAGTCGCTGCACGCGACCGGGATGCTCGACGACGCCGCGTGCGACGAAATCCTCGAAGAGCAGGAGCGCTCCGGCAAGGAGCCGCGCGACATCATCGTCGACGGCAACTACCTCACCGAGGACGACCTGCTCGGCTCCATCGCCGCCAACGCCGGCAGCGAGGTCGTCACCCTCGCCGGCGTCGACATCAACCCGGACTACCTCGCCGCCGTCAAGGGCTCCGTGGCGCGCATGTACAACGTCGTGCCGATCGAGGCCGACGACGCGTCCGTCACCCTCGCCACCTACACGATCCCGAGCCCCCTCGTCTCCGACGAGCTCGGCTTCGTCCTCGGCAAGGAGATCCGCTTCGCCTTCGCGCGCAAGCAGGAGGTCCTCGACTGCATCTCCCGCTACTACGGCAGCGCCGAGTCCTCGGTCGACAACTACCTCGCGCTCACCGACTTCGAGACGACCGGCGTCGGCGTCGGCGACGACGCGGAGATGGACGAGAAGGCGCTCTCCGAGGCCGCCTCCGCCGCCCCCGTCGTCCGCCTTGTCCAGCTCGTCCTCCTGCAGGCCGTCCAGGCGCGCGCCTCCGACATCCACTTCGAGCCCTTCGAGAAGGAGTTCCACATCCGCTACCGCGTCGACGGCGCGCTCTACGAGATGACCGCCCCGCCGAAGACGCTCGCCACGCCCGTCATCTCCCGCATCAAGGTCATGTCGGGCCTCAACATCGCCGAGCGCCGCCTCCCGCAGGACGGCCGCATCCAGCTCCCCGTCGGCGGCCGCGTGATCGACCTCCGCGTGTCCTGCCTCCCCACGCAGTTCGGCGAATCGGTGGTGCTCCGCGTGCTCGACCGCTCCGTCGTCTCGCTCGACCTCGAGAACCTCGGCATGCCCGAGGACGTCTACGACAGCATCGGCGCCGACATCGAGAAGCCCAACGGCATCCTCATCGTCACCGGCCCGACCGGCTCCGGCAAGACCACCACCCTCTACTCCTGCCTCCGGCGCATCAACAAGGAGGGCACCAAGATCCTCACCGCCGAGGAACCGGTCGAATACGACATCGACGGCCTCGTGCAGGTCCCGATCAACCCGATCCAGGGCAACACCTTCCCGCTGGTGCTGCGCGCCTTCCTCCGCCAGGACCCGGACGTCATCATGGTCGGCGAAATCCGCGACCTGGAGACGGCGCAGATCGCCGTCCAGGCCTCCCTCACCGGCCACCTGGTCTTCTCCACCCTCCACACCAACGACGCCGCCGGCGCGGTCACCCGTCTGGTCGACATGGACGTCGCGCCCTACCTCATCGCCTCGACGCTCAACGCGTGCCTCGGCCAGCGACTCGTGCGCCGCATCTGCGGCTCGTGCCGGACGTTCTACGAGCCGACGGACGAGCAGCTCGACCGCCTGGGGCTCACGCGCGAGCAGGTCGCGGGCAAGCAGTTCGCCTTCGGCGCGGGCTGCGACGCGTGCAACAAGTCCGGCTACAAGGGGCGCACCGGCCTCTACGAGTACCTGACCGTCTCCGACCCGATCCGCCTGATGATCACCGAGAAGAAGCCGACGCTCGTCATCCGCGAGAAGGCCCGCGAGCTCGGCATGCGCACCATGCGCGAGGACGGCATCCGCAACATCCTCGACGGCGCCACGACGATCGACGAGGTGCTGCGCTACACCTAAGGGGCGGCCGCGCCCGCCCCATGGCCGCGCGGAGCGCGCGGCCGCCCTATCGCGCCCAGGCGAGGACCTCGGGCGGGAGGGGGCCGACGGAGACGATCTCCGCGGCGAGGTATTCGCCGTCGAAGTCGGGGTCGGGGACGGAGACGGAGTCGCCCGCCTTCCGCCCGATCACGAGCTGCGCGAGCGGCGCGTGGGCGGAGATGACGCAGAGCTCCTCGTCGAAGTCCCAGAGGCCGAGGATGTTGAGGACGCGCTCGGTGCCGTCCTCGAACCGCAGCTCGACGCGCGTGCCGGGCGCGGCCTCCTCGCCGGCCTCGGCGAGCGAGAAGTCGAACTCCGCGGCCTCGCGGATCTCGCGCTGGAGCGTCTCGAGCCGCGCGAGGAGCTGGCGCTCGCGGTTGCGCGCGCTCTCGTACTCGAAGTTCTCGGAGAGGTCCCCGAACTCCTTGGCCTCCTGGATCTCGCGGCGGTTGCGCGGGAGCTCCTCGGAGAGGAGCCGGTCGAGCTGCGCCTTCCGCTCGCGCAGGGCGCGGGCGGAGGCGGCGTTGGGGGGCGGGACGGCCATTTCGCGCTAGCCCCGGGACCAGGCGAGGATGTCCTCGGAGAGCGCCCCGACGGACTTCACGACGCCCTCGACGGTGCCCTCCTCGTTCTCGGCGGGGAGCTCGACGGTGTCGCCCTCGCGGCAGTCGAGGAGCGCGCGCGCGAGCGGCGTGCTGCACGAGAGGATGCCGAGCGAGGGCTCGCTGTCCCACTCGCCGAGGATCGAGAAGACCTTCTCGGCGCCGCCGGGCAGCTCCACGACGACGCGGGAGCCGAGCCCGACGAGGCCGTTCTGCTCGACGGTCGAGAAGTCGAACGCGGAGACGCGGCCGAGCTCCTCCTCGAGCTTCTGCTGGCGGGCGACGAGCTCGCGCTCCTTGTTGCGCGCGCTCTCGTACTCGAAGTTCTCGGAGAGGTCGCCGAAGCCCTTGGCGAACTCGATGTCCTTGCGGTTCTGGGGCATCTCGACGTCCATCAGGTGGCGGTACTGCGCCTCGCGCTCGCGGTAGGTGCGGGTGCTCGTGGCGTTCTCGACGAAGAAGCCCTTGGCCTCGGGCGCGCGCTCCTTCGGGACGTTGGCGCCGAGCTCGGGCCACTTCGCGAGGAGGTTGGCGACGAGGTTGCGCTTGCGGAGCGGCTCCCAGATGCCGTCCACGGCCTGGACGCGCAGGAAGACGGAGGCGCGCTCCTCGGGGGTCATCTCCTCCATGAGCGGGACGAGCCACTTGCAGCCCTCGTCGACCTCGATGCCCTTGGTCTTCGGGTCGGTGCTGCGGCGGCCGGCGACGAAGAGCTTCTTCAGGTCGTTGCGCATGCGCAGGTTCTCCTTCTCGGCGGGGAACCCGAGCGCGACGCTCGCGAGCGAGACGACGGCGAAGGGCGAGACGACCGCGCGCAGCGCCTGGCCGCACTTCTCGGAGGAGATCGCGTGGCAGACCCAGCGCAGGAGCGCGAGCGAGAGGCCGTCGGCCTTCGGGAGGCCGAAGTCGTCCGCCGCGCCGTCGTCCGCCGGATCGGCGTCCTCGAACTCGTTCTGCGCCTCGGCGTCGGGGTTGTAGACGTGGTCCTGCCGGAACTGGTCGAGCAGCATCGCGCGGAACGCCTCCGCGCCGGAGCCGAGCAGGAGGCGCGGCGCGAGGTGGTCGACGAGGCCCGAGGGCATGAGCGGCGCGATCGCCGCGAGGCGCGAGGCGACCTCGGCGTCCGTCGCGAGCGGGATGGCGTCGAGGAGCGGCTCCATCTGCGTGGCGGGGAGCGTCCTGGCCGCGTCGAGCAGCAGGTCGGGGCGCGAGGCGGTGGCGACGAGGTCCACCTCCTGGCAGCCCTCGTCCGCGAACGCGAACTCGTCGAGCAGCAGGCTGCGCGCGGCGGCGCCGCCGCCGAACGCGACGGGGAGCGTCTTCGCGCCGGACTGCAGCGCGAGCAGGATCGCCTGGAACTTGCCGCGGTTGCCGAGGCGGCGGTC
>CAMVRE010000100.1 GCA_947169825.1 uncultured Verrucomicrobiota bacterium | reverse complement strand
GCGCGGCGGCGGCAAGCGCAAGCGCGGCAAGGAGAAACCGGGGAACACGGGAAACGCGGGGAATGCTTTTCATGGCGTGGTTGGGGGTTGGAGGTTGGGGGTTGGAGCACGTGGTGCAACAAGAGCGGATACTACCACGCCGAAGGCGAAAAACGATTAGAAAACAATTAGAACGACTCGGCCGGGTCGATGTCGGCGGAGACTTCGCGGACGGCGAAGGGCCGGTCGGAATCCGCGACGGGGCGGACGCAGAGCACCCGGAAGGGCTCCGAAACCTCGAAGACGGCGGCGTTGGTCGTCGAGTCGATCTCCGCGGCGAGGCGCCACGCGATGCCGTTGGTGGACACTTCGACGACGGCGGGGACGAAGGGCGGGGTCTCCTCCGGGCGGCCGAGGAGGACCGAGACGCGCCCTCGGCGCTCCGTCGACCAGTAGACGCGGAGCTTGAGCCATCCGAACTCGGGTGGCTCTCGGCTTTCGTACCAAGTGGCGGGGTCGCCGTCGACCGCGAGCGCGGGCTCGTGCCCCGGCGCCCCCGTAAGATCCGTCGCGATGGCGACGACGGGGGCTCGCAGCGTGAGGCACGAACGATCGCCCGGACCGTAGTACATCGGTTTCGGGCGGAGCGAGAGCATCTCGACTGCGACGAAGGCACCGAAGGACGCGAGGACGACGAGCGCGGTCGTGGACGCGAGGACGATCCGGCGGCGGCGCGTGCGGCGCAGGTCGGAAACCGTCGCGGGCTGCCAGGCGTAGCCCCTGCCCCAGACCGTCCGCAGGGACGGCCAGTAGCGGCCGAGCTTCGCGCGCAGGGCGTGGACGGTGAAGTTGAGCGACTCCTCCCGGACGTTGCCCGGGCCGCCGTGCATCGCGAAGAGGATCTCCCTGCGCGAAAGCGCGCGCCCGCCCGCCGCGACGAGCGCGCGGAGGAGGGCGAGCTCCGTCGGCGACAGCGCGAGCGGCCGGCCGTCCGCGAGGACGGTTCCATCCTCCCGGATCGCGATTCCGGAAGCGGCGGCCGCGGTCGGCGAGTCTGGCGCGGTGTGGTCCATCGGGGCGTTTTCGCGGCCGATTCTACCACCGCCTCCCGCCCGTGGGAACCCACCTCCCGCATTTCTAATACTTTTCGGAGGCGGAGGCGCCCGTCCTCGCCGTGGCGGGGTCTTCACCCCGCCACGGCGGAAAACGATGGAACAAAACAAAGATTCAACTTGTGATTTGTTCCATATCCTCACGGGAAGCCACCAGCCGAGGCTCAAGGAGGCGGTTTCGCAGTCCCTCGCCGGCCGCACGGCGGAACTGGAGCTCCTGCCCCTTTCGATGGAGGAGCTTGGGTCCCGGACGGCGGGCGTCCCGACGGACGAGCTGATGCTGCGCGGCTTCATGCCCGGCGCGTGGGCGGGCGGGGCGTCGCCGACCGACTTCCACCGCAACTACTTCCGGACCTACGTCGAGCGGGACGTCCGAACGCTCCTGCAGGTGCGGAACACCTCGGCCTTCGAGAAGTTCCTCCACCTGCTCGCCGGCCGCGTCGGGCAGCTCGTCAACCTCGAGGGGCTCGCGGGCGAGGTGGGAGTGAGCGCCCCGACGATCGAACAGTGGATCTCGGTCGCCGAGGCGTCGTTCGTCGTCTTCCGGCTCCCGCCATGGTTCGCCAACGTCGGCAAGCGGTTCGTGAAGACGCCGAAGATCTTCTTCACGGACGTCGGTCTCGCGGCCTATCTGCTCGGCATCGAGACGCCGCGGCAGCTTGCGCGCGATCCGCTGCGCGGCCATCTCTTCGAGAACATGGCCGTCGCGGACCTCGTGAAGCTCCGCACCAACGCCGGACGGGATCCGGCGCTCTTCTTCGTCCGCGACTCGAAGGGGTTCGAGGTCGACGCCCTCTTCTCGTTCGGCGGGGACCTGCGTCCGCTCGAGATCAAGTCCGCCCGGACCTTCGACACGGACCTCGTGAAGAACCTCTCCGCGTTCCGGAAGCTCGTTCCCGACTGCGCCGAACCGCGGCTCGTCTACGACGGGGAGCCGTTCCCCGCCCGCGCCGGCGCCCGCTGCCTCAACGTCCGCGACCTCTCTCGGCGCTCCGTCCTCGGATAGCCGAGGGACTCCTTCCATCCGGCCCGCCACGGCGCGGGAGGGGCTTCGGATCACGGCTTTGTCTGCTGCGACGGGAGACTCTTGAGGATCGCCTCGATGCGGTCGAGGTTCTCCTGCGTGTTGGCGACCGTGAGCGTGCCGGGGACGGGGAGCGTCAGCCTGGAGCCCTCCGGCCAGGTGACGCCCTTGCCCGCGAACCACTCCTTGAGCTTGGCCGCCTCCGCCGCCGTCGAGCGTCCGGCGGCCGCGCTCGCGCGGCGGATCGGATACTGGCGGTGGATGATGAGGTTCGGGTCGTTCAGGGGGGAGCGCGCGGCGTCGGGCCGGGCGGGCGCGGCGGAGGAGCCCGCGTCGGCGGGCGGCCACGCGGCGGCGGCGGCCGGCGCGGACGGAAGTCCGAAGACGATCTGACCCTCCTGGATGCTGTGCTCGAGCCCGGTCATGTCGGCGAGCATCGAGAGGAGCGGGAGCAGGCCGATGCTGCCGGCGCGCATGGTGATCGCCGGAATCTCGTTCGTGACGGCTTCGTCGAGCCGGATGCGGAATCTGGGCGAGCCGGCGGGCGCGGCCTTGTTCGCCTTCGCCTCGACGTCGGCGAGGACGTTCGTGAAGGCGGCCTGCTTCCACTCGACGGCGGGGATCGTGATACTGTTCTCCAAGCGGGCGAGGGCCAGGTCGGCGGCGTTCCGCGTGGCGGGGTTCTGGGCAAAGCAGGGCGCGGCGGCGGCAAGCGCAAGCGCGGCAAGGAGAAACCGGGGAACACGGGAAACACGGGGAATGCTTTTCATGGCGGGGGTGGGGGTTGTGGTTCGTGCGGGATGCCGCTCCGTGGCGGAGCGGGCAAGGAGCGGGTCTTGGGGAGCCGTGGAACGGGCGACGCGACGCGCCCCTCATTCTACCCGAACACCGGAACCGGAGAACGGGTTGGAATGGAGAAGGACGGTGCGTGTCACGGCGCGGCATTCTACCACCGCGGCGGGCGGAAAATTATGAGAAAAGTATTAGAAATGCGGAGGGTGGCTTCCGGGAGCGGGGCGCCCGTGCTAGAATCGTCCGCGAAACGAACCCGCCGATGAAACGCCCCGCGCCAGACTCTCCGCCCGCCGGAAATCCCGCCGGCCGCTCCCGCGGCGTTGTAATCGACGAAGCGACGGGAACCGCCTTCGCGGACGGGAAGCCGCTCCCGCTGTCGCCGACGGAGTTCCTCCTTCTCCGCACGCTCGCCGCGCGGGAGGGGCGCGCGCTGTCGCGCGGGGAAATCCTGCAGGCGATGCACGGCGGCCCCGGCAACGTCCGGGACGACTCCCTCAACTTCACCGTCCACTCCCTGCGGAAGAAGCTCGGGCGCCACTGGCCGTCCGTGCGGACGGTCTGGGGAAAGGGATACGCCTGGCAGCCCGCGACGGAATCCGGCCTGCGCCGCCGGACGCGCCGCCGGATCGCGCTCTCGACGGCCTTCGTCCTCGCCGTCGCCGCGGCCGTCGGCCTGGCGCTCCGCGGGCCGGGCAGGACGCCGGAACCGGCGCCGCGCCCGGCGCCGGACCGGAAGCCGAAGACGGGCGACCTCTCGCAGATCACGCTCGGGCGCGGGTCGCTCTGCGCTTCCGCGTCGGACCGTGGCGTCCCCGGGCGCGAGCCCGAGCGCGCGATCGACGGCGACCCCGCCACGTGCTACGAAAGCGTGTCGCCCGCCGTCTTCGGCTGGCACTGGCTCCGCGTCGACTGGGCGACGAACAAGGCCGGACGCGTCTCGGTCCTTCTCGGCCGCCCGGAAGACGGGCCGCCGCACCTGCCCGCCTTCGTCGAAGTGGCGTCCGACGGCCGCACGTGGCGGCGGATCGCGGAGACCGACGAAACGACCAACGCCGTCGTCGCCGAGGTTTCGGAATCCTTCCGTTCCCTCCGCGTCCGTCCCGGCGCGGACGGCGGCCGCCCCCTCGCCGTGCGCGAAATCTCCGTCGAACCGGCCGCCGCTCCCTTCTGACCGTCCGCCGCGGAAAGGTTGGTGGCTACGGCTTCAGGGCCGAGAGGGGGCAGACGATCGTTCCGTCCGGGCGGCGGTAGGCGTAGTCGCCGGTCGCCGTGACGACCATCCGGAACGCGACTTCGCGCTGCTTGGCGGTGTCGACGAGCCCCGAGAGCGACGAGAGCGTTTCCGCGCCTTCCTCGATCAGGGCTTCGCCGCCGAGCTTGACTTCCACGAGCCCGCTCGTCCCGTTCCGCAGGTGCACGACGGCGTCGCACTCGAGCCCGTTGCGGTCCAGGTAGTGGCCCACCGATCCGTTCAGGGCGTCCGCGTAGACCCGCAGGTCGCGGACGGCCATCGTCTCGAAGAACGTCCCGAACGAACGGATGTCGTTCATCAGGTCCTCGGGGCCGAGGCCGAGCGAGGCGGTCGCGATCGACGGGTCCGAGAAATACCGCGTGGGCGACAGCCGGACCGCCGTCCGGGAACGCAGCGCGGGGCACCACGCCTCCGAGTCCTCGACCACGAAGATCTTGCGCAGGGCGTTGAGGTAGGACGAAACCGTGTCGTCGTCGGGGGCGTTGCCGTCGCCGGCCAGGTCCCTGCGGATGTTCGGGATCGTCGACTGCGTGCCCTGCAGCCGCGCGTAGGAGCGCATCAGACGGCGCGCCCGGGCCGGATTGCGCGAAACGCCGTCGACCCGCGAGATGTCGGATTCCGCGACGGCGTCGACATAGTCGAACGCGCGGTCGAGCGCCTTTTCGCCGCCTTGGTTGACGGCCTCCGGCCACCCGCCGCGGCAGACCAGGTACGCGGTGTCGCGGAGCGACCGCTCGATCGCCCTGCCGGACTTGAACGGCTTGCCGGCGAAGAGGTCCGCGAGCGAAACCGAGCCGGACGATTCGCCGGATTCCCACAGGGACATCGGACGCATCCGCGCGCGGACGATGCGGCCCGTGCCGGAATGGACGATGTCCTTCTTCCCGCTGCGCTCGTTCCGGTCGTCGGGCGGAACCGCGGATCCCGTCAGGATGTAGTGGCCCCAGCCGGGCGAATGGTCCACGTCGAACCGGATGGCGTCCCAGAACTTCGGGACGTCCTGCCATTCGTCGATCAGGCGCGGCCGCTCGCCCTTCAGCAGCTCGGTCACGTCCACCGCGGCCTGCGCGAGATAGCGTTCGCGCCGCACCGGATCGGCCAGGTAGAGGACGCTCCTGGCGTGCTGCTCGCACGTCGTGGTCTTGCCGCACCACTTCGGCCCTTCCACCAGAACGGCGCCGGCGCCGTCCAGCTTCCGTTCCAGCACGTCGTCCAGAATGCGTTTTCGATAGGTTTCCCCCGGTTTCATGGCGTTGGAAGCATCCTCTTGCGGATGGTCAAGTCCGATCGTTCGGTGAATTGACAATTTTCCGTTCGGTTAATTGGCGGATTTCCGTTCGGTCGATTGACGCGATTTCGTTCGGTGAATTGGCAAAGAGGCTAGCACAACCCGAATTCGGTTGCAAGCCGAATTTGCAAGTCCCGTTCGGGATCGGAGGAGGCGGCGTGGAGGGCGCGGCCAGATTACGGTTCGGGCGACGGCTTGGCGGCGGACTTGAGGATGGCTTCGAGGCGGTCGAGGTTCTTCCGGGTGTTGCCGACGACGAGCTTGCCGAGGGTGGGGAAGAACGAGACGGAGGAGCCGGCGGGCCAGGCGACGCCCTTTTCCGCAAGCCAGTCGTGCCACTTTTCCGCGTTGTCCGACGCGGAGAGGCCGCCCGGCCGGTTGGAGGGGCGGATCGAATACTGGCGGTGGACGATGGTGTCGGGGGAGTCGGGGTCGAACGGGGCGCCCGACGGCTCGTCGTCGCGATCGGGAAGCGGACGATCGCCGGCGGGCCAGTGGGAGCATTCCGGCCAGGGCTCGTCGCCGCCGACACCCGCGGCCGGCGCGCCGGGGGAGTCGCCGGAATCGTCGTTTTGCGGGGCGGGGTCGAAGGGGTTCGTTTCGAGGTTTGCGAGGAGGGCGTGGATGCGGCGGTGGTCGGCGGGGGCGGCGTAGACGAGCAGGTCGCTGCTGAAGGGAAGGTGGCGGATGCGCGAGCCGGCGGGGAAGCGGACGCCGCGCTCGGAGAGCCACGCCTTCCATTCGGCGGTCCGGTCGGGGGCGGGCTTGCGCCGTTCCGTTCGCAGGCGGTGGAACGTCGTCTCGTCCGCGGGCCACGGGACGGGCCACTGCCGCCATTCCATCGGGGCGTCCGCGGCGGCCGTCTTCGCGGCGTCGCGGCGGACCTTCCACATCGGGTTCTCCGGGTCGCGCGGGGCGTTCCAGTCGGGGAGCGGGAGCGCGCGGCGCTGCGCGAACATCCAGTTCCACATCTCGTCGCAGGCCCACGCCTGGTCCCACGAGGCGCGGGAGAGGTCGGAAAGCTCGGTGACGCGCATCTCGCCGCCGCGGGACGGCAGCAGGTCGGCGTAGCGGCGGAGCCAGCGCACGTCGTAGTGCCACTTCTCCCAGTCGGCGGGGCGGTAGAAGTGCCAGATGTGGAGGGGCGCGTCGTCGGGGATGCGGTCGGTTTGCCAGATCGCGGTGTCGGTGGTGGCGACGGCGGCGAAGACGCCGGGGACTTCCTGCTGGATGCAGACGAGCTCGCCCGCGCCCCGCGAGAGGCCGGCGCCGTAGAGGCGGGAGAGGTCGACGCGCGGCCCCGCGCCGGCGCGGGCGCGTTCGGCGGCGAGGGCGGCGACGAGGTTCAGCGCGGCGCGCTGGTTGTCGTTGGGGCCGCCGTCGGCGAGGTAGCCCATCAGCATGTGCGCCGGGTCGGGGGCGAGGGCGAGGAGGAAGCAGGGGTGGCGCGCCTGGAAGGCGGGCGAGCAGACCTTCTCGTAGATGCCTCGCTGGCGGAACTGCGCGTCGAGGCCGGGGCCGAGCTCGCCGCTGCCGGGCAGGAAGAGCAGGAGCGGGAGCGCGGCGCCGGCGGGGGCGTTCGTCGGCTCGAAGAAGAGGAAGGAGAGGCGGTTGGTGTCGCCGGCGTTCCACGAATGGCGGCCGCGCTGGACGAAGACGCCGGCGCGCAGGCCGTAGCGCGCCATTTCGGCGCGGAGCGCGGGCGAGGGGTCCGGGTAGGGCTCGACGTGGCCGTTGTCGTCGGCCGGCGGCGGGGGGCTGGCCTCGCGCGGCGGGGGCGACGCGTGCTCGCCGCGCAGGACCAGCTTGCCGAAGGTGGCGCGACCCGCGGCGCGGCGGGCCGCGGTGCGGGCGTGGTGGCCCGCGAGCGGGGAGCCTTCGTGGATGGAGTACGGCCCCTTCGGATAGTTGCCGCCGAACGTGGCCCAGTCGGCCGCCTGCCCGTCGGTTTGGTCGACGAACATGTCGACCTCGTCCGGGTTGTCGATGCCGGCGCGCCGGCAGAGGTCGCGGGCGAAGGCCTCGACGAATTCGGGCGGGTCGGACGCGACGGCGTGGCCGGCGTGGTCGCCCATGTCGCGCACGGCGTACCGCCGCGCCTCGTCGAGTTCGATGGCGTGGATCGGGCACAGGAACCGGTTGGTGACAGGCCCATCGTCCCAGTGACCGACGCCGTCGACCATGCGCGGAGGGGAGATGACGGTCCGGAGAACGCAAATGTCCGCGACGGCGTCCGCGGCGCGGCGCAGGTCGCGGACGTAGTCGGCGACGCGCAGCCACGGGACGGGCTGCTCCTCGACGAGCGGCTTGCCGCCCGAACGGTCGTCGACCATCCGTTCGACGAACTTCCGGCGGCCCCAGTACTCGCGCCAGGTCGCGCTCCAGTTGTCGGCGGCGTACTGCGCGGAGAGGTCGGGCAGCGCGAGGACGCGGCGCAGGAACCGCACGCGCAGGGCGAGGCGCTCGGCGGGCGTTTCGGCCTCGCGGAACAGGTCGTCGATCGTGGGCCCGGAGGGTTCGGCCGCCTTTCCGTTCGCGATCAGGCGGCTGGGGCCGTTCAGGAAGTCGCGGAAGGCGTTGTCGAATTTTCCGGACGAGCCGTCCGTCGGGGCCAGCCAGAGGCGTTGCAGGCGCAGGGCGGCGAGCTCCGCGCGGAGCGAGCGTGCGAGCGCGGGCGGGAGGCCGAGGTCCGGCACGCGGACGGCGGCCGCGTCGGGGGAGTCGCCGGAGTTCTCGACGAGCGCGCGGGCGGCGGCGCGGACGAGTTCCGCGACGGCGGCGTCGAGCGGATCGGGCGGCGGGCCGTCGAGCGCTCGGGCGAAGAGCGCGGCGGCCTTGCCGGGCGTGAGGCCCTTGCTCCCCCAAGCCTCGCGCAGGGCGCGGCCGCGGGCGAGGTCGATGTCCCACTCGGGGTCGAACGCGGGCGCGGCTCGCAGGAGGAAGTTCGAGACGACGCCGAGGATGCGCTCGGGCGGCTCGCGCGGGGCGTCGAAGGAGCGCAGCTCCGCGGTCCAGGAGCGGACGGCGGCGGCGTGGCGCTCCGGGTCGGGGATGCCGGCGTGGCGGGGTGCGGACCCCGCCACGGCGTCTCCGTCCGGCGGACGATCCGCGGAGCCGCCGCCGCCCGCGGGCGGCGGCGGCGGGGGCGGCAGCTCCGAGAAGAGCGGGGAC
>CAMVRE010000099.1 GCA_947169825.1 uncultured Verrucomicrobiota bacterium | reverse complement strand
TGTCCACCCGCGTCGAAAAGCTCGCCTTCCTCAACGACCGCCTCGCCCGCCGCCGCGGGTTCCTCGAGGCGGTGCTGCAGTCGATCCAGGAGGGCGTGCTCGTCGTTTCGGCGGAGGGCGCGGTCGTCTACGCCAACCGCACCGCCGAGACGATGCTCGGCTTCGAGTCCGAGCACGCGCGCGGGCGGCCCGTGGAGCGCTTCCTCCCGGACGTCGACTGGGCCGCGCTCGCGCGCAACGGCGGCGGCGCGTGGGACGGCGTCTCGTCGCTCGAGCTCGAGGTCCTGCGCCCGCAGCGCCGCATCCTCTCCGTCACCGCGTTCCCGCTCGCGGCGGGCGACGCCGCCGCGGAGGAGCCGGGCGTGGTCGCCATCCTGCGCGACGTCACGCGGGAGCGCGAGGACGCGCGCGAGGCGCTCGCCTCGCAGAACGCGCGCGACATGCGGATGTGGGCCGCGCAGCTCGCGCACGAGATTGGCAACCCGCTCAACGCGATCAGCCTGAACCTCCAGCTCATGGACCGCTCCGTCGCGGGCCTCCCCGAGGGGCCGGACCGCGAGGACCTCGCCGAGTCGCTCCGCATCTCGCGCGACGAGGTCTCGCGCCTCGACGGCCTCCTGCGCAACTCCCTCAACGCCCTGCGCGGCGGCGCCCCGAACCTCGTCCCGTGCGACGTCCTGGCCGTCCTGCAGCGCGCGCTCGGGACGCTCCGCGCCGACATCCAGGAGCACGGCGTCTCGGTCGACGTCGCCGCGCCCGCGCGCCTCCCGCCGATCCCCGGCGACGCCGAGCAGCTGCAGCAGGTCTTCTTCAACCTCGTCAAGAACGCCGTCCAGGCGATGGGCGAGGGCGGCCGCCTCACGATCGCGCTCTCGGCCGACGACCGCGACCTCACGGTCGCCTTCCGCGACACCGGCTCCGGCATCGCGCCGGAGGACTTCCGCCGCCTCTTCGAGCCGTTCCACACGACGAAGTCCGGCGGCCACGGCATCGGGCTCGCGGTCGTGAAGCGCATCGTCGACGCGCACGGCGGCCGCATCGACGTCTCCTCCAAGCCGGGCGAGGGGACGTGCTTCCGGCTGGTGTTCCCCCTCGCCACGCGGAGGGCGCGGCGGCTGCCGCCTCCGCCTGCCGATCGGTAGGAGCGGGGCTGGCGCCCAAGCGGTTGTCTCACGCAGAGAGCGCAGAGCCATGCTCCGCCATGCGCCCAAGCGGTTGTCTCACGCAGAGAGCGCAGAGCCATGCTCCGCCATGCGCTCAAGCGGTTGTCTCACGCAGAGAGCGCAGAGCCATGCTCCGCCATGCGCTCAAACGGTTGTCTCACGCAGAGAGCGCAGAGCCATGCTCCGGGCGCGTTGCGGGGCGCGGCGGGGGTATGGTAGACTCCGCCGCATGAACGCAAAGCCACTCGCCGTCGGAATCGACGCCAGCACGCAGGGCGTCAAGGCCCTCGCCCTCGGGCCGGACGGCCCCGAGGCCCTCGCCGCCGTGAACTTCGCGAAGGACCTGCCCCGGTTCGGCGCGCCGGAGGGGTTCGTTCCGGACGCCGACCCCGCGGTCCGCCGCGCGCCCCCCGCGATGTGGGAAGAGGGCGTCCGGCTCGCCCTGGAGCGCCTCGGGAGGGAGATCGACCTCGCCCGCGCCGGCTGCCTCTCCGGCTCCGCCCAGCAGCACGGGCTCGTCCTCTCGGACGCCCGCGGCGAGCCGGTCGCCCCGCTCGCGCCGATCTGGATGGACCGCTCCACCGGCCACGAGTGCGCCGCGCTCGAGGCGCGCTTCGGCGCCGCGCTGCGCGAGCGCACCGGCAGCGCCGCGGCGGAGCGCTTCACCGGCCCGCAGGCGGCGAAGGCCGCCCGCGAGGACCCCGCCGCGTGGGCGCGCGCCGAGCGCGCGCACTGCATCGCCTCGTGGCTCAACTCGCGCCTCGTCGAGGGCGGCGACGCGCCCGTCGACCCCGGCTCCGCCTCCGGCCAGAACCTGATGGACCTCGCCTCGCGCGAATGGATCCCCGAGGTCGCCGAGGCGGCCGCGCCCGGCCTCGCCGCGAAGCTCCCGCGCATCGTCCCCTCGGACGCCGTCTCGGGCGCGCTCGCGCCGGCGTTCGCCGTCGGCGGGCTCCGCGCCGGGATCCCCGTCGTCGTCTGGTCGGGCGACAACCCCGACAGTCTCCTCGGCATGGGCTGCGCCGCGCCCGGCGAGGCCGTCGCGAGCCTCGGCACGAGCGACACGTTCTTCGCCGCGATGGACGAGCCCCGGACCGACCCCGACGGCTTCGGCAACGTCTTCTGCACCTCCGCCGGCGGCTTCATGAGCCTCTCCTGCTTCACCAACGGCGCGCTTGCCCGCGACCGCGTCCGCCGCGAGGCGGGCCTCGACTGGGCCGCGTTCGACGCCGCGCCGTTCGGGACGGCGCCGTGGGACGGCCGCCGCCTGATGCTGCCCTGGTTCTCCCCGGAGTCGGTGCCGCGCGTGGCGCGCGCCGGCGCGCGCTACGGCTTCGACCCCGCCGCGGCGTCGCCCGCGCAGCTCGTGCGCGCGCTGCTCGAGGGCCAGGCGATGGCGATGAAGGCGCACTCCGCCTGGATCGGGTCGTCGTTCCGCCGCATCGGCGTCACGGGCGGCGGCGCGAAGAGCGCGGGCTTCCTGCGCATCCTCGCGGACGTCTTCCAGGCGCCCGTCGAGCGGCTCGAGGGGACGGAGACCGTCGCCCTCGGCGCCGCGATGCGCGCCTGGTCGCACCTCTCCGGCGAGCCCCTCGCCGCGCTCGCCGCGCGCCTCTGCCGGCCCGCCTCCCGCGTCGAGCCCGACCCCGCCGCCGCCCCGGTCTACGCCGAGGCCCTCGCCGCGCGCGCGGCGTTCGAGGCGGAGCAGATCGGCGCATAGGCGCGCGGACCGCCGTCAGTCCCGCGCGCGGGCGGTGACGCGCACGACGCGCTCGTAGAGCGCCGCCATGAGGACCAGGAGCGCGAGGAGGTAGAGCGGCAGCAGCGCCGGCGTGACGTGCCGCGCCAGCGCGCCGAAGAGCGGCGGCATCGCGGTCGTGCCGAGGTAGGCGAAGGCCATCTGCACGCCGATGATCGCCTGCGACTTGTCCGCGCCGAAGTGCGCCGGCGTCGAGTGGATGATGCTCGGGTAGACCGGCGCGCAGCCGAACCCCGCCACGACGAACCCCGCGCACGCAACGCCCGACGGCACCGCCGGCGCGAGCGCCGCCGCGCCGACGAGCGCGAGGCCCGCGACGATGATCCCCTCGCCGATGCGCAGCATCTGGTCGTCGTTCCACTTGATCGTCGCGAACCCGCCGATGCCGCGCCCGAGCGTGATCCCGAGGTAGACCATGCTCGCGTAGAAGGCCGCGCGCTCGGGGGAGACGCCGCGGTGCGCGAGGAACGTCGCCGCCCACAGCCCCGCGGTCTGCTCGATCGCGCAGTAGCAGAAGAAGCACAGCAGGATCGCCCGCGCGCCCGGGATGCGGAGGATCTCCGCGAGCCGGAGCGGCCTCCGCGCGGCCTCCGCCGGCGTTCCCGCCGGCCCGCCGGACGCGCCCTCGGCGCGTCTCCACAGCGGCAGGCTCGCGAAGACGGCCGCCGCCACGAGAACCTGCGCGCAGCCGACGAGCAGGTAGCCGCGCTGCCACGGCGCGCCGCGGGTGAGCGCCGCGCCCATCACGTAGGGCCCGGCCGTCGCGCCCACGCCCCACATGCAGTGCAGCCAGCTCATGTGGCGGCTCGCGAAGTGCAGCGCGACGTAGTTGTTGAGGGCCGCGTCGATCGCGCCGGCGGCGAGGCCGTAGGGGACGGCCCAGAGGCACAGCCCCGCCATCGAGCGGCACTGCGCGAAGCCGAAGAGCGCGACCGCGGCGAGCGCGGTGCTGAACGCGGTCACGCGCGCCGCGCCGAAGCGCTTCGTGGTGCGGTCGCTCTGCAGCGCCGAGACGACGGTGCAGATCGCGATGATCGCGAAGACGATGCCCGAGTGCGAGAGCGGCGGCGTCCCGCCGCCGAAGCCGCGGAACGCGGCGTCCGCGCGCATCGCGGGCCATGCGGCGCCGAGGAGTCCGTCGGGCAGCCCGAGCCCGACGAACGCGAGGTAGATGGCGGCGAGGAGCAGGTGGATCACCGCTGGTTCGCCAGGCACCAGGCGACGGTGGAGAGGATGCGGACGGCGGCGGCCTGGACGGCGCCGCGCGGGACGCGGCCCTCCGAAAGCGCCTTGGCGAGGTTGTCGCGGATTTCGCGCCCGCCGGGGGCGATCAGGTCGTTGCCCGCGGTCTGGTGCCGGAGCTTGTCCGCGCCGTTCCACCAGTCGGTCATCACGAAGCCGTCCCATCCCCATTCGCCGCGCACGATGCCCGTGAGCAGCGGCTTGATCGTCGCGACCCAGTCGCCGTTGAGGCGGTTGTAGCTCGTCATCAGCGCGCGGGGTTTGCCTTCGCACGCGAAGCGGAACGCGCGCAGATAGAGCTCGCGCAGGGTGCGCTCGGCGACGACGTTCTCCTCGCGCCCACGCTCGTGCTCCTGGTTGTTGGTGCAGAAGTGCTTGATCGTGACGTAGCGCCCGCTGGGCGAACCGTCCTCGCGCTCCTGCACGCCGCGGCTGATCGCGGCGGCCATGCGGCCGGCGAGGAGCGGATCCTCGGAGAAGTACTCGAAGTTGCGGCCGCAGAGAGGATTGCGGTGGAGGTTGAGTCCCGGCGCGAGCCAGCCGTCGATGCGCGCCAGCTCCATGTCGGCCTGCACGCTGCGGCCGAACGCGGTCGCGGCCGCGTCGTCCCAGCCCTGCGCGAGCGCGGTGCCGCACGGATACGCGACGACGGTGCGCGCCATCTCGGAGTCCTTCGCGGGGTCCTCGTTGAAGATCGAGAGGCGCACGCCGGACGGGCCGTCGGCGACGGGGCTCGGCGGGATGGCGTACTTGTCGCTGTGCCAGATCTCGGACGCCTCGCCGCGGATCGTGCCCTCGAAGCCGCCGACGCCCGTGCCGCCCTCGACGGCGCCGCGCATGTCGTCGAAGACGAGCATGTTCACGCAGCTCGCCAGCTCCCGGTCGTCCATCTGCGCGACGACCTGCGCGACGGTCGCGCGGCCGGCGAGGACGTCGCGCATCGTGACGGTCGCGGCGCCGGCCTTCGGCTTCGGCAGGTCCTTGAAGGGCGCCTTGTCGAGATCCGGCTTCGCGACGCACTTGATTGCGGCGGGATCGATCGCGACGACCTTCGCGGCGGCGATCTCGGCCTTCTCGCCCGCGTAGGAGAAGGGCTTCGCGCCCTTGCGCGAGAGGAGGCGCAGGTCGGAGAGGTCGGCCTTGGCGAAGCGCGCGAAGACCTTCTCGGTCGTCACCGTCCTCGGGAGTCGCAGCACGCCCGCGACGTGCGTCGCGCGCGAGGACGTGCCGGCGCGGACGACGTAGTCGCCCTTCTCGAGGACGAACGCGGCGGCGGCCTCGTCGTAGGACGCGAACTGCGCGAGGTCGAACGCGAGCTCGACCTTGCACGAGGCGCCGGGCGCGAGCTCGGGCGTGCGGGCGTAGGCGACGAGGTCCTGGTAGGGCTTCTCGAGCTTGCCGGCGGGCATCGAGACGTAGCACTGGACGACCTCGGCGCCGGCTGCCTTGCCGGTGTTCCGCACGGTCGCGGAGAGCTTGGCCTTCGAGCCGCGCGCGGAGACCGCGCCGGCCTTCACGGAGAAGGTCGTGTAGGAGAGGCCGAAGCCGAACGGGAAGCGCGGTTCGACGCCGAACGTGTCGAAGTAGCGGTAGCCGAGGAAGACGCCCTCGCGGTAGGGGATCTGCATCGTGCCCCAGCAGTCCGTCGTCGGGTAGTCGCGGTAGCGCCGGGCCCACGTCGTCGTGAGCTTGCCGGCGGGCGAGACGCGGCCCGTGAGGACGTCCGCCACGGCGTCGCCCGAGGTCTCGCCGAGGAGGCTCGTGACGAGCACGGCCTTCACCGGATACTTGTCAAGCCACGACGTGTCGACGACGCCGCACACGTTGAGCAGGACGACGACGTTGTCGAAGTTCGCGCAGGCGAGCTTGAGCAGCTGCTCCTCCTGCCAGTGCAGGTAGATCGAGTTGTAGCCGCAGTCGCCGCCGGTTCCGGTCTCGCCGCCGGCGGAGAGGTCGACCGACTCGCCGCAGTTGCGGCCGATGGCGACGAGGCAGGGCAGGTCGCGGTGGCCGGCGACGAGCTTCGCGAACTCGTCGTCCTTCGTGGCGGGCTCGGGGAAGCGGTAGGACCACTTCCACCAGTCTCGGTTCACGCGCTCGAAGCACTCCTTCTTCGCGAGGATGCCGCGGCGGTAGAAGTCGGCGACGGGCTGGAAAAGGCGGACGCCGGCGTTCGCGAGGCCCTCGTCGTACTGGACCGTGCGCTGCGCGAGCATGTCGCCCGAGCCGAAGCCCATGCGGTGGCAGAAGTAGCCGGTGACGCCCATCAGGACGACATCCTTGCCCTTGGCGAGCGGGAGCGCGCCCCCTTCGTTCTTGAGGAGGACGATGCCGCCGGCGGCGGTCTTGCGGGCGACGGAGACTTTTTCGGTGCGGGTCTTCATTTCGGTTTTGGGGTCACGCGGTTGAACGGTCGCGGCGGGTTGCCTTGCGACGGGCGGGAGTATACCCGACCGCCCCGCGGGGCCGCAACCGGTTTTTCGCGTCGGGGGGCGCTTGCGAACGAACGCTTGCGGGCGGCGGAGCCGGCGGTGTAGAATGCGCCGCATGGAAACGAACGAAACGAGCGCCGTTCCGCGCGACGCCATTCCCGACGCGCTTTCGCCGGCTAGGCCGGGCGACGCGCGCCTGCTCGGTCCCGTCGGCGCGGCCGCCGACGCCTGCCTCCGCGCCCGCGCCCTCTCGGACTGGGCGCAGGGGCCGATGTACGACGAGGCCGAGAACGCCTTCCGCACGCACTGGGACGACGACCCGCGCGGCGGCCAGGGCTGGGGCTGGCAGAACGAGTACTGGGGCAAGACGATGCTCTGCTTCGCCGGCGCCGCGTCCTACCGGCGCGATCCCGCGCTCGCCGCCTGGGCGCTCGACAAGGCGCACGCGTTCGTCCGCGCGTTCCAGAGGCCGAACGGCTATCTCTCGACCTACGCGAACGAGGATCTCCTGCGCCGCAACCCGGACGGCCCCGATCCGCGCGACAACGCCTGCTTCAACGTCTGGGGCCGCAAGTACACGCTCTGGGCGCTCGTGGAGCTGCACAAGGCGACTGGCGACGCCGAGTGCCTCGCGGCGGCGGAGAGGATGGCCGACCACCTCGCCGCGCAGCTGCGCCGCCTCGGCCTGACGCTCGACCGGACCGGCACGTGGCACGGCATCTCGTCGGCGAGCATCCTGCGCCCGCTTCTGGAGCTGTACCGCCTCACGGGCAACGCGAACGCCCTCGCACTCGCGAAGGACGCGATCCGCGCGTTCACGGCGGACTCCGGCTCGCCGTGCGCGATCCTGCACGACGCGCTTCGCCCCGAACCGATCGCCGAATGGCATCCGGAGCCGACGTTCTGGGCGAAGGCCTACGAGATCCTGAGCTGCCTCGAAGGCTGCGCCGACTGGTACCGGCTCGCGGGCGAGCGCGGCGTCCTCGACGCGGTTCTCGCCTACGAGCGACACCTCGTCGAGGAGGAGCTCAACCCGATGGGGAGCGTCGGGTGCTTCGACCATTTCGTCCATTCCGCGCACCGCGTGAACGGCATGACGGAGCTCTGCGACGTCGTGCACTGGATCCGCCTCGAGCGCGAGCTGCTGCTCCTCACCGGCGATCCGGTGCACGCGGACCGCATCGAGGAAGCGTTCCTCAACGCGTTCCTCGCCGGCGTCTGGCGCGACGGCCGCTGGGGCGCGCACATCGTCCGCTCGCACGGCACGCGCCACCTCTCCGCGCCGCCGCAGGTCGGGATGGCGTTGCACCAGTGCTGTCCGGACAACATGATGCGCGCGTTCTTCGACTACGCCGGAAGCCGGACCGCGCGCGCCGCCGACGGCGCGCTCTGCGTCCTGCTCTACACCGACGGCGCCGTCGCGCTCGGCGGCGACCGCGTCGAAGTCTCCGGCGGCTACCCGTGGTCGGACGGCCCCGTCGTCGTGCGCGCGGAGTGCGAGAAGGCCGGCACGGTCCGCCTCCGCGTTCCGCGCTGGTCCGCGGAGGTCCGCGTCGACGGCGAATCCTGCACCCCGTCCGGCGGCTGGATCGAGCGACCCGCCCGCGCCGGAACGAACGTCTGGAGCCTGGGCTTCGACTTCTCGCCGCGGATCGTCAACTGGACCGGGCGCAACGACGACGACATCCGCGACTACGTCCGCTCGTTCATGGAATACCGGAACAAGACGCCCGAGATGGCGGGGCTCGTCCGCGAGGAGGCCGGCGTCCGCGTCCTGAGCGGTCCGCTCGTCCTCGCCAAGGGGCGCCTCGCCGGCACGTCGCGCGAAGAGACGCTCTTCGCGGCGACGATCCGCAACCAGGGCTGGCGCGCGTCGCTGCATCCCGCGCCGCGCACCGCGGCCAACGCCGCCGTCGCGCGGCCCTGGACGCTCCTGCTGGAGCGCGCCGGCGAGTCGCGCGCGATCCCCGTCGCCGACTTCGCCTCCGTCTCGAACGTCGACGACCCGTCGAACTGGTTCTCGCTCTGGTTCTAGG
>CAMVRE010000098.1 GCA_947169825.1 uncultured Verrucomicrobiota bacterium | reverse complement strand
AGTGAACCCGCCGAGCGACCGGGACCCGCGAGGCCGCCGCGCGAGCGCCCCGCCGCGCGGCCACGCATTCGGGAACACCGCGTTTTGGGAGCCCGGAGCACGGGCGGGGCAGGACGGATCGTGGCTACGCTTTTTCTAGAACCGCTCTAGCGGGGCTTGCAAACGGCGTGGCCGCGGTCCCCGCGGCCACGGAATCGCCGGATCCGCTCTAGGCCGGGTCGATGCGGAGGCCGAGGCGGATGTAGGTCGGGACGTCGAGGTCCTGGCCGTCGACGACGGACGGCTCGGCCCCCGCGGAGCCGCCGGCGGCGCGCGGGGCGGGAGCGCCGCCCTCCGCCTCGTCGGCGCCCGCCCACGAGCGGAAGAACATCACGACGAGGGAGATCGTCCCCTCGGCCTCGGGCTCGAGGGCGACGGAAAGGCGCACGGGCGTCCCGGGCGGGAGGAGCCCCGCGATCGCGCGGACGGCGTCGCCGCACTCGGCGAGGCGCAGATCGCGCCCGCCGACGACGCCGACGAGCGCGGCGCGGGCGGAGTCGGCCCTGCGCTCGAGGCCGAGCGCGGGGTCGCGCAGGACGGAGTCCATCGCGTCGGCGAAGCGGTCGGGGCCCTGGCCGCGGCCGACGCCCATGTCGACGGCGCCGCGGCCGTCGACCGCGAGCGAAAGCAGGGAGCCGGGGTCGAGCGCGAGGTAGGCCGGATGGGCGCCGAGGCGCCAGAAGAGCGTCAGGCCGGAGACGAGCGTCTCCGTCGCGCGCGCGAACGCCGCCTCCAGCGTGATGCCGGCGGCGCGGCCGGCGAGGTCGTCGTTGGAGAACTGAAGGCGCAGGTCGCCCTTGCCCTCGGCGGCGGAGAGCGCGGCGGCGGCGGCGCGGAGGCGCTCGGGGCCCTCCATGGCGAAGGGCGTGACGGCGAAGACGACCGTCCGAACGTTGCGCTCGGCGGCGAGGTCGAGGAAGGCGGACAGCAGCCCCGAGCCGACGCCGCCGCCGAGGCCGGCGACGACGATCGCGAGCGAGACGCCGTCGAGCAGCGCGGAGAGCGCGCCCGCCTGCTCCTCGGCGGCCATGCGGACGGCGGCGACGTCGCCGCCGGAGCCCTGGCCGCCGCTGAAGCGGCTGGAGCTCTGTCCGAGGAAGAACGGCTGGCAGGCCTTGAGGGAGCCGAGCGAGGCGAAGTCGCAGTCGATCACGGTGGCGGGCAGGTGCCCGGCGGTGGCGCGGGCGACCGCGTCCGCGACGCGGCCGCCGGCGCCGCCGAGCCCGAAGACGCGCTGGACGGGTGCCGTTTCCATTCTAGCGGCCCTCCTTTCCGAAGATGCCGTCGAGGACGCGCTTGAGGGGCCCGCCGCGCCGGGCGGCGGCCTCCCGCTCGGCCTCGTCCTTGCGGACGGCCTGGACGAGCCCGCCCCAGATGGTCGCGTTGCGGACGGGGTCGGCGTCGATCTCGCGGCATCCGGTGGAGAACGACGCGAGCGAGCACGGCGCGTGGAAGATCTCCTCGGCCAGCGCGGCGGCGCCGCCGAGCCGCGCGCCTCCGCCGCAGAGGACGATGCCGGCGCCGAGGTGCCGGAGGGCGTCGTGGCGGCGCAGGTCCTCGCGGACGAGGCGGAAGAGCTCGGACATGCGGGCGTTGACGACCTGCGCCGCGGCGCGGCGCGAGACGGTGCGGTCCGGGTCGCCGAGGTCGGGATGGAGCGGGACGCGCTCGTCGGCCGCGATGCCGCGCAGCGAGGCCTGGCCGGACTCGCGCTTGAAGCGCTCGGCGGAGGCGAGGGAGCCGGGGTTGAAGGCGGACAGGAGGTCCTTCGTCACGTGCTCGCCGCCGACGGGAAGCGACCCGAGGGCGACGGGGCGGAGCCCGCGGTAGGCGCACCAGGACGTGGTTCCGCCGCCGAGGTCGATGCAGAGCGCGCCGTCCTCGCGCTGCTGGCGCGAGAGCGCGGCGCGCGCGGCGGCGAGGCCGGAGAAGATGCGGTAGTTCACCTCGCATTCCGCGGCGTAGACCGCGTCGAGGATCGGTTCGAGGTGACGCGCGGGGGCGTGTGGGACGAGGCCGGAGGCGCGGACGACCGCGCCGGGCATGCCGGCCGGATCGTGCAGCGGGGTGGGGTCGCCGTCGAGCGAGTAGGAGAGGAAGAGCGCGCCGAACGGCGCGCGCCCCTCGGGCGCGGCGCCGGCCGACGCCTCCTCGAAGGCGTGGCGCGCGGCGGCGGCGTCCTCCTCCGAGACGGCGTCGGGGTCGGCGGCGCGCGCCTCGCCGGAGACCGCCTCGGCGGCGACGTCGCCGCAGGAGCAGACGAGCGCCACGTCCCGGATGTCGGTGCGGGCCGAATCCTCGGCCGCGGAAAGCGCGGTGGCGACGGCGGTGCGGACGTATTCGGGCGTGACGACGCGGCCCTTCTGCATCCCGGTGGTCTGGGCCTCGCCGAAGCCGAGCGCCTCGGGGGGGCCTCCGCCCTCCCGGGCGCGGCCGGCGAGGACGACGGTGCGCTTCGTCCCCACCTCGATCACGGTCACGATGCTGCTGGATGGCATGAGATGAATCCCTTTCCGGTCCCCCGCCCGGCGCTAGCTGGCGAAGACCTTGCCGGCGCTGAGGATGACGTCGAACCGCGTCTTGTCGCGCGAGGCCGGATCGCGCAGCGTGTCGTCCGCCATGGAGAGCCCCCGGAGGATCTCCGTGTCGCCGGAGATCTCCTCCCAGACGAGGCGGACGAGGCGGTTGTCCGCGGTGAGCAGCTCCAGGTAGACCGGATTGCTCACGTCGAGGTTGGAGAGGCGGAACGCCCGGTCGGGGCGGTCGCAGAGCAGGGCGACGCGCAGCGCGCGCATGACGCGCGCCTCGACGCCGGTCGGCGTCCCGGGCGCGTCGGCGAGCGTGCGGCCGGCCGGGGGCCGGTAGGGCTTGGCGCCGTTCTCGATGCGCGGCAGCGAGCGGTAGCGCTCGACGTCCCGCGGCAGGATCGTGAAGACGAACCCGTTCGCGTCGAGCGCGAGGACCGGCGAGCAGAGGCTGGCGACGGGGATGCGGTCGTGGACGACCACCTCGACCGCGTCGGGGAGGATCTTCGTCACCTCCGCGTCGGCGATGTTGGGCGTCGTGCGCAGCAGCCGCTCCCGCACCTCGGAGGCGCGGAACGAGAAGAGGTTCACGCCCTCGCGCAGCCCCGTGATGTCGCGGATCTCCTGCTCGGACTTGGCGTAGCCGGGCTCGATCGACACGCGCCGCAGCTCGTATTGCGGGTTGCGCGAGAACATCGTCGCGCTCAGCCACCGCCAGGCGAAGAAGCAGGCGAGGCCGATCGCGAGGACCGCGAGCCAGGGCGCCGTCTCCCTCAGCCGCATCGCGCGTCCTCCAGGATGCGGGAGCAGAGCTCGGGGAACGGGATGCCGGCCTTCGCGGCGGCCTTCGGCAGGAGGCTGTGCGACGTCATCCCGGGCAGCGAGTTGTTCTCGAGCACGAAGATGCCGCCGTCCGGCGAGACGCGCAGGTCGATGCGGCCGACGCCGCGGCAGCCGACCGCGCGGTAGGCGCGGAGCGCGATCTCCTTCGTCCGCTCCGCGAGCGGCGCGGCGGCGGGATCCTCCGCGGGGAAGACGTAGTCCGTCCCCGAATCGTCGGAATACTTCGCGTTCCAGTCGTACCATTCCACCCGCGGGCGGATCTCGATGACGCCCAGCGCGGTGCCGTCGCCGACGATCGGGACGGTCCACTCGCGGCCGGGGACGAAGCGCTCGACGACGACGTCCGGGTCGTAGCGGCGCGAGAGCGCGAGCGCGGGCGCCCATTCGGACGCGCGCCGGACGATCGAGACGCCGACGCTGGAGCCCTGGCGCGGCGGCTTCACGACGAGCGGATACGCGATGCGGGGCGCGTCCTCCTCGACGCCCGCGCCGAGGACGTAGCCCGCCGGGACGGGGACGCCGGCGCGCTCGAACACGGCGCGGGAGAGCGTCTTGTCGAAGCTGACGCGCGAGGCCTCGACGCCGCTCCCGGTGTAGGGCACGCCGAGCGCCTCGAGCGCGGCCTGGGCGCCGCCGTCCTCGCCCCAGGCCCCGTGCAGGGCGAGGAACGCGGCCTCGGTCCCCGCGGGGAGGGAGAAGCGGTTCTCGCGGTCGACGACGACGGGGCGCGCGTCGTAGCCGGCCTCGCGCAGCGCGGCGAGGACGGCCTCGCCGGAAAGGAGGGAGATCTCGCGCTCGGTGGATCCGCCGCCCATCAGGACGGCGACGGTGTGGAAGCGATGTGTCATGACGTGTCCCATTCTACCAGAACCCGTCCCCCGCCGCAAACGGCCCAGCGGCCGGGGCGGGGGTTGCGCGCGCGGGCGGGAACGGCTAGAATCCCGCCCCATGCAGCACCCACCCATCGTCCTCGAAGGATATCGCAACCTCCACTACGAGATCCGCGAGATCGTGGACTTCGGCCACGCGCTCCAGCGCATGGGCCGCCCGATCACGTGGGAGAACATCGGCGACCCCGTCGCGGCCGGCGAGAAGGTCGAGCCCTGGATCAAGGAGATCGTCGCGGACCTCGTCGCGAACGACGAGAAGTCCTTCGCCTACTGCCCCAGCCGCGGCGTCCTCGCCACGCGCGAGTTCCTCGCCGCCAAGGCGAACGAGCGCCCGGGCGGCACGAAGGTCGGGCCGGACGACATCCTCTTCCTCAACGGCATCGCGGACGGCGTCGACAAGATCTACGACCTCATGAAGAAGGACGCGCGCGTGCTCATGCCGTCGCCCTCCTACCCCACGCACACCTCCAACGAGGGCAAGCGCGGCGACTACCCGCACCTGCAGTTCCGCCTGGACCCCGCCGCGGGCTGGCTCCCCGACCTGGAGGAGATCGAGAACAAGGTCCGCTACAACCCGCAGGTCGTCGCGATCGCGCTCGTCAATCCCGACAACCCGACTGGCGCGGTCTACCCGCGCAAGACGCTCGAGGGCATCGTCGCCATCGCGCGCAAGTACGGCCTCTTCGTGATCTGCGACGAGATCTACTGCAACATCGTCTTCAACGGCGTCGAGAAGGTCCACCTCTCGCAGGTGCTCGGCGACGACGTGCCCGGCCTCGCGCTTCGCGGCCTCAGCAAGGACGTGCCGTGGCCCGGCTCTCGCTGCGGCTGGATCGAGATGCTCAACCGCAAGGCGTCCCCCGCGTTCAACGAGTATTGCGGCATCCTCGTGAAGAGCAAGATGATGGAGGTGTGCTCCACCACGCTCCCCCAGATGGCGCTGCCGCGCATCTACGGCGATCCGCGCTGGCCGGCCCTCAAGGCGCGCCGCGCGAAGATGTTCGAGGCGCGCGCCAACCAGGTCTACGAGTACTTCCGCACCGTTCCCGGCGTCATCGCGCGCCCCGTGCACGGCGCGTTCTACTACGCCGTCACGTTCGAGGACGGCGTCCTGCAGCCCGGCCAGTCGCTCCCGATCGCCGACCCCGCCGTGCGCGCGTTCGTCGAGAAGAGCAACGAGGGCGTCGCGCCGGACAAGCGCTTCGTCCACTACATGATGGGCTCGGACGGCGTCTGCGTGACGCCGCTCACCGGCTTCCACACGGACCTCAACGGCTTCCGCATCACGCTGCTCAACCCGGACGACGCCGAGCGCGCCCGCACGCTCGAGCGCATCGGCTCCTGCATCCGCGCCTACATCGGCGCGTAGCGCGCCCCGCACCGCCATGCCCGTCCCGACACGCCGCCTCCTCCTTCTCGCGCCGCTCCTCCTCGCCGCGGGCGGATGCGCGAGCCCGACCACCGGGCGCGTCCGCGACGCGCACCTGCTCTGGTCTCCGCCGCCCGGGCAGAAGGAGGTCTCCTCCTACGAGCAGCTCGGCCCGTTCTGGGAGCGCGTCGAGACGCCGGACGGCGCCGTGCGCCGCTCGGTGCGCCCGTTCGTCTGGACGGACATCCGCTCGGCCGAGGCCGGCGTGGAGCACGAGGAGATCCTCTGGCCCGTCTGGTCGCGCGAGCGCCGCGCCGACCAGGTCTCGTGGCGTTTCCTCTGCTTCTTCGGGATGGACAAGGACGTCACCGGCGAGGGCAGCCCGCAGGACCGCAGCTGGATCTTCCCGCTCTGGTTCTCGGGCACGTCGAAGGCGGGCGAGGACTACGCCGCGCTCTTCCCGGTCCACGGCACGATCCGCGAGATGTTCTGGGACCGCATCTCGTTCACGCTCTTCCCGCTGTGGACGACGTGGGACCGCAACGACTGCCACACGTGGAGCGTCCTGTGGCCCTTCGTCCAGCGCCAGACCGGCCCCGGCCGCAGCGCCTGGCGCGTCATCCCGTTCTGGGGGCACACGACGGTCGAGGGCCGGCTCGACGCGCGCTTCGTCCTGTGGCCGTTCTGGACGCAGGCCCGCCACGAGGGGATCAACCCCGGGCGCGACTGGATGCTCTGGCCGCTCGTCGGGCGCGTCGACCGCCAGGACGAGGACGCGTGGCTCTTCCTGCCTCCGTTCTTCAACGTCTCGCGCGGCCGCGGCAAGCTCCCCGAGTACCGCAAGATCAACGCCCCGTGGCCGATCGTGATGGTCCGCGACTCGAAGGAGTCTCACCTTCGCTGGTATTTCCCGTTCTGGATGCACCGCTGGACCGAGGACGGCAAGGCGGAGAACCGCACCGTGCTCTGGCCGTTCTGGAACGACCGCCGCATCGACGTGAAGGGCTCGCATGCGCGCGAGTGGACGCTCTTCCCGTTCCTGCACCGCTCGACGCTGACGCGCGACGCCCCCGGCGACACCAACGCCCCCCCGCGCCTCGACGAGGACTACCTGCGCGTGTGGCCGCTCTACTCGCGCCGCCACGACCCGGAGCACCGCCTCGTCAAGATCCCCGACCTCTCCTTCCGCAAGCGCTCCGGCGCGCTCGAGCGCAACCTGCTCGGGATGTTCACGCTCTACACGCGCGGCGAACGCGACGGCGCGGACGGCGCGCCCGAGCGCGTCGACCACGAGGCGCTCTGGGGCGCGCTGCGCCGCGGCTACGGCGAGGACTACTCCGCCACGCGCGTCTGGCCGGTCTGGGACGCCAGGGAGGAGGATGACGCCTGGCACTGGGACATCCTCTGGGGCCTCGTCGGCCGCTCCGGCCGCGGCGGCGAGCGCCGCTGGCGCTACCTCTGGTTCTTCGGCGGCGACCGCCTCGACGAGCGGCCCTGACGCCTACACGCGGTTGTCCGGCGGGGCGTTGCCGACGTTGCGGCGCGCGGTCTCGAGGATGCGCGCGGCGAGCTCCGGGCCGATGCCGGAGACCGCGGCGACGTCCTCGGCCGCGGCCGCGGCGAGGCGCCGCACGGAGCCGAAGCGGCGCAGCAGCGCCTTCTTGCGCTCCGGTCCGACGCCCTCGATCTCGTCGAGCGCGGATTCGCGGATGCGCTTGAGGCGCAGCGTCCGGTTGTAGGTGATCGCGAAGCGGTGCGCCTCGTCGCGCAGCCGGATGAGGACCTGCAGCGCGGGGTCGTCGCGCGGCAGGACGATCTCGCCGGTGCCGTCGGGCCAGTCGACGACGAGGATCTCGTAGCGCTCGGCGAGGCCGACGGTCGGGAGAGAGGAGAGCCCGAGCTCCGCGAGCTTCTCGCGCGCGGCGCGCAGCTGCGTGATGCCGCCGTCGAGCATCACGAGGTCGGGCAGGGGCCGGCCCTCGGCGAGGAGGCGCACGTAGCGCCGGCCGACCACCTCCGCGATCGACGCGGGGTCGTCGCCGCCCGTGGCGGTCCTGATCCGGAAGCGGCGGTAGCGGTTCGGCGCGGTGGCGCCGTCGACGCTCGCGACCATCGACGCGACGGCGAGCTCGCCGCCGATGTGCGAGATGTCGAAGCCCTCGATGAGGTGCGGCGGTCCGGGGAGGCGCAGGACGCGGCCCAGCGCGGCGTTGCCGGCGAGGACGGCGTCGCGCCGCGCGGCGGGGTTCGGGACGGCGCGGGCGCGGAGCCTCACCATCTCGCGGAGGGCGTCGATCGTGTCGCGCAGGCGCGCGGCCTTCTCGAAGTCCTGCGCCTCCGCGGCCTCGCGCATCTCGCCGGCGAGGTCGGCGGCGACGGCCGGGTCGCCCTTGCGGAGGAACGCGCATGCCGCCTCGAAGCGCGCGCGGTAGTCCTCCGCGGAGACGCACCCGACGCACGGTGCGGAGCAGCACGCGATGCGGTCGTCGTGGCAGTGGCGGTGCGTCTCGGCGTCGGGCGCGGCGGCGTCGCACTTGCGCAGGCCCCAGCGGCGCTCGAGGAAGTCCTTCACGGTGTGCACGACCGTCGACGAGGGGAACGGGCCGAAGTACTCGTCGCCGTCGTCGCGCACGATGCGGCACTCGGAGAGGCGCGGCAGCGGCAGGTGCGTCTCCGCGCGGAGCGCGAGGTAGCGCTTGTCGTCGCGCAGCGCGGTGTTGAAGCGCGGGCGGTAGTCCTTGATGAGGCGCCCCTCGGTGAGCAGCGCCTCCGCCTCGTTGCGGACGACCATCCACTCGACATCCGCGAAGCAGCGCACCATCCCGCGGCGCTTCGGGCTCTCGCGGCGCATGCGCGACTCGCTGAAGTAGCTCGTCACGCGCTTCCGCAGGTCCACCGCCTTGCCGACGTAGACGATCTCGCCGTTGCGGTCGCGGAAGAGGTAGCAGCCGGGCTTCTCCGGCAGCCTCGCGAGCTTCTCGCGCAGGACGTCGGGGACGGCGATCACGGCCGCAGCGCCTCCTCGGCGTCCGCGCGGATCTGCGCCGCGAGCGCGGCCGGCGACTCGAACGCGCGCTCGCCGCGCAGGCGCCGGCGCCATGCGATGTCGAGCGCGCGCCCGTGCAGGT
>CAMVRE010000097.1 GCA_947169825.1 uncultured Verrucomicrobiota bacterium | reverse complement strand
CGGCGGCGCGGCGCTTCGCGGCTGCGGGCTGGTCAGAGAGCGCGAGCGCCTCGCGTTCGCGGGCGTCCTCGCGACGGACGCGCTCCGCGGCGAGGGCGCGCAGGACGCGGAGATATTCGATGCGGCCGGCGTCGCGCGCACCGCGGAGACGCTGCGCGCATTCGCGGGCGAAGGCGCGGTCGACGCCTGCCCGGGCGCGGTAGAAGTGGCTGCGGATTCCCCGGAGTCCCGAGGAGACGAGTGCTCCTGCCTGTGACAATGCGACAACAGGGACAGCGGCGGCAAGCAAATAGAGCGAGATGCCGCCCCAGAACAGTTCGTTGTAGCCAGGCGAGCCGATTTGAAACGGGTATGGCTCGTAGAACTGGCGAACGGCTTCCTGCCGAAGAATCGCGGAACGGAGGCGAGCATCTTCGGCCTGTCGGTCTCTTCGACGAAGGGTGGTGGCGGAAATGGTGCGACTGCGGGGACGGCGGGACATGGTGATCAATTTTGAAACTGGACGGAGAATTGCCTGCGCAAATCGTGAGGGTGGAGGGGATTGGGCCCTAGTTGGCGCGAATTCTATGCTACAAGAAATGCAAAAGCAAGAAAAATCACGCACGGTGAAATCGAATTTGCACGGTAGTATTTGGGGTCCTCGACCGCGGGCGCGGGCGCCTCGGCTTAGGGAGGCCGGAGGGGTGGGGGGGGCGGGATCAGGCGCGGGGATGGGAGAAGCTCCAGATCGAGCCGAGGCCGAAGAGCGTGAGATCGGGCTCGATGGAGCAGCCCTCGATGCCTTCGAGCGCCCAGGCGGCGTAGCCGCCGGTGGCGCAGAAGAAGGTGTCGGGGCCGGTCCGCTCGCGGATGAAGGCGAGAATTTCGCGGACCATTCCGCGGTGGCCGTATTTCGCGCCGAGACGCATCGCGTTCTCGGTCGAGTCTCCCCACACGGGAAGATCGCCCCGCAGATCGACGGCGGGGAGCTTGGCGGTCTTCTCGTGCAGGTAGCCCGTCATCAGCGGGAGGCCCGGCGCGATGAGGCCGCCCACGTAGGCGCCGGCGGGCGAGACGACGTCGAAGGTGAGGGCGGTGCCGAAATCGGCGACGGCGACCGGCGCGCCGTGGCGCGCGACGGCACCGACGGCGTCGCAGAGGCGGTCCGCGCCGATCTGCTCCGGATGCGGGTAGTCGATCGCGATCGGGAGCGGCGTCTCGTGCGTGAGGACCTCCAGCTCGAGGCCGTAGAGGCGTCTCAAGATCCACGCCCACTCCGCGTTCGCGGCGGGGACGACGCTCGCAAGGATGGCGGCCTTGGCGGTGCGAGCGCCGGCGCGGTCGAGCGCGGCGGCGGCCTCGTCGGGCCGCGCGATGCCGCCGCGGACGGCGGAAATCCGCGTGACGCGGCGGCCGTCCCAGCGGCCGACGCTCGCGGAGGTGTTGCCGGCGTCGATGACGATGCAGGGGCCGGCCGCGGCGGATTTCGTTCGCATGGCCTCGGATTCTATCACGCGCCCGGCGCGTCCGTCCAGCGCCCTACGGCGCGGGGGCGGCGCGGTGCTGGCGCTCGCGGGAGGAGAAGACGAAGTCGGAGGACTTCACGTCGGCGCCCTCCGCGAGGAAGGCGTCGACGGCGCCGTTACCGTCGACCTGGTCGAGGCCGACGCTCCAGAGGCGCCAGCCGGAGCCGTCGGGCTCGCGCTCGTAGCGGAGCGGGGCGCCGCCAGGCGAGAACGGATCGGCGACGTCTCCGGGGAGGAGGAGCGGGGATTCGACTCCGAGGAGCGGATCGAGGGAGGCGGGCCATTCGCCGCCGTGCGCGTCGCGCCACAGGCGGAGCGCGAGGGCGATGCGGGCGGCGCGAAGCTCGAGGCGGATGCTCGACGGAATCGCCGCGGCGGCGCCGGCGTGGCGCAGGTAGTTGCGGGCGAGGGCGGCGCCGGCGGGGTCGCGCGTCCACGGCGGGCGGCCCTTGCCGAGGCACCAGCCGGGCAGGCCCGCGGCGAGGCCGGAGGGCGAGTAGGGGAGGGCGGCGTTCGCGACGAGGCGCGAGAAGAGCGCGTCGACGTGGGCGAGCGTCGTCTCCTCCGTGCCTCCGAGCCGGCGGACGAACCACTTCGTCGCGGCGCTCGGTCCGTTCGTCGCGCCCGGCTCCATCGCCGCGTAGAACTCGCGCGCGGCGGCGCGGTGGACGCGCCAGTCGTCGCGGATCGCGTCGGAGAGCGGCGCGATCGCGTCCTCGGCGGCGCGGAGGCGCTCGACGGCGAGCGCGGCGCACTCCGGATCGAAGGGGCCGGGGTCGCAGGATGACATCAGCGCTTCGCGGGAGAGGAGCGTCGCCGCCGGCAGGGCGGCGGCGAATCCAACGAGCCCCGCGCCGCGCGTGAAGACGCGGACGGTTCCCTCGGCGGACGCCGCGAACCGGCGGACGCGCTCGCCGGCGACGTAGCCCGAGGCGATCTCCAGGGCGTCGAGGACGGTCATCTCGCCGCCGCGCCCGAGCAGGTCCGCGGCGGCCGCGGCGTCGGCGGGCGTCGCGACGGAGAATCCATTGCGGAAGCCGTCGGGGGCGAGGGCGCGGGACCACGCGTCCATGGCGCCCCCCTCCTTTCCGTAGCGGGCCGCGATCGCGGCGTTGTCGGCTTCGGAGAGCGCGGCGGCGCCGTCCGTTTGGAAGCGGCGGTAGGCGTCCACGGGCGCCGTGGCGGGGTCCGGGAGGCGCTCGGCGAGCGCTCGGCACGCCGCGGCGTCGAGCAGCGGACCCTCGTGCGCGGGGCGCTCGTGCGAGACGACCGGCGCGGGCGCGGGCCAGGCGGCGAGGTCGGCCGAGCGAGCGCGGAGGAACGACGCCGCCGCGACGACGGCGAGCGCGGCGAGGGCGCCGAGGAAGAGCTTCCGGCGGCGGTTCATCGGATAGGCTCCGGGGCGGGGTGGCTGCGAAGGACGACGGGAACGTCCGGGTCGAGGAGGAGGAGGAAGGCGCCGTCGGAATCGGGGGAGAGAAGGACGCGGCGGGAGAGGTCGAGGAGGAGGACTCCCCCAGACTCGCTTCGCTCGGCAGCCCCGTCGGCGGGGGAGCCGGGAAGCGCGAAGGATCCGCGCGGGAGGAAGCGCACGGCGCGGGCGGAGAGCGTGCGGTTGCAGACGACGAAGCCGACGTCGCCGTTTTCTCCGCGCGCGGCCTGGACCTCGATGCCGTCCACCGGGCTCCGCGTGGCGGGGTCCTGCGTCTCGCACGTCGGCGCGATGCCGCAGTCCGCCGCGAGCGCGGCGAGGAGGCGGCCTTCGTCGCCCGCGTTCGGGAAGCGCACGCCGACGTACCAGACGCGGCCCTTGCCGACCTCGCGGCGCGCGATGGCCGGGTGGCCGTCGGGCAGTGCGGCGACAACGGTCCAGCCGGCGTTCGTCGCGAACGTGACCTCGCGGTAGGGGACGGCCTCGTACTCCGCGCCGCGGAACGCGAAGCGCTGCGCGTCGGCCTTGCACGGTTCGCCGAGCGCGATGCCGGGGAAGCGGTCGCCGACGGGGTTCCCGTATTCGTCCAGCTCCATCGCCTCCTGCAGGAGCGCGAGCGTGCCGCCCTCCTCCACCCAGCCGCGGAGCAGCGGAACCGTGCGCTTGGTGCCGGCTCGGAGCGTCGCATCGATGCCGGCGGCGACGAGGAACCGGTAGGGCAGCGGGTTCGGGTCGAGTCTCGTCCCTCCGCGCCCGTGGACGGAGCCGAGCTGCTCCTCGAAGACCGCGTCGAGCGGCAGGTGGGCGTCCTGCGCCATCGCGAGGGCGTCGGCCTTGGAGAAGTTGTGGCAGGCGTGGCCGGCGGCGGCGCCGAGGCGCTCGGTGGGAAGCGACACGAGGAACGCGACGCGGTTCGACGCGGGCAGGCCGCGCTCGCGCGGGCCGAAGAGGTCCTCCATCGCGACGATCTCGCGCTTGGCGTCCATCAGGCCCGCGAGCGCCTCGGTCGGCGTGCAGGCGGGGTGGAGGCCGAGCCACGGGAACTTCTCGGCGAGGCGCGCGGCGCCGTTCTCCTCCCGGAGGACCGGGTCCCAGAGGCGGCGCTCCCACTTGAAGTAGTAGCTCGCGTTGAAGCCGCGCGACCACTGCGTGACGATCTTGGCGCGGTGGCTCTCGCGCGTGTGGCCGAGGTAGGTCTCGCCGTCGATGACCGGCTTGCAGCGGTTCGTGGGGTCGTGGACGGCGGGGTCGCGCGCGACCGCGAGCAGCAGCAGCGTCTCGTAGAGCCCCTGGCCGCCGGTTCCGCTCATCACCACGTCGCAGTCGCGGTTGGCCTGGAGGATGTTGAGGTAGCCGAAGGCGATCGAGAGCGGCTGGAAGCAGACGCGCGCGTCCGGAACGACCTCGCGGATCGTGTCGCGCCCGAGGCGGATGCCGGAGGCGAAGACGTTCTCGCAGAACTTGAGCCACTCCACGCCGAGCCCGGCGCACTCGTTGGGGTTCCGGAACGCGGCGGCCGCCTCGAAGGAGCCGTAGTGCGAGCCCCAGAGCTTGTCCATCCGCGCGGGATCGCCGTCGAAGACGCCGGCAAGGTGCTCCGCGAACGCCGCGCGCGCTTCGGGCGAGCGATCGTTCACGGACGGCTCGTTGAAGAGCTCGTAGGCGTAGGGCGTCGCGCCGTTCGCCTTGAGTTCCTCGGCGCCGGCGCGCCACATCTGCGCGTAGAGGGCGCGGCCCTCGGGCGCGACGAGGCTGTAGGGCAGGAAGTGGCCGGCGCCGCCCTCGGGGAACGCGGCGCGCGAGGGCTCGAGGCCCTCCTTGTACTGGATCGCGCCGTGGGACCAGCGGGCGCAGGTGAAGTCGACGATCGTCGGCAGACCGCAGCACCAGTAGTTGGAGGCGATGGACCAGTCGTGCCCGCGCCGCCCCTGCCAGAAGTCCTTGTCGGGGCGGAGCGCCCGCATCCACGTGTAGGAGACTTCGCCGCCGACGGTGTCGAAGCCGAGGCGCTGGAGGTAGTCGCGGTCGGGGGCCGACTCGTAGATCCAGGCGTTCTCCGGCGCGTAGCCGGGACCGGGGGCGAGATCTTCGCGCCGGAGCTGGTGGTAGATCACCGTGCCGAGCAGGTAGCGAGGCCTGCCGTCCACGAGGAAGTTGCCGTCGGGCGCGATGTCGAGCGCCACCGGCCCGGGCGGCATCCGCAGCGCGGGGTCGAGATCGGAGGTCGGCGGGAAGAGCGGACCGGACGCGGGATCCTGGCCGGGGCAGAGCCCGGCCATCAGGAGGGAGAGGACGGAGAGTGGAGCGAGACTTCTCATGGAACGAACGATCGTCAGGAGGGAAAGGTCCGGGAAATCGCGGCGAGGAGCTCGGCGACGCCGGACGCCTCTCCCATCGCGCGGCGGAGGGACGCGGCGCCGCGGAGGCCGCGGAAGTAGTGGAAGATGTGCCGGCGGAAGTCGAGGACCGCGGCGGTCTCCGGGTCGGGGCCGGCGGCGTCCGGGTGGCGTTCGCGGAGGAGGCGGTGCCAGGCGAGGGCGAGCGCGAGATGGCGCGCGGCGAGCGAGGCGCGTTCCGCGGGGGAGGGCGGAGGATCGACCTCCGCGCCGGAGAGCGCGGCCTTGATCCGCGCGAAGATCCACGGCGCGCCGAGCGCGCCGCGGCCGACCATCACGCCGGCGGCGCCGGTGGCGCGAAGGAGCGCGAGGGCGTCGGACGCGGAGAAGACGCCGCCGTTGGCGAGGACGGGGATCCGGACGGCGGCGACCGCCTCCGCGATGCGTCCGGCGTCGACGGCCCCGGCGTGCATCTGGCTCGCGTAGCGCCCGTGGACGGCGAGGAGGGAGGCGCCGGCGTCGGCGCAGACGCGCGCGAGCTCCGCGGCGGCGGGATGGTCCGGGTCGGAGCCGATGCGCGTCTTCACGGTGACAGGGAGCGGCGCGGCGGCGCGGACCATCGCCGCGACGCAGCGGCCGAGGAGGGCGGGGGCGCGCATCAGCGCGGCGCCGTCGCCGTTCGCGACGATGCGGCGCATCGGACAGCCGGCGTTGAGGTCGATCGCGGCGAAGCGGCCGAGCCCCGCGACGATGTGCGCGGCCTCGGCGAGCTCGGCGGGGTCGTGGCCGTAGAGCTGCGCGGCGAGCGGGCGGTCGCGCTCCTCGGGGATGCGCTCGAGGAGGGGCGCGGTGTTGCGCGAGCCGCGGACGAGCCCCGCGGCGGAGACCATCTCCGTCGTGGCGGAGTCCGCGCCTGCGTCGAACGCGATGGCGCGGAACGCGGCGTCGGTCACCTCGGCCAGAGGCGCGAGCGCGACGCGAGGCGGACGGTCCGGCGGGATGGGGCTCTCCATGAGCGCGAATTCTAGCGGAGGGACCGGCGGAAGGCAAGCCGCGCGCGGCAGCCGCCCCCCGGCGAATCGCGAAGGGGTTTGTCGCGGCCGGCAAGGGCGACGCGCCCGGGCGGGACGGACCCTCTCTCCGCCGAACCGCGGAACGATGGCGGCCGTTTATAGAAAAAACACAGGACACAAAACATGCAAAAGCTCCTTGAAATCCTTCGAAGCGGCGGTCCGGTCATGTGGCCGATCCTCGTCCTTTCGGTGCTCGGACTGGCGATCCTCGTCTGGAAGGCCCTCGAGTTCCGGGCCGGCCGTCGCGACCGCCGGGGGCTCGTCGTCGTCTCGACGATCATCACCGCCGAGCCGATGCTCGGCATTCTCGGGACCGTGACCGGCATCATGCGCACCTTCCGCGCGCTCGGCGCGGACGCCGCCGCGAGCCCGATGGCCGCCACGGCCGGCATCGGCGAGGCGCTCGTCACGACCGCGGCGGGGCTCGTCGCCTCGCTGATCCTCCTCTTCCCCTACAACGTGCTCGACGAGCGCGCGGAGGACTGACATGGCGGCGCGCCGGCGGAAAGGCGTGCGACTGGAGCTGACGCCCCTCCTGGACGTCATGTTCCTCGTCCTCGTCTTCTTCATCTACTCGATCTTCGACATGACGATGCACCGCGGCGTCAAGGTCGACCTTCCCGGTGCGAAGGGCGTCGAGGAGAAGGGCGACCGCGTCGTCGTCACGATCCTCCCCGACGACACGCTCCAGCTCGACGGCGTCACGCTCTCCCGCGCCGAGCTGGTCAACCGCGTCTCCGCGATCCGCGCCTCGTCCGCCGGCGCGGAGGAGCGGCCCGCGATCATCGTCTCCGGCGACCGCTCCGCCTCGCTCGGAACGGGCGTCTCCCTCCTCGCGGAGCTCAAGGCCCGCGGCATCACGCGCGTAAGCTTCCAGGTGAGCGGCGCGGCGGAGCCATGACCCGCTTCCTCAAATCGCTTCTCGTCTCCCTCGCCGTCCATGCGCTCCTCGCGGCGACTCTCGCGGTCTACCTGGAATGGGTCCCCCTCCGCGAGCTTCCGCACCTTGACCTCTCTGCCGTCGAGCTCACCCTCTCCGACAAGGAGAGCGAGGCCGCGCCCGCTCCGCCGCCGCCTCCGCCCGAGCCAGAGCGCGAGCCAGAGCCAGAGCCGAAACCCGAGCCGGAACCCGAGCCCGAACCCGAGCCGGAGCCGGAACCCGAGCCCGACCCCGAGCCGGAACCGGAACCCGAGCCAGAGCCCGAGCCGGAGCCGGAACCCGAGCCCGAGCCCGAGCCCGAGCCCGAGCCGGAACCGGAACCCGAGCCCGAGCCCGAGCCGGAACCCGAGCCAGAGCCCGAGCCGGAGCCCAAACCCGAGCCGGAGCCACCGGCGGCGGCAGAGGAGTCATCCGAGAACCGCTCGGACGATCCGCCTCCTCCACCGCCGGAGCCCGAACCGGAGCCGGAACCGGAGCCCGAGTCCGCGCAAGCGCGGATCGATGCTCCGCCGAGCGCCGTCAAGGCGATCCGACCGCTTTATCCGCGCGAAGCGCGCCAGCGCAGCGAGGAGGGCGATGTCGTCGTGGAGATCGTCGTGAGCGAGCAGGGCCGCGTGACCGCGGCGTCCGTCCATTCCTCGAGCGGCTATCCCGACCTCGACGCCGCGGCCCTGCGCGCCGCGAGGAAGGCGCGCTTCGTTCCGGCGCGGTCCGGCCGCGACGCCGTCGCCGCCACCGTCCGCCTGACCATCTCCTTCCGCCTGTCCGGCCGCTAGCGCGCGGCGGAGGAGGAGAGCAGCAGGTCGAGGAGCGCGAAGGCCGCGGCCGACTCGACGAGCGGGACCGCGCGCGGCACGACGCACGGGTCGTGGCGGCCCGGGACGCGGATCGGCACCGCCTCGTTCGTCGCGAGGTCGACGGTCGTCTGCTCGCGCGGGATCGACGGCGTCGGCTTGAACGCGAGGCGCGCGACCACGGGCAGGCCCGTCGTGATGCCGCCTTCGGCGCCGCCGGCGCGGTTGGTGGCGCGGCCGGCGTGCAGCGGGTCGCCGTCGGGCGAGGGCGTCGGGCGGTCGTTGTTCTCGGAGCCGCGGCGGCGCGCGCACGCGAAGCCGTCGCCGAACTCGATCCCGCGCACGGCGGGCAGCGAGAGCAGCATCGCGCCGAGGCGCGTCTCGACGCGGTCGAAGAACGGCGCGCCGAGTCCGGCGGGCAGGCCCGCGGCGCGAACCTCGACGACGCCCCCGACGCTGTCGCCGTCCGCGCGCGCGGCCTCGATCGCGGCGACCATCGCCGCGGCGGCACCGTCCGAAAGCGCCGGGAAGGGCTTGCCGGAAACGTCCGGGAAGAGGGCGAGCGGATCGGCGGGCGTTTCGTCCGCGACGCCGTCGATCTCGACGATGCGCGCGCGGACGGTCGCGCCGCGCGCGGCGAGCCACTGCATCGCGAGCGCGCCGGCGAAGCAGAGCGGCGCGGTGACGCGGGCCGAGAAGTGGCCGCCGCCGCGCGGATCGTTCGCGCCTCCGTAGCGGATGCGGCCCGCGAGGTCGGCGTGGCCCGGACGCGGCGTGCGCGCGAGCGCGGCGTAGTCCGCGGAACGCGTGTCGGCGTTGCGGATGAG
>CAMVRE010000096.1 GCA_947169825.1 uncultured Verrucomicrobiota bacterium | reverse complement strand
TCGCGCGCGGCCTCGAAGCGGCGGCGCTGCTCGGCCGGGTCCGCGAGCTCGCCGAAGGCGTTGGCGATCTCCATCCCGCCGAGGTAGAGCTCCCAGCGCTCGGCGACGCGGGGGTCGTCCGGCGAGAGGCGCGCGAGCGAGGCGGCCTGCGCGGGATACCCGAAGAGGACGACGGCGCGGTCGCGCGGGAGGGCGGGCTCGACCTTGAGCGCCATGTCGAGGTCGAAGCGCTCGGCGTCCCACGCCTCGACCGGGTCCCACCCGGCCCAGCGGCGGTAGGCCTCGCGGACGGGGACGCGCTCCCACGGCGCGGCGAGGTCGAGCGAGCCGCCGCGGAACGGGACGCGCGCCGCGCCCGCGCCGTGCAGCGCGGCGGCGGCGGCGAGGACGAGGCGCTCGCCGTCGCGCAGGACGTCCTCCCAGCCGCCGGGGGCGCGATACCACTCGAGCATCGTGAACTCGGGCGCGTGGCGGTCGCCGCGCTCGCCCTCGCGGAAGCAGGGGCCGATCTGGTAGAGGCGCCCCAGCCCCGCGGCGAGGAGGCGCTTCATCTGCAGCTCGGGCGAGGCGCGCAGGAAGGCGCGGCCGCTCGCGGGCGGGCGGATGTGGGGCTCGTTGGCGGGCGCGGGGATGCGGACGGGCGTCTCGACCTCGACGAAGCCGCCCTCGTCGAGCGCGGCGCGCAGCGCGCGCACCATCGCGGCGCGGCGCGGGAGGCTGGCGGCGAGCGCGGGGTTCATCCGCGGACGACGCGGGCGCCCTCGGAGCAGGAGACGGCGCGCACGTCGCACGGCGAGCCGAAGCGCCTCGCGTAGGCGGAGGCGAGCGCGGCGGCGGCCGTCTCGGCCGCGCGGCGCTCGACGAGGACGACGGCGGAGCCGCCGAAGCCGCCGCCGGAGAGGCGCGCGCCGAGGACGCCGGGGACGCCGCGCGCGGCGTCGACGACGGCGTCGAGCTCCGGGCAGGAGTTCTCAAAGTAGGTCCTCGACGACTCGTGGGACTCGAACATGAGGCGGCCGAACGCGGCGGCGTCCCCCTCGCGCAGCAGCTCGACGCCGGCGAGCACGCGCTCGTCCTCGCCGATCGGGTGCGCGGAGCGCTTCGCGTCGAGCTCGTCCATGTCGCCGTGGTGCTCGGTCCACTCGTCCCACGAGACGTCGCGCAGCGCGGAGACGGGGTGCGGGAGCGCGGCGGCGAAGAAGCGCGCGGCGCGCTCGCAGCGCTCGCGGCGCTCGTTGTAGGCGCCGTCGACGAGCGCGTGCTTCGCGTGCGTGTTGCACATGAGGAAGCAGACGTCCGGCGGGAAGGAGACGGGCTTGAACTCGCAGGTGCGGAAGTCGGACATGACGAGCGCGTCCTTCTCGCCGAAGACGGACGAGGCCTGGTCGAGGAGGCCGCACTTCACGCCGGCCCACTCGTTCTCGGCCTTCTGGCCCATCTTCGCGACGTCGAGCTTCGGGAGCGAGGCGCCGCGGAGGCGCGCGAGGGCGAGGATCGCGGAGCACTCGAGCGCGGCGGAGGAGGAGAGGCCGGAGCCGAGCGGGACGTTGCCGAGGAACATCGCGTCGAAGCCGCGGTCGGGCGGGCCGAGGCGGTCGCCGAGGAGCGCGACGCAGCCCTTCACGTAGTTGCTCCACGACGCGGACTCGGAGCGCTCGGGCGCGGCGGCGGGGAACTCGACCGTCTCCATGACGTCGCCGGCGGTGAGGCGCGCGGTCGCGTCGTCGCGCGGGGCGGCGGCGAAGAAGGTGCCGTAGTCGATCGCGGCGGAGAGGACGTAGCCCTCGTTGTAGTCGGTGTGGTTGCCGAGCACCTCGATGCGGCCGGGGGCGTAGGCGACGACGGCGGGGTCGCGGCCGTAGGTCGCGGCGAACTTGGCGAGCAGCTCGGAGAGGACGGCTTCGGAGGGCATGGCGGACGGGAGGGATGTCGGGTGGGCGGAAGGGCGGCGCGCGCCGCGCGTCCCCGGCGGGGCGCGCCGCGCGCGGCGGGAGGGCGGGCGCAGACTAGTTGGCGCGTGCCTTGTAGAAGCCGAACTCGGCGCGGCGGTTCTGCGCCCAGGAGGCCTCGTCGTGGCCGTAGGCGGCGGGCTTCTCCTCGCCGTAGCTCACGGTCTGGACGCGGTTCGCGCCGATCCCCGCGGCGAGCAGGCGCTCGCGGACGGCCTGCGCACGGAACTCGCCGAGCGACAGGTTGTATTCGTTCGTGCCGCGCTCGTCGCAGTTGCCCTCGACGAGGACGACGAGCTGGGGCGCCTGCTGCAGCGCGGCGGCGACGGCGTCGACCTTCGAGAGCTCGCCCGCGGGGATCGCCGACTCGTTGTAGCGGAAGTAGACCGGGTAGACGCCGGCGGGCGCCGCGACGGGCTCGTAGAGGGCGGGGTCATGGAAGTCGCCCCCGCCGAGCGGTTTGTCCCCGTCCCAGCCGAACTGCTGGTCCTGGGGATTGATGGTGTCGTCGAACGCGGCGTCGCCGGAGCCGGGCTTGGTGCGGCAGCCGGCGGAGAGCAGGGCGACCGCGGCGAGGAGGAAGGTGGTGCGGATCAGGGCGGAGGGTTTCATTCGGTGGGGTTGGGGTTGGAGGTGTGTGTTTCTTTCTTTCGAAATCGGGGGGCTACGGCTTCGCGACGCCGTTGGCGGACCAGGACGGGAGATACCAGTCGCCGGGGACGTCGAAGAGCTTGCGCGCGGGGTCGCCCTCGGTGTCGAGCACGACGAGCGAGCGGCGCCAGCCGGCGGTGCGCGTGCAGACGATGTGGCGGCCGTCCGGCGCCCAGGAGGGATCCTCGTAGTCCGCGCCGTCGGCGGGCGAAATCGGCTTGAGGACGGCGGTGCGCGTGTTGCCGGACGGGTCGGCGACGTAGATGCCGTAGCGGCCGCCGGCGCGGCCGCAGAAGACGATGCGGCCGTCCGAGCCCCACTCGGGCGCGACGCTCTCGCGGATCGCGGAGGACCAGACGAGGCGGCGCGGCGAGCGGGAGGCGAGGTCCATCACGTAGCAGCGCGGGACGCCGCCCTCGTCGCTCGTGTAGACGAGCGAGCGGCCGTCCGGCGACCACGAGGGCGAGGCCTCGTTGGACTTGCTGCGCGTGAGGCGGTCGGCGAGGCGGCGCGTGGCGGGGTCGACGAGGTAGAGGTCCACCGTGCCGGAGCGCGAGAGGACGATCGCGGCGCGCGACCCGTCGGGCGAGAGCGCGGCGCCGTGGTTCATGCCGGGGAAGGCGGAGACGGGCGAGCGGCGGTTCGTCGCGAGGTCGACGCGGTAGGCGATCGGGCGGCCGGTGTTGTAGGACGTGTAGAGGAACGCGTTGGCGCCGGGCGTCCAGTTCGGCGAGAGGCAGAGCCGGCCCTCGCTCGTGATGCGGCGCAGGCGCGCGCCGTCCGCGTCGCACTCGTAGACGTCCGTCTCGCCGCCGCGGCGGCCGATGCAGAGGATCTTGGAGGAGGCCATCGGCGCCTTGCCGGCGACGGCGCGGACGATCTCGTCCGCCATCGCGTGCGCCTCGTCGCGCAGCGACGCGGCGGGGACGGCGCGCTGCCACTGGCGCGAGCTGGCGCGAAGGTTCCAGAGCGCGGAGACGGCGGCGTCCACGCCGTAGGACGAGCCGCGGACCGCGCCGGAGAGGATGACGGACGCCTCGGGGCGGTCGGTCGGGACGAACCAGCCGGAGATCGCCAGGTCGTTGCGGAGCGTGGCGAGGAATTCGCGCGCGGCGGGCGTGGCGTCCGCGGCGAGCGCGGCGAAGGAGACGGTGCGCTTGCCGGCGGACTGCGCCGTGCCGGTGACCGTGATGTCCGCGCCCTGCGCGGGCGCGGACGCCGGCGCGAGCGCGACGCACAGCGCGAGCGCGGCGAGGACGGGGAGGGAGGTGCGGTGCATGGTGCGGAAAAGGGGGAAGCGTGACTTCGCGCGCCATCATACCACAACGCCGCGCCACCGGGCAATCGCAAAAACCGGAAACGCCTAGACGCGGCGCAGGGAGCAGGAGCCGTCGGGCGAGCGGCGGACGAGGCTCTTCATCTCGAGCGCGATGAGGAGCGGGCCGACGCGGTAGGCGGGCAGGCCGGTCTCGCTCACGACCGCGTCGGGCTGCAGCTCGCCGCAGCGCGCGAGGGCGTCGAGGATCCTGCGCTCCTCCGGGTCGGCGGGAGGCGGACGGACGGGGGAAGAATCCCCCGGCCCCCCTCGCGGCGGCGGAGACGAGGATCGCGGCGCGGGAGCGGGCGCGAGGCCGGGAAGGGAGTCGAGCTCGTCGAGGACGTCCTCGGGCGACTGGACGAGGCGGGCGCCGTCGCGCAGGAGCTTGAGGCAGCCGAGCGCGGAGGGGTCGGTGACGCGGCCGGGGACGGCCATCACGGAGCGGCCCTGCTCCATCGCGTGCTCGGCGGTGATGAGCGTGCCGGAGGTGAGCCCCGCCTCGACGCAGAGCGTCCCGCGGCAGAGCCCGGAGATGATGCGGTTGCGCATCGGGAAGGTCTGGCGGTCGGCCGCGCGCCCGAACGGATACTCGGAGACGACCGCGCCGCCGCCGGCGACGATGCGGCGCGCGAGCTCGCGGTTCTCGGGCGGGTAGAGGCGGTCGAGCGCGGAGCCGACGACGGCGACGGTCGGGCGCCCGGCGAGCAGCGCACCCTCGGCGGCGAGCGTGTCGACGCCGCGGGCGAGGCCGGAGACGATCGTCGCGCCGGCGAGCGCGAGGCGGTAGGAGAAGTCCTTCGCGACGTCGCGCCCGTAGGGCGTCGGCGAGCGCGTGCCGACGACGGCGACGCAGCGCGGCGCGGAGAGCGCGGCGGCGGACCCCGCCACGTAGAGCGCGAGCGGCGGCGCGTGGATGGCGCGCAGGAGCGGCGGGTAGGCCTCGTCGGCCGGCGTCACGACCTGCAGGCTCGAGCGCGCGGCGCGCTCCGCCTCGGCGCGCCAGTCGACCGCCCCGAACGACTCCTCGAACGCCGCCGCGCGGGCGCGGCCGAGGCGGCGGCCGTCGACGTCGAGGTCCGCCAGGCCGCGGCCGCCCGACTCGAAGAACGCGGCCGCCGACCCGAAGCGCGCGATGCCGGCGCGGGCCGTCGCGGCGCCCATCGAGGGCACCAGGTTGAGGGCGAGGTAGGCGTCGTGCTCGGTCATGGGGCGGAGAAGCGGAGCCAGGGCGGGAGGTAGTCGCGGTCCGCGGAGCGGAGCGCGCGCGAGTGGGATTCGGAGAGCGGGTCGAGCTGGCGGAGGCGCGCGTGGAAGGCGGGCGAGTGGTCCATGTGCTCGACGTGCACGAGCTCGTGCAGCAGGACGTGGCGGAAGAGCGCCTCCGGGACGAAAAGCAGGTGGACGCTGCACGCGACCGTGCCGGACGACGACCGCGACGCCCAACGCGAGCGCGTGAGTCCGATCCGGACGTGCGGCGGGCGCGGGATGCCGGCCTCGTCCGCGAGCGCGGCGAGGACGGGCGGGATGCGCCGCGCGGCCTCGCGCCGGAGGAACGCGACGAACGCCTCGCGCAGCTCCTCGTCCGCGGGCTCCGGCGCCGCGCGCAGCTGCACCGTGAGGCGCGGCGCGGCGGGGCGGTGGTCGAGCACGCGCACCGCGGGCGGCGGCAGGCGCTCGACCGGGGTCCAGTCGACTTCGAGCGTCTCGCCGACGGCGCGGAGGGAAAGGGTGTCGAAGCGGGTCATGGGGGCTGCTGGTCCGCGCACCTTGCGCGCGAAAGGGCGCGGGGAGGCGATCGGCGGCCATTCTAGCGGTCCGCCCCCGGCGTGTCAAAACATCGCGGCCGCGACGCGCGACCTTGTCCGCGCACCGGCGTTGCGGTATACTCCCGCCGTTCCCGCAACCGCCATGCTCCTCTCCGTCCTCGGCATTCTCTTCCCGGTCTTCGCGCTGCTCGCGCTCGGCGCGGCGCTGCGGCACTTCGGCTTTCTCTCCGAGACGTTCGCGGCGGGGCTCAACAAGCTCGTCTTCTACGGCGCGCTGCCGTGCCTCCTCGTCGACTCGATCTCGCGCTCCGACCCGACCGCCGGATCCGGCCGCGCGTCGCTCGCTCTCGCGCTCGGCACGGTCGGCATCGCCGTCGTCGCGTGGGTCCTCGCCGTCCCGATGGGCGTCTCGCGCGCCTCGCGCCCCTCCTTCTGCCAGAGCGTCTTCCGCAGCAACAACGCCTACGTCGGCCTCCCCGTGATGGCGCTCGCGTTCACGGGGAAGGGCTTCGCCGCCGAGGGCATGGCCCTCGCGATGCTCACGCTCGCGCCGTGCCTGCTGCTCTACAACGGGATGGCGGTCGTCGTGCTCACGCGCCCCGACGAGACCGCTCCGCCGCTGCGCCGCCTGGGCCGCGTCTGCATCGGCATCCTCCGCAACCCGCTCATCCTCGCGTGCCTCTCCGGCCTCGCGCTGCTCGCGCTGCGGCGGCGGCTCGGCGTCTCGCCCGAGGCCTGGGCCGACTCCGGCAACCCCCTCCTCAAGACGATCCGCCTCTTCGGGACGATGGCGACGCCGGGCTCGCTCATCGCGCTCGGCGCGACGCTCACGCCCGCCCGCCTCCGCGCCTCGATCGCCGACGCGCACAAGGCCGCCCTCCTGAAGCTCGTCGTCTGCCCGCTGCTCGGACTCGTCGTCTGCCTCGCGCTCGGCCTGCCGCCGCTGCACCGCTTCATCGTGCTGTGCTACCTGGCGTGCCCGAGCGCGGTCGCATCCTACGTGATGGCCGAGGCGATGGGCGGCGACGCGCGCCTCGCCGGCTCCGCCGTCGCCCTCACGACCGTCTACTCGGCCCTCTCCCTCGGGGCCGTCCTGCTGCTCGCCCTGCCGGCGTAGCGGCCGTCCGAAGCCCCCCGCGCTACACGCGCCGCGCGAAGACGAAGTCGTCCATGACGAATCCCTCGCCGATGTCGGTGCAGACCGAGCGGACGTTCGAGAAGCCGGCGGCCCTGTAGGCCTTCTGCGCGCGGGCGTTGTTCTTGTTGACGCGGAGCCAGACGCTCGTCGCGCCCGCCTCCTTCGCGCGGCGGCAGAGCTCCGCGAGGAGCCACCCGCCGACGCCGCGCCCCCAGTAGGCCGGGAGCGTGTAGAGCTTGTGCAGCTCCGCGGAGCCGTCGGCCGCGGGCCGCAGGTCGACCGAGCAGACGCCCGCGTCGGCGCCGTCGGCGCGCACGAGGTAGTACGGCGTCCCGGCCTCGGCGGCCTCGCGGATCGCCGCGGGCGAATACATCCGGCCGATCATGTAGGGGATCTGCGCGTCGGGGATGATGCCGCGGTAGGTCGGCGGCCACGCCTTCTCGGCGATCGCCCTCGCGCGCGCCTGAAGCGCTGCGTCCTCGCCGACCTCCAGAAGCTCCAGCGCGGGCAGCGGCAGGCGCGGGCGCGGCGAGTTCGTCGGCGCCGAGGCGACCTCGCTCACGAGCTCGATCGTGCAGGGTCCGTCGTTCACGAGCGCGACCTTCATGTCCGCGCCGAAGCGCCCGGTGGCGACGCGCCCCGCGCCGAGCAGCGTCCGCAGGTCGGCGACGGCGCGCTCGTAGAGCGCCTCCGCGAGCGCGGGATCGCCCGCGAGGACGAAGCTCGGGCGGTTGCCCTTGCGGGTGTCGGCGTAGAGCGTGAACTGCGAGACGGCGAGGATCGACCCGCCGACGTCGAGCACGGAGCGGTTCATGCGGCCCTCCGCGTCCTCGAAGACGCGCAGGTTCGCGGCGCGGACGGCGAGGCGGTCCGCGTCCTCGGGCGTGTCGCCCTCGCGGCACCCCACGAGCGCCAGGTAGCCGGGGCCGATCTCCCCGACCCTCTCGCCCCCGATCGTCACGGAGGCCTCGGAAACGCGTTGCAGAAGAAGCTTCATGTCGCGCGATTCTAGCAGAACCGCGCGCCGCTGTCACCGCTCCGCTCACGCCTTCGCGCGCCCGCGCGAGGCGGTTGCGTGCGCGCGGCGGTGTGTGGTAGACTCCGCGGCGAATGCGCGCCCCGGCGGAGCCGGGGATGTTCGTCTTTTCCCGCGAGGAGTCCCCATGTCCCGCAACCGACCCTTCTTCTCGAAGTTCGACCGCGCCGCCTTCTGGGCCGGCGCGGCGATCTCCTTCCTCGTCTACTTCCTCACCTGCGCCCCCACGGTCTCGCTCGAGGACTGCGGCGAGCTCGCCACGGCCGGCGACTACGCCGGCGTCCCCCACCCGCCCGGCTACCCCTCCTGGACGATGTGCGCGTGGGTCTTCTCGCGCCTGCTCTCGTGGGTCGCCTTCCGCGGCCAGCCCAACCCCGCCTGGGCGATCGCGGTGATGTCCGCCTTCTGGGGCGCCCTGGCCTGCGGCATTACGGCGATGCTCGTCTCCCGCACCGCGGCGGACCTGCTCGGCGGCCGCCGGCTCGTGAACCCCGACCCGCGCGTCCCGGTGCCGACCGCCGCGGCGGAGGGGCTCGACGCGGACCTCGCGGACGACGCCCGCGACGGCGCGATCTGCTTCCTCGCGGGCGTCTCGTCGGCGCTCGTCTTCGCCTTCGCGCCGGTGATGTGGTCGCAGAGCACGATCGTCGAGGTCTACTCGTTCGGCCAGTTCTTCATGTCGCTCGTGCTGCTGCTGGTCTATCGCTGGATGCGGCGCCCGTCGGACGGCCTGCTCTTCCTCACGGCGTTCGTCTTCGGCCTCGGCCTCACGAACTACCAGGTCCTCCTGCTCGCGCTGGCGCCGCTCGTCTTCGTGATCCTGCTGCAGGACATCCGGCTCTTCCGGGACTTCGTGCTCGTCGGGATTCCGATGGGGCTCGTCGCGGGGATGATGAAGCTCGGCTCGTTCTTCACGCAGCCGGGCTTCCCGAAGTTCCCGGCGGCCGACCCGGAGTGCCCGGTCGGCGGCTGCCTGCTCTTCGGCGGGAGCGCCGCGGCGGCCCACGGCTGGTACGCCGCAATCGCGATCGCGGCGCTGGTCCTCGCCGCGGCGGCGTGCCTGCTCGGGCGCCTCGCCGTGCTGCGCGCCGCGGGGCGCGAGCCGG
>CAMVRE010000095.1 GCA_947169825.1 uncultured Verrucomicrobiota bacterium | reverse complement strand
GGCGCTTCTTCGCCATCGACCCCGGCCACTCGCTGGAGGGCAACGGCAAGTACCTCAAGGTCTCCGACGACCTCTCCTTCCAGGACACCTACGGCAAGAGCACGAAGCCGCGCTTCAACAACTTCTCCGTCTTCGACGACGACACGTTCTTCTCCAAGATGGAGGGCGTCCTCGCCCTCCGCGAAAAGGCGGAGCACGGCGAGTTCCGGAAGGTCTTCAACGAATACCGGGCCCACTTCAACCCGGACGAGGCCGGCATCTCCGACGCCGAGAAGGCGCTTCGCACCAAGATCTGCGCCGACATCGACGCGAAGGAGGCCGAGTTCAACGAGTCGCTGAAGAAGATCCTCGACGTCACCGCGAACAGCCTCGAGCTCTACGACGACCTCGCGGAGGACGGCCCCGCGATCCAGCAGGGCGCGATCGAGACCGTCGCCAACCTCGAGAAGCTCACCTCGCCGACCACGTGGGTCAGCAAGAAGGGCAAGGTCGCGCTCGAGCACCTCGAGGTCGTCCCCGAGACGCGCGTCCCGTGGAAGGCCGCCCTCCGGGGCGACGACATCGCCTACTACTGCGAGACGAAGATGTCCTGGGAGACGCGGCAGCTCCTGGAAGGCATCGCGAAGAGCGCCGGCGCGCGCTTCGAGACCGACGAGCTCGGCTTCACGCGCATCCTGGTCCCCAAGGACCGCGCCGAGGCGTTCTTCGCGGCCTTTTCGGAGGAGAACGTCCAGAAGCTCACGCATCCGGACGAATACGTGGCGCGCAAGGAGGGCGGCGACGGCCTCGAGGGCGCGAAGCTCTACCGGCCCGTCCCCTACCGGGCGCCGAAGCCCGACCCGCGCCCGCTCCTGGACCCCGCGACGCTGCCCGACGTCCTCGACGTGCCGGTCGAATACGGCGGCCGGACGATGGTCGTCCGGCTCCCCAAGACCCACTTCGCCGACCTCGTCACCACGCGCTCGTCCGTCCACCGCCCGCGCAACCTCGGCGAGCTTCGCTTCCTGCTCGAGTCCCAGATCAAGCGCGGCAACGAGGTCCTCGGCGCGCTCATGAGCGGCAAGGCGCACCTCTTCGAACCGACGCGCGAAAACATCGTCGCGCTCACCTACGCGGTCCACGCCGCCGCCCTCCGCAAGGGCGAGTACATGTACCGCGGCTCCTTCAGCATCGAGGACCCGGACGGCAACATCGCCCGCTGGCTCGACCGCGCCGAAGACGTGTATCTGCGCACCTCCACCCACGCGAAGCCCTACCAGGCCGTGAACGTCGACGGCCACCTCAACATGCCGCGCGGCTACGACGTGCCCACCGGCGCGGGCGGCCTGCTCAACGGCATGCGCACCTTCCACTACTTCACCATCCCCGACACCGACCACATCAAGGACGCGGGCGGCAGCGGGCCCAAGCGCCGCCTCTTCCTCAAGTGCGAGACGTTCGGCATCTTCGCCTCCACCGCGCACCTGCACCCCTTCAGGAAGGCCGACGCGAAGAGCGACGGCATGAAGACGCGCGGCTACCGGCCCGGCGACATCCTCGAGTCGATCCAGCACGGCGCCTCGCTCTTCAAATCCTGGTTCACGCCCAAGGAGGCGCCCGGCATCCGCAAGGAGAACCTCACCGAGGCGCAGAAGAAGGCCATCCGGAGCGCCAAGGACAAGCTGGAAGACCTCGGGCTTGGCGGCCAGGGCGAGCTGCTGGTCGCCAACGCCGTTCTCAGCGGCGGCGGCATCAAGACCCTGACGGACAACGTCGCGTTCATCCTCGAGAAGATGATGCCGGAGGACGAGGAGAAGCGCGCCGCGCTCATGTCGGTCCTGGACGATCTCGCCATCGACTTCGAGGCCTCGTCCTCCAACGTCGGCGGCGAGATCATCAACCGCATCGGCAACGAGATCATGATCGACGCGAAGGACCTGATGCGGTAGCGCCCCACATCATGTGTGGCCGCGGGACGGAGGCCGCTACCGAAACAATGGCAGAGGCCTCCGTTCCGGCGGCCAGAGAAAAGTTGAAACCGCTCTAGCTCCGCGCGAAGAGGGCGGGGGAGAGGTCCGACGGCGCGCGCCAGTCGCCGCGCGGCGAGAGGCCGATCGTGCCGACCTTCGGGCCGGCCGGCGAGGCGTCGCGCTTGAACTGCTGCGTCGCGAAGCGCCGCAGGAAGACCGCGAGCGCGGCGTCGATCTCCTTCGCCGTCGCCTCCTTCCCGAAGGCGCGGCGCGCGAGCGCGCGGAGGTTCTCCGGCGTCTCGCCCCACTTGAGGAAGTGGTAGAGGAGGAAGTCGTGCAGCTCGTAGCGGCCGAGGAGTCCCTCGGTCCTCTGCGTCTCCGCGCCGCCCGGGACGAGCTCGGGCGAGACGGGCGTCGCGCACACGTCGCGCAGGACGGCGGCGACGCGCGCGGGGGCGGCGTCCGCCTCGCTCTCGACGACCCAGCGCACGAGCGTCTTCGGGACGCCGCAGTTGACGTTGTACATCGACATCTGGTCGCCGTTGTAGGTCGACCACCCGAGCGCGATCTCGGAGAGGTCTCCGGTGCCGACGACGAGGCCGCCCTCCTGGTTCGCCAGATCCATCAGCACCTGCGTTCGCTCGCGCGCCTGGGCGTTCTCGTAGGTGACGTCGCGCACCTCCGGGTCGTGGCCGATGTCGGCGAAGTGGCGCTTCACGGCGGGGCCGATCGGGACGGCGCGCAGCTCCGCGCCGAGCAGCTTCGCGAGCTTCTCGGCGTTGCCGCGCGTGCGCGCGGTCGTGCCGAATCCGGGCATCGTGACGGCGAGCGTCGCGGCGCGCGGGAGGCCGAGCAGGTCGGTCGTGCGCGCGCAGACGAGCAGGGCGAGCGTCGAGTCGAGCCCGCCGGAGACGCCGAGGACGAGCCGCTTCGCGCCGGTGCGCTCCACGCGCCCGGCGAGGCCGGCGCTCTGGATCGAGAGGATCTCGCGGCAGCGCGCCTCGCGCGCGGCGGGGTCGGCCGGGACGAACGGGCGCGGGTCGATGCGCAGCCGCGCGAGGTCGGGCGACTCCGGGAGCGCGGGCAGCGCGACGGTGCGGAGCCCGGCCGGGACGGGGGCGTCCGCGAAGCCGGACCAGGCGCGGCGCGCGGCGTCGCACCAGGCGGGGTTCACGTCGGCGAGCGTGGCCACTCCCTTGCGGGCGAAGCGTTCGTTCTCGGCGACGACGCGGCCGTTGAACGCGACGATCGCGTGGCCGGGGAAGACCATCTCGGACGTGGACTCGTGCACGCCCGCGCCGGCGAGCAGGTAGGCGCAGCCGAGGCGCGCGCTCTGGCCCGCGACGAGCGAGCGGCGGTAGTCGGCCTTCGAGACGAGCTCGTTGCCGGCCGAGAGGTTGAGGACGATCTGCGCGCCGCCGAGCGCGAGCGCCTGCGAGGGCTGCACGGGCGCCCAGAGGTCCTCGCAGATCTCGACGCCGAAGCGCGCCGCGCCGGCGCCCTCGCCGCACGCGAAGACGAGCCCCGCGCCGGCGGGGACGTCCGCGCCGCCGAGCCGGACCGAGCCCTCCGCGAGCTCGTGCGCGGGGCGGAACCAGCGCTTCTCCTGGAACTCGCGGTAGTTCGGGAGGTTCTCCTTGAACGGGAGGCCGAGCACGCGGCCGCCGCCGAGGACGGCCGCCGCGTTGAAGAGGCGGGCGCCGACGGGCACCGGGACGCCGACGACGAGCAGCGCGCGGCGGCCCTCCGTGGCGCGGGCGAGGGCGAGCAGCTCCCGCTCCGCGGCGGCGAGCAGCGTGCGGCTCGCGAAGAGGTCGCCGCACGAGTAGCCGGTCACGGAGAGCTCCGGGAAGACGGCGATCGCGGCGCCCTCCGCCTCGGCCTTGCGGTAGAGCTCGAGGATGCGGGCGGCGTTGAAGGCGGGGTCCCCGACGCGGAGCTCGGGGACGCAGGAGGCGAGGCGGAGGAAGCCGTTCATGGTCGGATCTCGTAAAGTCCCGGTGCGAGGCGGCGCGGAACCCGTGCGCCGCGGCGCCGCCCGAGAGACGGATACTCTACCAGAAACCGATCCGGAGGGAAAGGCCCCCATTGCGCGACGTCGCGCCGGATAAGGGTGGAAAGGAGGGGGAAAAGGTGGTAGATTCCCGGCCCATGGAAAACGAACGACGGTCTTTCTGGGTCCGGGCGCTGGACGCGGTGGCGGGCGGCATGGCCGCGCTGGTGCTGGTCGCCGGCGCGACGGCGATGGCGTGGCCGGAGGCGGTGAAGGCCGCTCTCCCCACGAAGTGCGTGCCGTGGCTTCTCGGCGTCGTGATGTTCGGGATGGGGCTCTCGCTGCGGGGGCGCGACTTCGCGCTCGTGCTGCGCCGCCCGCGCGACGTCGCGATCGGCGTGGCGGCGCAGTTCCTCTGCATGCCGCTCGCGGCCTGGGCGATCGCGCGGGCGCTCGGCCTGCCGGACGAGATCGCGCTCGGCGTGGTGCTCGTCGGCGCCTGTCCCGGCGGGACGGCCTCGAACGTGATCGCCTACCTCGCGAAGGGCGACGTGGCGCTCTCCGTCACGATGACCGCCTGCTCGACGCTGCTCGCGCCGCTCGCGACGCCCGCGATCGTGCTGGCCCTCGCCGGCGCGACGATCGAGGTGGACGCCGCCGCGATGTTCCTCTCGATCGTGAAGATCGTCATCGCGCCGGTCGTCGTCGGCGTGGCGATCAACGAGCTTCTTCCGCGCTTCGCCGCGCGAATCCGCGGCGCGATGCCGGCGTTCTCCAGCGTCGTGGTCGCGGTGATCGTCGCGGCCGTCGTCGCCGCCAGCGCCGCCCGGATCCGCGACTCGGCCGCGCTCGTCGCGCTGGCGGTCGTGCTGCACAACGCCCTGGGGATGGGCCTGGGCTGGTGCGCCGGCCGGCTCTTCCGGATGGACGGGGCCCGCCGCCGCACGCTCGCGATCGAGGTCGGGATGCAGAACTCGGGGCTCGCCGTCTCGCTCGCGACGGTGCATTTCGCGTCGATGCCGCTCGCGGCCGTCCCCGGCGCGCTGTTCAGCGTGTGGCACAACCTCAGCGGCGCGGTCTACGCGAACCTCTGCGCGCGCGCGGCCCGGCCCGGCTCCCCGGGCGGGCCCGGATAGCCGTCGGCGCGCCTCGGATCCGCCGGGCGTCCGGCGCGGTTGCCCGGCTCCCGGCTACGAGTGCGGGACGAGGTGGCGGTGCAGGACGAGCTTGGAGCACATCTGCACGTCCTGCGTGTGGCCGGCGCGGTAGGAGACGATCGTACCGGCGAAGCGGGCGCCGTCCATCAGCGCGACGGCGGCCAGCAGGTCCAGCGTCGAGCGGTGCCAGACGGCCTCGAGCGAGCGGTCGCCGTAGATGAGGTGCGGCTCGTTGTAGTAGCTGCGGCGGCCGTGGATGAGGATGTTGCCGGTGGTGTAGCCGAGGTTGCGCGTCTCGGCGATGAGCTTGCCGAAGGTGCGCGCGTAGAGGTATTCCTTGTAGGGGGCGTTGGTGCGCGCCTGCGAGCCGATGCGGAAGGTGTCCGGCGTGAGGTCGTAGACGATGCGCTGGTCGCCGATCGCGCTGCGCCAGGAGATGGCGCAGTCGACGCGGAGCCCGAGCTCGCCGGGCCGGGCGGGAAGGAAGGTGAGGAAGTCGCCGCGCGTGCCGCCGAAGGTGAGCGGCTGGTCCACGGTGACGAACTTCGCGGGCTCGTCGGAGGTCGCGATGCCGACCTTCTCGATCGCCTCGTAGATGTCGAGGTTGCCGCGGTCGAAGAGGGGCGGGTCGCCGGAGGAGACGGAGACCTCGACGTCGTCGAGCGCGAGGCCGACGCGGAACGCGACGATGTGCTCGACCATGCGCAGGTAGTTGTGCGGGTTGCCGGAGCGCAGCACGATGTTGCGGGCGGTCGTCCAGACGTTGCGCACCGAGACGCCGATCGGGAACTGCTCGGGCATGTCCGCGCGGTCGATCCACCAGCCGGGTTCGCGCGAGGGGCCGAAGGTGAGCGTCGAGCGCTCGCGGCCCTGGAACGTCCCGGGGCCGGAGACGGACGTCGTGCCGCGGAGCGTCGTGCGGAACTTCGGGAAGGGGTAGGGCCCCTCGTGGAGCAGCTCCAGGTCGACGGGCTGCGCGTGGAAGCGGTCGTAGGCGGCCTTGACGGCCTCTTCGTCGCCGGCGAGGAGCCGGCCGATGGGGTATTCGTGCATGGCGGCATTGTAGCAGAACGCGGCGCGCGCGGCAATTGCCGCGCGAACGGGGTTCTGGTAGAATCGCGGACCGATGAGCGCGACAACGCCAGAAGGGGCCGCACCGGCCGTCTCCGTGCGGGACGTCTGCTTCTCCTACGGGGAGAACGAGGCGCTGCACAACGTCTCCTTCGAGATCCCGCGCCGCGCGCTCGCGGCGGTCGTGGGGCCGAACGGCGGCGGCAAGACGACGCTGCTGCGGCTCCTGCTCGGCGAGCTTCGGCCTCGCTACGGCGAGGTGCGCGTGCTGGGCGAGGCGCCGGAGCGGGCGCGGCGGCGCGTCGGGTTCGTCCCGCAGGGCGTGGAGTTCGACCCCGACTTCCCGATCACCGTCCTCGAGTCCGTGATGCTCGGGCGCGACGCCGGCCGCGCGCTCGGCGGCTTCCGCCGGGCCGACCGCGACGCGGCGCTCGCGGCGCTCGCGCGCGTCGGGCTCGAGGGGCTCGGCGGGCGGCCGTTCGCGGCGCTCTCGGGCGGGCAGCGCCAGCGCGTCGCGATCGCGCAGGCGCTCGTCGCGGAGCCGGAGCTGCTGCTCCTCGACGAGCCGACGGCCAACGTGGACCACCGGACGGAGGAGGAGCTCGTGGCGCTCTTCGGGCGCCTCGCGGAGGAGCGGGCGGTGGTGCTCGTCTCGCACAATCTGGGCGTCGTCGCCGCGCATGCGACGCACCTGCTCTGCGTGAACCGCGGCGCGGACCTGCACGCGCTCGGCGGCGCCGACCCCGAGGCGCGGCTCGAGCCGCTCGCGGGCGGCGGCCTGGCCGTCGTCCGCAACCTCCACGCCGACCACATCGAGGAGCTGCTCGCGCGGCTCGACGCCCCGCACCGCGGCGAGCACGGCCACGACGGGCGGTAGCGGCCGCGGGGACCGCGGCCATGTGCCCGCCGGGACGGCGGGCGCTACCGGGCGGTGGCGCGGGAGGCGGCGCCGAGGCGCTTCTGGCGCTCGGCGTTGAGGCCCTCGAGCTCCTCCTCGATCTTGCGGAAGTCGACGCGGGGGAGCTTCTCCTCGAAGTGCAGGTCGGAGGGGTTGCGCAGCGTGAGGAAGAGGCGGCCCTTCATCTGCTGGGCGAAGACGAGCACCTCCGCCTCGCGCGGCGAGACGAGCAGCGTCACCGTCCCGTAGCCCGCGCCCTCGCGGCGCGAGCCCGAGCGCGCGGTCTCCGTCCCGGTCGCGAGGACCGTGGCGTTCTGCAGGACCGTGAGCGTCACCAGCTCCGGCTCGGCGCCGCCGGCGGCGGCGCCCTCGGCGGGGAGCGAGAAGGAGCCGAGCACGTCCACGTGGTCGTTGGGGCGCACGAGCCCCGAGACCGCCGCCGCGCCCGAGACCGGGATCGAGACGGCGCGCATGCGCGCCTGGATGCTGTCCGCCAGGCCGCGCGAGGCGTCGCGCCCGCCGTCGATGTAGCTCCAGAGGATCGGGTCCTCGGCGGAGACGGCGTGCAGCAGCGGGCGGCCGAGGACGAGGACGGCCTGGTCGGCGGGGATGTTGTCGTCGCTCGTCACGGCGGCGAGCGTGCGCATCGGCGCGACGTCCTCGCGCCGGAGGACGGCGCCCTTCGGCAGCGCGTGGCGCGCGCCGAGGATCTCGGCCGTGCGCTGGCTGCGCTCGATCGCGGCGAGGCGGCGGTCCACCTCCGCCCCGCGCGCCCGGAGCCAGGCGTGCGCGAGGAACGCGGCGAGGACGCCGACGGCGACCGAGGCGAGGAGGAGGAGCTTCTGTTTCATGGTCGGACGGTCACATGGTCAGACGGTCGCACGGTCGGATGGTCGCACGGCCGGACGGTTCATTCCTTGATTTCGCCGGCCTTCAGGCGGCGGAAGTAGTCGCGCGTGAGGCGCGCCACCGTCGGCGAAAGCAGGACGAGCGCGACGAGGTTCGGGAAGGCCATGAGGCCGTTGAACGTGTCGGCGATGCCCCACACGACCTTGACCGTGAGGTAGGGTCCGATGAAGACGACGAGGACGTAGAGCAGGCGGTAGGCCTTGACGATGCCCTGGCGCTTCGTGCCGACGAGGTACTCGAGGCACTTCTCCGAGTAGTAGTCCCAGCCGAGGATCGTCGTGAAGGCGAAGAAGGCGAGCGCGACGGAGAGGAAGAGCGGGCCGACGACGTCCGCGTGCGGCAGGAAGCCGAGGCCACGGCCGAACGCCTCGATCGTGATGTCCACGCCCTCGAGCTGCAGCGCGGGGTCCCACGCGCCGGTGACGACGATCGCGAGGCCCGTCATCGTGCAGATGACGATCGTGTCGATGAACGTGCCGGTCATGCAGACGAGGCCCTGGCGGACGGGCTCGTTCGTCTTGGCGGCGGCGGCGGCGATCGGCGCGGAGCCGAGGCCCGCCTCGTTGGAGAAGATGCCGCGCGCGATGCCCTTCTGCATCGCGATGAAGATCGTGCCGGCGACGCCGCCCGCGACGGCGCGCGGGTTGAAGGCGAGGCGGACGACCAGCTCGATCGCCGCGGTGACCTCGGAGAGGTTGCCGATCAGGAGGAACGCGCAGACGAGGACGTAGGAGATCGCCATGAACGGGACGACGACCGTCGAGACGCTCGCGATGCGCTTGAGGCCTCCGATGACGACGAGGCCGACGCAGGCGGTGACGACGAGGCCCGTGACGGCGATCGCCCACGAGTAGTGCGCGCCGAAGAGGTCGAAGCCGGGGGTGGCGGCGCCCTTGTAGACGCAGAGCTTGAAGAAGCGGTCCGCGGCGGACGTGATGCCCTGAATCTGCGTGATCGTGCCGATGCCCATGATGCCCGCGACGACGCCGAAGACGGCGA
>CAMVRE010000094.1 GCA_947169825.1 uncultured Verrucomicrobiota bacterium | reverse complement strand
GAAGATTGCGCCGCCCATCACGCCGCCGTGCGCGTTGCGGTGGCGCTCCGCGAGCACAAGGCTCGCGACGGCGTGGCGCTCGTCGCGCTCCTCGAGCGTGATCCCGTTCTCGGTCGCGAACCGGTCGTTGGAGAAGAACTCCCTGGCTTCCTCAATGTCCATGGCCGCGGAGTCTACCACAACCGCGCCCCGGAACGGAAGCGCGTTTCGCCTCTCCCCTGGACCAGCCAGACGATTGCGGCAACCAGCGCCACGGCGGCGGACGTCCAGGCGAGGACGCCCTCGGGAAGGACGGTGGCGGCCGTCCCCGCCAGCAGGACCGTCAGGAGGGTCGAGGGCAGGAAGCCGACCAGCGACCCGATCAGGAAGTCGCGCGTCGAGACGCCGGCGCGCGAGAGGAGAATCGTCGTGACGGCGCCGGGGCACGGCGCCTGCCGCAGGAGAACGACCCCGGAAACGCCGGCGCGCAGGCGCAGCGGGCGCCCGAGCGGGGAGAGGCGGCCGCGGGCGATCCGGTCGACGACCTGCCGGGCGGTCCGCGTGCGGCACGCGGCGAACAGCGCGTAGTTGCCGGCCAGCGCCCCGAGGAGGGAAACCGCGAAGGCGGCGGCGGGGGGCAGGACGAGCGCCGCGATTCCGCAGAGCCACAGGCGGGGCGCTCCGACCGCGCAAAGGACCGTCGTGGCCGCCAGGGCGGCGAGGATGGCGAGAAGCGGGCTCATGGCGCGTCCCTCGCGCCGTCCGGCGGCCGCGAGTGGGGCTCGTCGGCGAAATGCGCCCAGACGTAGGCCTTCCTGCCCATCGACACGCGGCCCGTTTCCCGGACGAGCGGCGAATAGCGCTCGACGAGGTTGGTGGCCGCCTTCGCCGGGAACACCGCGAGGCCGGAGCCCTCGGCGGCCATGGCGGCGCGCATCGACTCGTCGTCGTCGAGGCGCAGGCCGCGGCGGTTCGCGTGGAGGGCGAGGGACTCACCGTCGATGTCGAAGAGGAGGAGCCGCCCGCCGGCGGGGACGGTCCGCTCCACGACGGGAACGAGATCGAACGGCTCCTTGACGGGATTGAGGGCCGGCATCGCGAGGGCGCCCAGGCACAGGAAGGCGGCAGCGAGGGCGAGCGCGGGGATCATGGCCCCATGCCGCTTCGCCAGGTCCGTGGCGGGCAGCCCGGCGCACAATCCCGTCGGGACGGCACCCGCCACGCAGGCGACGGACAGACCGTCGGCGACGGCGGCGATTTTCGAGAAGGACGGCAGCGGATGCAGTTCCAGGGCAACGAGCCGAAGAGCAAAGGCGGCGGTGGCCAGGAGGACGGGAAGGGCGACGAGGAAGGCCTGGACGGCGTTTCGGTACCACGCCTTCTCCCAGAGGGCGTCCGCGGCGGCGGCGACAATCAGGGCGGCTCCGGGGTAGGCGGCGAGGATGTAGACGTCGCGCTTGGACACCGGGACAGAGAAGAACAGGACGACGAAGGCGACCCAGAGCGCGCCCTGGCGGAGCAGCGTTGGGTTGCGCCTTCGGAGGATCGGGACGGCCGCGGGAAGGACGAGCGTCCACGGGAGGAAGCCGATCGGGAAATTCGCGGCAAGGTACCAGAAGGGCCGGACGTGACCGTAGGCGCCCGCGGCCCGCGAGAGGTTCTGGGAAAGGAGGATTTCGCGGAAGTAGGAGGCGGGGGCGCCGGCCAGCGCCGCGGCGGCAAGCCACAGCCCGGGCACGAGGAGGGCGGCGGAGAATCCGAGGCACCACTGGGCGGGCGAGAGCGCGGGGAAGGGGCCGCCGCGGTCCGGGATGCGGATGGCGGCGACGACCAGGACGGGAAGGACGAGCCCGACCGGCCCCTTCGCCAGCATCGCCAGGCCCGCGCAGAGGAAGGCCGGAAGGATCTTCGCCGTCGCCACCTTGCCGTCGCGGGAAAGGAAGAGGGCGGCCGCCGACAGGACGAGCCCCGTGAGGAGCGCGTCGATCTGGCCGAATCCCAGGGAGGACCAGAACCGGACCGAGGTGCAGGCGACCAGCACGGCGTAGACCGCCACGCGCCGCCCGGCCAGCCGCGCGGCGATGGAGAAGAACGCGAGCACGGACAGGAACGCGCCGACGATCGTCGGAAGGCGCGAGCCGAACGGCTCGCCGAAGATCGACTCCCCCGCCTGGACGAGCCACATCATGAGAGGCGGCTTGTGGGCGTAGATCTCGCCGTTGCGGCGCGGGACGAGGAAGGAGTGCGTCGCGGCCATCTCGCGCGCGACGTAGACGAAGCGGGCCTCGTCGGGCTCCCAGTGGCCGCGCCGCGCGTACTGGGGCCCCCAGTAGGCGAGGACGAAGAGGAGGCTCGCGATTGCGGGTAGCAGGAACCGGCGCGCGCTAGGCATGGGCGGACTCCTCGACGAACCGGAAGCGGCGCGTCCGGGACTTGAGCCACGCGACGCCGGCCAGGTCGCGGAGCGTGACCTTGAGGCGCCCGAGGTTCGTGTATTTGCTCGCGCCCGCCAGGCGGCGGCGGTGCGCCACGGGCCGCTGCACCACCCTGGCGCCGAGCGCCTGGCAGAGGGCGGGCAGGAAGCGGTGCATGCCGTTCCAGTACTGGAGGCGCCGGAGATAGGCGGTGCGGTAGGTCTTGAGGGGGCAGCCCGTGTCGAGGACGCCGTCGCCGAGGACGAGGCGGCGGACGAAGTTCGCGAGACGGCTCCCCGCGCGCTTGGACCAGGCGTCCTGTCGGTCCGCGCGGATGCCGGCGCAGACGTCCGCCCCCTCGTCGAGCATCTGGCGGAGGCAGGCGGCAATGTCGCGCGGGTCGTTCTGGCCGTCGGCGTCGAGCGTCGCCACGATCGGGAAGCGCGCCTCCTGGAAGCCGGCCCAGAGCGCGGCGCTCTGCCCGGAGTTCGGATCGAGGTCGACCACGCGGATGGGGCCGCCGCGGCGGGCGTAGCCGCGCAGGATTTCCCCGGAGCGATCGGTCGAACCGTCGTTCACGGCGAGGATCTCGTAGTCCTCGAACACCGTGCAGGCGGCGACGAGCTCCGGCAGGACGGCGTCGAGGCAGTCCTGCTCGTTGTAGACGGGCAGGACCACCGAGACGGGCGGGAGACGGGACGGCGGGGCAGGCTGTTGCATGGCGTTTTCCTTGTTTCGTCGGGTTGCGGGCGCAGTCTGCCACGCGGGGATTGCCGCCGTTTTGCCGCAACATTACATTTTGGCAATCTTCGGCCGGCTCCGTTGACAGCGGCGGACAGTGCGCCTAGAATGGCCCGCGTGAACATCCTGATCGTCGAGGACGACGCCAAGACCGCCGATTTTGTCGAACGGGCCTTCCGCCAGGACGGCTTCGCCACGGTCGTCGCGCGCGACGGCGAGGAGGCGCTTGACCGCGTCCGCGTCGGGGACTTCGACGTCGCCGTCGTCGACATCCTGCTTCCGAAGCGGGACGGACTTTCTCTCATCCGGGAGATCCGGCGGCTGGGAAAGTCCTTCCCCGTCATCGTCCTGAGCGCGCTCGGCTCCGTCGAGAACAAGATCGACGGCCTGGAGGCGGGCGGCGACGACTACCTCGCCAAGCCCTTCTCCGTGGCGGAGCTCCTGGCCCGCGTGCGCGCCCTCCTGCGCCGCGCCTCGTCCGTCGCCGAGGAGACCTCGCTCCGGGTCGATGACCTCGAGCTCGACACGCGGTCCCGCAAGGTCTTCCGAGCCGGCGTCCGCATCGACCTCCAGCCGCTCGAATACCAGCTGCTCGAATACCTCATGCGCAACCGCGGCCGCGTCGTCTCCCGGACCACGATCATGCAGCACGTCTGGGAGTACGACTTCGACACCGGCACGAACATCGTCGAGTCGCGGATGTGCCGGCTGCGCGAAAAGGTGGACAAGCCCTTCGGCAGGAAGCTGATCAGGACCGTCCGGGGGTTCGGCTATGTCCTCGACTAGGAGCCGCCCCTTCGCCACGCTCCGCTCGCGCATCGCGGGCGCCTACCTCGCCCTGTTCGGGCTGCTGCTGCTCGTGGGGTTCGCGACCCTCTACGGCATCTACGCAGCCCGGCAGATCCGCCAGGCCGAGGCGAACCTCGACTTCCAGTTCGCGGAGTTTTCCGCGGAATACCTCACCGGGGCCGAGTACACCGGGCCGGAGCGTGCGATCGGATGGGACGACGTCCCCCCCGCGATTCGCGCGGCCATCGCCCGCGCCCATCCGGACGTCCGCCCGGTCTGCTGCTTCTCCGACGGGCCGTCGCGCTACTGGATCGCCGGCGAGCGCGCCGGCGAGGCGTTCGTCTTCGACCTGGCCGCTCCGGACTACCGCGTCGAGGCGGTCCGCCTGTCGCCCCCGGATCGCGTCGGCCACATGGCGTTCCAGTTCTCCGATGAAAAGCACGAGGTCGGGGAGCGGGACTCCATCAACCTCCTCCTCTCGCCCGACGGCCGCGAGATCCTCGCCTCCACGCCCGTTTCGCGGGAGACGGCGGTGCGCCTCGCCGCCGCCGGCCTCGCGCTTGCGCCGGGGGCGCGCGGGACGGCGACGGTCGGCCGCGGACACTGGCGCGTCGGCCGAGAAAGCGCCTTCGACGGACGGATCTTCGTCTTCGCCCACCTCTACGACGCCCGCTCCATGCGGCTCATCCTCGTCACGGGCGTCGTCTGCCTCGCGCTGACGCTCTGCCTCGGCAGCGCCCTCGGCTGGCTCCTTTCGGGCGTCTTCATGCGCGGCATCAACGCCCTGCTGGCCGGCGCGGACAAGGTGCGCAAGGGGGACTACACCGTCCGCGTCCCCCGCGTCGGCAGCGGCCGCGAGATCGACGCCCTCGTCGAGGGGTTCAACGCGATGGTCGCGGAGACGGAGACCGTCGTGACCGACCTCCGGACCATCTCGGACAACATCGCGCACGACCTGCGAACCCCGATCACCCGCCTGCGCGGGCGGGCTGAGCTGGCGTTCTCCTCCGGCGACAGCGCCGGGCTCGCCGAGGACGTCGCCGAGGAATGCGCCTCGATGCTGTCGATGATCAACGCCATGCTCGAGATCGCGCGGACCGAGGCGGGCAGCCGCACCGCTCGCCGCGAACCGATCGACGCCGGACAGGTCGCCGCGGAGTCCGTCGAGCTGTTCTCGACGCTGGCGGAGGACCGCGGCCTCTCGCTTTCGCTGGCCCGGCCCGATCGCGAGATCCCGGTCGCGGTGCAGCGCGATCACCTGCAACGGCTTTTCGCCAACCTCCTCGACAACGCCCTGAAGTTCACCCCGCGCGGCGGGCGCGTGGCCGTCTCCGTGGCGTCGGACGGCCGGACGGCCACCCTGATCGTCTCCGACTCCGGCCCCGGAATCGGGGAGAAGGACCTTCCGCACGTCTTCGACCGTTTCTACCGCTCCGACCGCAGCCGGAACGTGCCGGGCAACGGGCTGGGGCTCGCCCTCGTCAAGGCGATCGCGACCCTCTACAACGGCCGGGTCGGCATCCGGTCGACGCCCGGCGCGGGCACCGCCGTTTCCGTCACCCTGCCCGCAAGCCGTCGTTCGTGAGGTTCTTCACGGTCCTGGGTGGTCCCTCCCCCGGCGCGCCGAGCGCGGCGCCGCCGTCAAGCGCGCGGCGGCGCAGCACGGGGGATGGTCAGCGAGCGGCCGCCTCGCCGGCGCCGATGCCCTGGAGGATGCCGGCGATGCCGGTGGCGGCGACGTCGGAGACGATCTTGCCGTCCTCGTCGAAGGAGTAGAAGTTCATCACGGACGTGGAGAACGGCCGGCCGTTCGGCTCGATGCCCGCGAAGGGCGCCGTGCCGGTGAAGGTGCCGGTGCAGGTCCAGCGCACGGCGACGGTCCTCTCGTCCGCGACCATCTCCTCCAGCTTCCAGTGCACGTCCGGGAAGCTCGCGCGCATCAGCGACACGACGGAGAGGTAGCCCTCCGCGCCGTGGAGCGGCTCGGGCGAGACGGGCGTCGCGAAGGCGGCCTTCTCGGAGATGAGTTCGCGCCCGAGCGCGAGGTCGTTCTCGTTGATGCACGTCTCGAAGCGGCGCATCGCGGTCTTGTTGCGCTCGATCGGATCGACCCGTGCGGAGTCGTCGCGGCGGAACGCCCGGACGACGCGCCCGATGTACATCGAGTGGACGCCGGCCGGGAAGTCGGCGTAGAGCGCCTTCGGCACGTCGCGCATCCCTTCCGGCTCGAACGGCGCCGAATACATCAGCTCGCATTCGTAGACCGCCTGCGCCTCCTCGTAGTAGGGCGTGCCGTTCGCGGTGTAGGCCAGGTGCAGCCCGAGCGCGGCGGCCTTGTCGCCGTCGCGCCCGCTGTGGCGGCCCATGTAGGCGAGGACGTCCGCCTGCTTCTCCTTGTCGAACGCCATCACGGTGAAGTGCGTGGCGCCGTCGAGGAACTTCTTCGTGTGGCGCGACTCCGCCACGTAGACCGTCACGGCGTCGTTGCGGCCCCAGAGCGTGCCGAGCGCGCCCCAGCCGATGGTCATCGCGTTGCTCTTCTCGCGGTCGCCGGCGCACAGCAGCATGCCGCGGCCCGTGAAGACGGTGAACGGGTTGTCCGCGAACTCCTTCTTCACGTCGAAGTCGCGGAAAGCGGGCGCGGGCTCTTCGGCGGCCGCGAAGGACGCCGCGAAGGCGGCGAGGGCGGATGCAAGCAGGAAGGTCTTCATCGCGCGGCTCCTACCACTTCACGGGTTCGTTCAGGATGGTGCCGTCGGACGGGTTGACGGCACCGGGGGCGGCGGCGACATACTGGACGCAGAGCATCACGAGCGGCTTGTCGCCCGTGTTGCGGACGGCGCGCTTGCCGGCGGGTGCGACGCGGACGACGCTGCCCTCCTTCACCGGGATGTTCGTGCCGTCGACCTGGTACTGCCCTTCGCCCGCGAGGAAGAAGTAGAGCTCCTCGTGGTCCTTGTGGACGTGGTAGAAGCCGCCTTCGGTCCCGGGCGCGAAGACCTGGAAGGAGAAGTCGGCGCCGCCGGCCTTCACGGGCGCGCCGCCGAAGACCTTGCCGGGGATCTTGACGCCGGGGCCAAGCTCGAGTTCGTAGTCCTTCAGCTCGGACAGCGGCCCGAGATCGATGGCGGTGGCGTTGGGGATGTCGCAGATGGTCTGGATTGTTTTCATGGTCGTTTGGTCGTTGGATCGTTTGATCGTTGGGTGGTTAGGAAGTTGGGCGGGGAGCGGAAAGCGATTTTTCGAGCAGGCGCTCGAGCGTCTCGGCCTCCTCGCGGGAGAGTCCGGCATAGAGGAAGCGGACGAAGCGGCGCGAAATCGCGTCGAAGGCCGGGCGAAGCGCCGCGCCTTCGGGGGTGAGGCGCACGACGACGCTGCGGGCGTCGGTCGCGGACGGGACGCGCGCGACGTAGCCGAGCGCCTCGAGCTTGTCCACGAGAATCGTCGTCGTGGGCTTCGTCCGGCGGGCGAACGCGGCGATTTCGTGCATCGTGGCCTCGCCCTTTTGAAAAAGGATGGCGAACACGTCGCCGTGCGACGGCGCGAGACCCTTCAGGCCCGCCGCCGCCAGTTCGGCGACGAGCCAACGGTCCGCGCGCTCGTGCGCCACCGCCAGAAGATGTCCCAGGTTGCGTTGCACGGGCCGGGAGTATAGTTAGACATCTAACGAAAGTCAAGCGCGATTCTTCGTGTGGTGCCCTGCTCATGCGAAAAGGTCGGCGGCCGTCACGCCGGGGTGGTGGTATTGCAGTTCGGGACGGACGCGACGGCCGCGGATCGTCATCGCCTGGCGCGGGCAGAAGTGGACGCAGGCCATGCAGTGCGCGCAGCGGCCGCGCTCCCGGATGCGCGCGCGGCCGCCGGCGACCTCGATGTTCGAGCACGGGCAGACCTTCGCGCAAAGGCCGCAGCCGTTGCAGCGGTCCGGGTCGGGCTCCTGGCGGAACGCCCACGAGACGAGCGCGGCGCCCGTCCCTGTGGCGGCAAGCGCGGCGGCGAACGATCCGCGGACTTCGCGCAGGTCGCGCCGGCCGGCCTCCACGTCGCGCGCGATGGCGTCGATCCCGGCTTCCGCCGCCGCGCAGCGGCGAGGGTGAAGTAGACGATCATGGCGCGGAGTCTACCACAACCGGGCTCCGGAACGGAAGCGCAATCAGGCGCCAAGGGCCGAAAGGGAAACGGCGCTACTCGCCTGAAAACTCGACAATGGCGCTCGTGCGGCCGGCGAGGGAGAGGACGACGACGCGTTCCGTTCCCGCCGTGTGGATCGTGGGGACGAGCTCGTCGCCGAACTTGGCCTCATCCCGAAGACGGAGGTGGCCACGGTCAGCCGCTCCTTGCAGGCGGGGACGCGGACGATCTCGACCTGGCGCGAGACGAGCAGCTGGGTGGAGCCGCGCTCGTCGAAGAAGCGTTTCAGGACGGGCTCCGAGTCGATCCACATCTCCGAGCAGTCCTGCATCATCTGCAGGGCGGAGCAGAGCTTGAGCCGGCCTTCGGCGTCGCAGTTGCTGATCGTGGCGAGAAAATCAAGGGCGTACATGGGAGGTGTTCGTCTTGTTGGCGGTTACGGTTCGGCGGCGCCTTGCGCCTTCCACGCGCGCTCGCGACGGACCGCGGCGCGGATCGGCGCGGAGACCGACGCGACCGTCCGGCGCGCGAGCGTCCGCTCCACCGCGCGGCGAGCCTCCTCGAAGGGCTCCTCGAGCGCGGCGGCGATGTTGCGCCCGACGGGGCAGCGCGGGTTCGGGTGCGCGTGCAGGTCGATCACCTCGTGCTTCGCGCCGACGACGGCGCGGTGGACCTCCAGCAGCGTGATCTCGCGCGCCGGGCGCGCCAGCGCCGCGCCGCGGGAGCCGCGGACCGTCCGCACCAGCCCCGCGCGCCGGAGCGCGCCGAGCAGGCGCCGCACGAGCACGGGGTGCGTGCCGACGCTGGCGGCCAGCAGCGCCGACGACGGCGCGGCGCCGTCCAGCACGTCCAGCATCGCCAGGACATGGAGGCTCATCGCGAATTTCGAAGGGGTTTGCATGGCTCCGTTCTTCCGGTTCCGGCCGTGCGGGCCGGACTCGCGTTCGCCTTCCGCAGGCGGCGAACGGGGAGACTAGCAGAACCGACATGTAATGTCAATAGTTGCAACTCCGCGCCGTCAACGGAATCCGCGTGGGGGGCGGGCGCGGCGGGCGCGTTC
>CAMVRE010000093.1 GCA_947169825.1 uncultured Verrucomicrobiota bacterium | reverse complement strand
GGTGATCTCGTAGGCGCCGATGTCGATCGTGCCGTTGACGCGCGGGTTGCCGAGGAAGTCCGTGGCGTTGGCGGCCCAGCCCTGGACGCAGCCCTTGTCCTTCGCCTTCGAGGAGCTCGGCGGCATGCAGGGCGCGGCGGGCGGCCCGGAAAGCGTCTCGTCCGCGCGCTGGAGCGAAGCGCCGGAGACCATCGTCGAGTTAGTGATCGAGAGCTGGTCCGCCGTGCGGTGGAGGTTGTGGTGGCCCTTGAGCTGGGAGGCGTCGACGTAGGACGGGTAGGCGTAGTAGTATTGGCCGTAGGACGACGAAGTCTGCGAGAGCTCCTGCTTGAAGTAGCAGTTTTCGAAATAGCACTCGCCGTAGTTGACCGGCGTGTAGCTGCCCTGGTTGCAGAAGCAGGACGCTTCGTTGTCCGCGAACGTGCAGTTCACGAAGGAGCCGCCCAGGGAGATGTAGATGGAAGAATACGTGTTGTTGACCCGGCCGACGTTGTCGCAGATCACGCAGGAACGGTAGAGGCCCCACCCCTCGAAGAGCGTGTAGCGGAACTGGTTCCCGGCGATCAGGCAGTGCTCGACGAGGAAGTTGAAGTCGCCGGGGCTGTTTTCGCTCGTCTGGCTCCAGACGACGCCGTCGATGCTCGACTTCGTCCACCCGAACGTGTCGTTGTATTCCCCGGGCCCGCGGTAGGCGTCCGTGAGGACGAACCCGTCCAGCGCGGCGCCCTTCGCGCCGAAGACGAGCGTGGCGCAGTTGTCGGTCTTCGTGGACGGATCGCCGATTTCGCCGGAAATGACCGTCCGGTGGGCGATCCAGTTGCGCTGCGAGCGCGCGGTCTCGACGCCGGAGAAGCCGCCGAACACGGCGACGTTCTCGACCATCTCGAAATAGTCGCCGCGCTTGGTCCCGGGCACGTAGACGCCCTCGGCGACCCAGACTTCGGCGCCGCGCCTGCCTTGGGCGAGCGCGGTTTTCAGGTCCGTGAAGGCGTCCGCCCAGCTTGTGCCGTCGTTGGCGCCGTCCGTCGCGTCGCAGTCCACGAAGATCACGAGCGCCGTCGTGAAGTCGCACCGCTTCGCCGTACCGGCGGAGAGGGACGAAACGGAATGGGAGACGGGGGAGCAGCCGATCTGGCCCTGGCCGTCGGCGAGCTTCACGACGCCGCTCCAGCCGACCGGGACGAAGAAGGAGTAGATGCCCGCGTCGTCCGTCGTGTCGGAATGCAGGCCGTCGCCCGTGACGACGCGGACGCCGGGGATCGGGGCGCCCTCGGGGTTCCGGACCGTCCCGTGGACCATCGCCCGGACGGGGGCGGCGTAGAGGTCCACGCCCCAGACGTTCCCGCAGTTGGCGGACGCCCAGCCCACGGTCCCGGACGAGAGGCCCGTCGTGACCGACCGGGAGGGGAAGGTGTAGTCCGACCCGCCCGCCGCGGTCACGGAGACCGTGGTGGAGCTCGGGACCTTGGTGAAGGCCCAGATGCCCCGCTCGTTGGACGTCGTCGTCCGCTTCGAGCCGTCGGCAAGCGTGAGCGTGACCGTCGCATTCGGAAAGACGCGGCCGTCCGGCGTGAGCGTGCGGCCGGAGACGATCTCGCCGGAGCCCTCGGTGTAGAAGTTGTAGTAGACGTAGCGCGTGACGTAGCCGCCCCAGTTCTCCCACATGTAGAAGCCGTCGGACGACCCGCCCCAGCCGAAGTTCACGTGGAAGTAGAACTCGCCGTCCTGGAAGCCGTAGCCGTCGGCGACCGTCGCGTGGCCGCTGCTGGAGGAGTATCCGGAGATCGGGCACGGCATCCCGGCGTCCGCGTTGCAGCAGATGGAGTTCGTGAGGGCGGCCTTCTGCGCCGCGGTCTGCGACGTGCCGGACGCGATCGCCGTGCCGCGGATGTTGGAGAAGCCGAAGATCGCCATGATGGCGGTCGGATAGCCGTGCGCGCCGGTGCTGGAGGACTTGTATTCCGCGCCGTTGGCGCAACCGACGTCGACGAGCAGGGACCCGATCGCCTTCCTCTGGGTCTCCGTGTTGGAATAGGACGATGACAGCGGCATGTTCTTCCAGTCGTAGGCGCCGCCTTTTCCGTCGCCGCCGCGGGTGTACATCGGGACGATGGCCTTGCCGAGGACGTAGGGCGTGTCGGACGACGCGGCGACCTGGCTTCCGTTGACGTCCACGTAGACGCGGCTGCCGTCCGGGCCGTAGATGGAGCCCCGCTCGTTGCGGTAGACGCCGCGGGCGGTCTTCGGCCACTGGAAGTAGTTGATCACCTGGCCCCACGCCGTCTGCGTGCAGCCGGACACGCAGTTGCTCGGCGTGTAGTAGTTTTCGCCGCCGCCGCTCTGGCTCCACGTCGTCTTGAGCAGGGCGGGCACGCGCAGGTCGGCGGGCGAAGAGAGGCCCGCCTTCGGGCGGGGAGGCCTGTCCGGATCCGGAACGGCCGCGCGGAACTTGGCCCAGCGGGCGTTCTGCACCGCGGCCGGCGTGGAATCGAGCGCGTCGGCGCTGCCGGCGTAGCCGTTGGCCTCGTCGGGGTCCTCGCCAGGCGCGGCCGCCGCCTTCGGAGCCGGGGGAAGGACTTCCGCCGCGACATCCGGATTCGCGGAGAGATACTGGCCGGCGAGGTCCGAGAGGAGGAAGAACCGGGCGGGGCTCGCCTCGTTCGTCAGACCGTCGCCGAGCTTGCCGGTCGCGGAGAACGCGGGGACGGGATTCAGGTCCGTGTCCGCCGAAACGACGATCCAGCCGCCGCCTTCGAACTGGAACGCGTAGGCGAGCGTGACCGTGTCGCCGTTCTCGAACGTCCAGTCGAGCGTCTGCGTCTCGGCGATGCCGTCGCCGAGCGTGCCGCCGAGGACCTCGCCGTCCATGTAGGCGCGGTAGCCGGAGACGAGAAGCTTCGCCTCGTCGACGGAGACGGGCGCCGCGAACGCGGCGGGAACGAGGAGGAGCGCCGCCGCGAGCGCGGCGAGCGGACGGAACGTCTGGAATGCTTTCATGTCTGGATTCTCGAATTCGACCGGGACCTGTGGCACCGCACGTGCGCGCGAGCGCGAGAGATCGGATAGAATTATAGGGCAATCCCAATGACCAGACAATGTGCAAATACGCAATATTGGACTTGTTCGATTTTGCAATTTGTCTTGCCTTCCGCGTTTTCGACGGGCATGGTCTTCGACGGGGCCATCGTCGGCGGAAGCTGGAACGTCCGCCGACGATACCGGAAGGTGCTCCGCGGGCGCTGGACGGTGGAGCTGAGCCTCGACGCCGGATCCGTCGCGCGGCTCGCCGCCGAGCACTTTCTCGAACGAGGGTTCGAGCACTACGCCTTCGTGGAGCCCCCGCGTTTCATGCCCTGGGCAAACGAGCGGCGGGAGGCCTACCGCAGCGAACTGGCCGCCCGCGGAATCGCCTGCGCCGTCTACCGCCCGCCGTCCGGGGGCGACCTCCCGTCCCGCCACCGCCATCTCGCGGCATGGCTCACGGCGCAGTCGCGGCCGCTCGCGGTCCTCGGCGCCTACGACGTCGAGGCGATCCTGGGCGAGCGCCTCGCCCGCGCGAAGGACCTGCTGCGGACGACATCGCTCCCGTGCGAGGAGATCGCCTCCGCGTGCGGCATCTGCGACGCAAGCAGCCTGGCGCACCTCTTCCGGCGCAAGTTCGGCGCCACGCCGTCGTCCTTCCGGAGGGACGCAAGAAGCTAGGTCGGCCTGCGGTCGCGGCATGGCCGCCCCGCAGACCGCGCGGCGCTTCGGCGGTCGCGAACACCGTGATAGGCAAATTCCCGCGGCGCGCTCGCGCCCGGCGACGCCGTGACGCTGCTGCTCTTCGACGGCGAGCGGCTCGACCTCGTGGTCGAGGAGGCGGCCCCCGCGACGATCTCCGGGGCGCAATCGCGCTCGCGGTTCCTCTTGTGCAATCGAGACGATTCGCGTAGAATCGGAGCTGTTCGGGGCCAGCCCGACTCGAGACCGGATTCTCGGATTCTCGCAGCCCAACATCGCACTCTTCGCTCTTAACTTCCAACTTTTAACTTTTAACTTTCAACTCCTCCATGCCCCTTCCCCAGCCTGCCGTCGAACTCGCGCCGATTCCGGCGCCGGCCTCCTTCGAGAGCGACATGGACCGCCCCGTCCCGTTCGACGCGGGGACGGCGGTCCTCCTCGACTGCCCCGACCCGGCGGCGGCGCCGTGGCTCGCGCGGCATTTCGCCGACTGGTTCGGCGCGCAGGCGCCGCGCGTCGCCTCGGGCGCCGGGGAGGGTGCGCGGCCGGCGGCGCCCGCCCTTCCGCCCGGCGACGAGGCCTACGCGGTGGAGGCCGGCGAGGGCGGCGTCCGCATCGCGGCGCGCACCCTCGCGGGCGCGCGCTGGGCGGCCTGCTCGCTGCGGCAGCTCGCGATCGCCCGGCGAGGGATGATGCGGACCGAGGGGCGCCTCCTGCCCTCGCTCCGGATCTCCGACGCGCCCCGCCTCGCGCTGCGCGCGGTGCACCTGTGCTGGTTCCCCGAGACGCCCCCCGCGTGGATCGAGCGCGCGATCCGCCTCGCGGCGCTGCTCAAGTTCAACTGCGCGATCCTGGAGCCGTGGGGGACGTTCCGCAGCGCGCGGCATCCGTGGTTCGGCTGGCCGGACGCCCCCGCCACGCCGGAGGCGCTCGGCCGCCTCGCCGCGATCGGGCGCGACCTCGGCCTCGTGCTCGTCCCGCAGCTCAACGCCTTCGGCCACGCCTCGCTCTCGCGCACGAGCTCGCTCAAGCACGCCGCGCTCGACCTGCATCCCGAATACGAGCCGCTCTTCGAGCCGGGCGGCTGGAACTGGTGCCTCTCCAACCCCGAGGCGCGCCGCGTCGTGCGCGAGCTCGTCGACGAGATGCACGAGGCCTGCGGGCGCCCGCCGCTCTTCCACCTCGGCTGCGACGAGGCGCAGCCGCCCTCCTGCCCGGAATGCCGCCGCCGCCCCTACGGGGAGCTCGTGCTCGAACATGTCGCCGATCTCACTGCGTTCCTGCGGGAGCGCGGCGCGCGCGCGATGGTCTGGCACGACATGCTGCTCGACCGCGGCGACCCGCGCTGGAAGGGCTTCGTGGCGAGCGGGAGCCCGGAGACCGCGGCGCTCGCGGACACGCTTCCAAAGGATGTCGTGATCTGCGACTGGCAGTATGCCGACCCCGACCCGGCGCGGCCGCCGGACGACTGGCCGACGATGGCGCACTTCCTCGAAAAGGGCTTCGCCGTGGCGGGGTGCCCGTGGAACAACCTTGGCGCGATGGAGCCGATGGCGGCCTTCCTCGCCGCGCACGGGGGCCTCGGCCTCGTCGCCACCACCTGGCAGCGCCAGGGCGGCACGGCCTGGCGCGACATTCTCCGCACGGCGGCCGGCGCCGCGTGGGGAACGCCCCCGCGCCCCGCCGCGACGCAGTTCGACACCGCCTTCGCCGTCGCCCTCCGCCTCGCCGGTCGCGACGCGGGCGTCAGCTCCTACCCCGCCACCGGCCTCTACGCGGACCAGCTCGCCCGGCCCTGAACGCCCCGCAAAATACCTGTATCCTCCGTCGCTCCCTTCGTGTAGAATAGGCGAGCGACCGAACGCCCATCCCTCTCTCCCCATCCGTTTCCCCTTCCATCTTCCCTCTTCACTCCAACTTTTAACTTTTAACTTTTAACTCCTCCGCCATGCCCCTTCCCAAGATCAGCCTCGACAACGTTTCCTCCGCCTACTTCCGCAGCGGCCTCGGCACCGTGAAGGAGGCCGGCGCCCCGCATCCCGCCCCCGCCGCCGAGCCGGACGGCGCGCCGGCGGACGCGAACGCGGCCAACGCCGCGCAGACCGACGCGCTCGTGCGTCAGCTCGACCAGCTCCTGCTGCGCGCCGCGAAGGCCTCCACGAAGAGCCTCGACGGCAAGACGGTCAAGTCCGCGCTGCAGAAGCTCGTCGACGACGGAGCGCTCGGCAAGGACTCCCTGAAGCTCCTCGCCAAGACCGCCGACACCGCGGCCAGGACGCTCCGGGCGCTCGACAAGTTCACCGGCGCCCAGCTCGGCGCCGCGGTGAAGAGCGCCGCGAACGGCCAGCCCGTCTTCCTCGACGCCTCCACCAAGGTCGGCAAGGCGGTCAAGGCCGCGATCGACGCGCAGCGCGCCCTCTCCGACATGCTCGCGCAGCTGGATCGCTCGCTCGACGCGCTCGCGCGCCACGCGGACGAGATGCGCGAGGCCGAGAGGCAGGCGGCCGGGAGGCGCGCGGCGGCCCCGGGGTTCCAGTACAAGTTCAAGGGCGTGGACGTGGCGCTCCTGAACGAGGTCGTCGCGTTCCGCCAGCTCGCCGACCGCCGCGCCACGGAGATCGACGCCCTCGCCTTCCAGATGCACGACTTCGGCGTCCACCTCGCCGCCAAGGGCGAGAACGCCGACCCGAACGTCCGCGCGATCCTCGCCGCCACCGCGAAGGAGCTCCTGCCGCGCCAGGCGCTCGCCATGCACGGCACGGACGCCCTCGCCACCGCGAGCGACAAGATCGCCGGCAAGCTCGGGCCGCTCCTCGGCCGCATCGACGCCTTCCGCGCCGACCCCGCCGCCGACCTCTCGGGCGAGACGCTCCTCGCGCTTCAGAGCGAGCTGCGCACCGTGAAGGAGGCCGTCGCGGACGCCGCGCGCAGCGGCATCGCCACGGGCGATCCCGACGGCGCCCGCACGGTGCTTCCCGAAGACATCGCAAAGGAGTTCGCGCGGGAGCTGCGCAAGGCCGACGAGCTCCTCGCGACCGCCCGCAAGGACGTCGCGAGCCGCATCCGCGCGAACGTCCACAACGCCCTCGTGGCCGAGTTCGCCGCCTCCAGCGACGACGCGATGATGCTGCGCTCCTTCCATCCCGCCTGGCACGACTTCTTCCAGAAGCGCGCCGAGATGCTCCGAAAGCTCCAGGCCTACGTCGAGGCCTGCGACAGGCGCGGCACGGTTTCGGAGGAGCAGATCGCCGCGGCCCGGAACGCCTTCCAGAAGGCGGCCAACAAGCTCGCGACCGCCGCCGTCGGCATCACGGAAATGCCCCCGCAGGACTCCAACCCCGCCAGGATCGCCTACCGGCTGCGCCGGGCCGCGCTGAACGTCCGACTCCTTGTCCGGCAGTTCGCCGACGCGGACAAGTGCCTCGCCGAGGGCGGCGACCGCTTCCTCACCGGGCGCGAGGCGCTCTCCGTCTTTGACGGGCGCCTCTCCGTCTCGTCCGTCGTCGAGGCCCGCGCCCACGGCCTCTCCGACGCCGACGTCGATCCCGCCAACGAGGACGCCAACATCGCCTCGGAGCGCCCCCTCGGCGCCGGCGCGGCCGGATCCGTCCAGGAGCTCACGCGCAAGGACGGCACGAAGGTCGTCTTCAAGGGCGAGATCGAAAGCCGCTCCGGCCTCGCGGGCATCGTCGCCGGCATGGGCTCGGTCTACGGCGACGCGCAGAAGGTCGTCTCGCTAAACCTCGCCGCCAACCACGCCGCCGGCGCGCTCGGCTGCGGCGACCTCGTCGTCCAATACAAGGCCGGCTGCCACAAGGGCGTCTTCGGCTTCTACATGGACAAGGCGCCCGGCTACAGCGGTCTGGGCATGGCGACTGGGGAGACCTCCTCCGATCCGGAAACGGGCCTCTCCGCCCGGGAGATCTCGCGCCTGCCGCCCGGCCAGCGCCTCCAGGTCAAGGCCGACCTCATGCGGGAGCTGAGCCGCCTCCAGTGGCTCGACCTCGTGACCGGCCAGGTGGACCGCCACTACGGCAACTACTTCGTCCACGTCGACCGCCAGACGCGCAAGGTCACCGTGAAGGGCATCGACAACGACGCCGGCTTCTCCTCGATGCGCGTCGGGCTGCAGCGGTTCGCGCTCGACGCCAACCGGACGGCCGTCTTCTGCCGCAACCTCGAACTCCTTGCCGAGAAGATCGACCGCGGCCACAAGGCGGACGTCCTCGCGCGCCTGCTCACCGACCCCGGCCTCTCCGTCGACGCCGAGACCGGAAACATCACCATCGACGCCGCGAAGATCGCCGAGAAGGCCATCCTCGCCTGCATCCACCATACCGTGGGCGCCCAGTCGCTCGCGCTCCCCGACCGCATCGACCGCTCGACCTACGACGCGCTCCTGGCCCTCAAGAACGACCCGCAGCGCCGCGCCGCCTACCTCGACGGCCTCCGCCGGCACCTGGGCGAAGCCAACGTCCGCGCCGCCGAATCGCGGCTCGACGACGCCATCGCGCACGCCGAGCGGCTCGCCGCCCAAGGCAAGGTGCTCGACGCCGACGACTGGTACACGGCGCACGACGAGCCGCTCGGCCGCGGCCAGATCCGCAGCCCCCGCGCCAACGGACGCCCGGTCGTGCTCGACCACGCCTGGTCGGACAAGACCCACTTCCTCGTCTGCCCCTCCTACTTCACCCGCGACTACTTCGACAGGCTCTTCGGCTGACCGGCCCGGCGCCGCGGCCATCCCCGATGAACCAGCGCGTCCTCGTCATGATCACCTCGCCCGTCGGGCCCCGGCTCGACGGCGTGGCGCGCTACGCCCGCGGGCACGGCTGGCACCTGATGATCCAGGACCGCCTCGGGCCGGAGCATCCCTTCGACTGGCCGTGCGACGGCGTCGTCGCGACGATCCGCCGCGACCCGCGAGCCTTCGCGTTCCTGCGCTCGCTCGTGCGGCGCGGCGTGCCGGTCGTGGACCTCACGTGCGACCGCCCCGCCTTCGCGGTGCCGCGCGTCACGACCGACCACGGGGCCGTCGGCCGCCTCGCCGCCGCGCACTTCGCGGAACGCGGCTTCCGCAATCGCGTCTTCTTCTCCGTCGGCTGGGGCCACGTCCAGGACCTGCGCTGGCGCGGGCTCTCGGAGGAGTCCCCCGCGGAGCGCTGGTCCCTCGCCCTCGAACGGCCCGGCGCGGCGCGCGGCGGAGCCCGCGCCCTCGCGCGCTGGCTCGAGGCGAGGCTCGCCGCCGCGCCGCGCCCCCTGGCCGCGCTCACCTACTCGCAGGCGGACGCCGCGATCCTGCTCGCCGCCGCCGGGCGCCTCGGCATCGCGGTTCCCGACGAGCTGGCGATCCTGTCGGGCGACGACGATCCGCTGCTGCTCGAGAACCAGCCCGTCCCGATC
>CAMVRE010000092.1 GCA_947169825.1 uncultured Verrucomicrobiota bacterium | reverse complement strand
AGCGCAGAGTCGAAATCTCACGCAGAGAGCGCAGAGTCGAAATCTCACGCAGAGAACGCAGAGAGCGCAGAGTCGAAATCTCACGCAGAGAACGCAGAGAACGCAGAGGTGAGTGGCGGTGGGGCGAGCTCTCCGAGCGAGCCGTCCGCGGAGACCGGCGGCGAAGCCGCGCATTCAGCATTCAGCATTCAGCATTCAGCATTGCCCATCGAACCCTATTCGGAAGTCGAACGCCACGCTGCGGAGTGGCTCGCCGCGCACACCACCGCCTCCCGCGCGCGCGCCAAGGCCTTCTCCGTCGATCCCGCGCGCGTAAAATTCCTCGACCTGCGAGACGCCGCGACCGTCCCCTACGGCGACAAGGTCGCCGACGACGGACAGGGCGGCTGGACCGACGAGGGCGAGAACTGCCTGGAGAACGCGCCGTGGGGCGTCACCGACTGCAACGGCGTCCCGTTCGACTTCATCCGACCGGACCAGAACGGCGAGCGCGCGGCGGTCGTGCTGCGCTCCACGCGCCAGCCGTGGCTCCCGGAGGCCGTGCGCGGCATCCGCGCCGACGTCCGCGCCGAGGCGCTCTGGTTCCTGCACGCGGGGGCGTTCCTCGAGCCCGGCAGGGAGGCGTTCCGCTACGTCGTGCGCTACGCCGACGGCACCTCGCTCGCGCTCCCGATGCGCGGCTACGTCGAGTTCGACGACTGGTGGATGCACGGAGCCGTCCCGGGCGGACGCGACGCGATGCCGTGCAAGCCCGGCTGGCTCAACGCGAAGAGCCGCGGCTTCCACGTCTGGCGCTGGGAGAACCCCTTCCCCGAGAAGACCATCGCCACGATCGACATCGAAAGCGCCTGCACGAAGACCGCGCCGATCGTCGAGGCGATCACCGCCGAACTCGCACGCGGAGATTTGATGGCCATCCCCGTCCCCGGCACGCCGAAGCTCAGGCCCTGGGGCGACACGCGGGGAGAGTTTATTTCTCACGCAGAGACCGCAGAGAGCGCAGAGTCTGAATCTCACGCAGAGAACGCAGAGAGCGCAGAGTCTGGATCTCACGCAGAGACCGCAGAGACCGCAGAGTCGGAATCACGCGAAGAGTCCGCAGAGTCGGTTCATTCAGCATTCAGCATTCAGCATTCAGCATTGTCCTTCGCCTCCGCCCGCCCCTGGGCCGGCTGCACCCTCCAGTATCCCGATCCTGTCACCGTTCCCGCCTCCGCGACGCGCGCGGACCTCGAGCTGCTTCTCTCCGCGCCGGACGCGCTTCCTCTCCCTCCGTTCCAGATTCGCATCGGCGATCGCGGCGGCTACGTGCCGCTCGACTCCTTCCTTCGCGAAACCGGCGTCCCCGGCGCGTGGCGCGTCTCGTTCCCGCTCGACCTCGCCGAAGCGGGGCTCCGCGCGCCCTTCCGCGAGTTCTCGCTGCAGCTCCGCGGCGAGCGCCCCGAAGGCGCCGCGGCGGCGGTTTCGGTTTCGTGCGTCCGCATTCTTGCGGACGGCGGCCCCGAAGAGAGCCCGCTCGCCCTGCGCCGCCTGCTCGCGAAGGGCTCGCACGGCGTCGAGGCGATCCGCCGCGACGGCGGCATCGAGCTCGCCGTCGACGACAGGACCGAGGACTGGGGCCTCGGACGGCTCTCGCCCGTGCGCGCCGTTCCGCTTCCCGAGGACCCCGCCACGGCGGTCCTCGCCTTCGACGTCAACGGCGGCCGCACGCCGCTCGGCCGCCGCGACACGGGGCGCCAGCGCTTTCGCGTGCAGATCGAATGCGAATGCGCCGACGGCACGAGGAGGCAGGGCGACTGGGTTCGCGATCCGCCGGTCGAGGACGGCCCGGTCGACGACGACCCGAACAGCTGGCAGACCGTCCGCATCCCGCTCGCGAAGCTCCTGCCGGAGGGAGCGACCGCGATCGGGCGCTTCACCCTCCAATACACCGGCCTGCCGGCCACCGGCCGTGCCGGCCTCCTTGTCCGCGACTTTAGGTTCGAATAAGGCTGCGGCAGCTCGAGTCCAGCCGAGCGGAGCGAAGACGTTCCGCCGGTCGCTACGGGCCCTCCGACGTCCGTTCGGGCGGAAGGGGGGCGGCGTTCACGCCGTCCGCGACGAGACGCGCGCGGTGGACCTCGAGGCGGCGGAGGAAGTCCTCGTAGGAGGGCTTGCGTCCGGCGCCGCACCAGAGGCATTCGGCGAGCGCGCAGGCGCGGGGCCACATCTTCCATTCGAGGATCTCGCGGGTCGGCGTCGTCTCGGTCCAGTTGCAGCCCTCGCCGCCGAGGACTCGGCCGTGCAGCTCCGGCGGGATGTCGCGGAGCGGATCGAACGCATAGCAGAGGTCAAGCGGCTTCTGCTTGTCGAAGGTGTATCGGCAGGGGTCGTCGGGCAGGCCCTGCGGGTAGTCGAGGTAGACCCAGCGGCTGCTCGCCATCACGAGGTCGTGCCCGGCGGCGGCCATCGTCGCGGCCGAGACGAAGTTGGAGGGGCCGCCGCCCGCGCCGCCGGCGCCGCGCCAGCGCATGCCGATGGCGTTGGTGGAGACGCCGCCGCCGAGCAGGAACTCGTCCCAACCGAGCGCGCGCTTGCCGCGCGACTCGAGGAAGCGGACCATGCGGCGCGAGATCCAGTTCTGGAGCGCGTCCTCGTCGGCGAGGCCCTCGGCCTCGATGCGCGCCTGGCAGCGGGGGCATTCGCGCCATCGCTTGCGGGAGCATTCGTCGCCGCCGATGTGGACGGCGCCGAACGGGAACAGCCGGCAGACGTCGTCGAGGACGTCCTCCATGCACGCGAGCGCCGCGTCGTTGCCGGCGCAGATCTCGTTCCAGCCGATGCGGTTGCCGTCGCCGTCTACGCAGGCGAACTCGGGGTGGGCGCCAAGGACCGCGCCGAAGTGGCCGGGCATCTCGATCTCCGGGACGACATCGATGTGGCGCGCGGCGGCGTAGGCGAGGACGTCCTTCACCTCGGCCACGGTGTAGAAGAAATGGTCGCCCTGCGCGAAGGGCTCCTCCGACTCGTCCTTGCGGCCGTTGCGCCGGGCGGATGCGGCGGCGAGCTCGGGGTGCGACGGAACGTCGAGGCGCCAGCCCTGGCTGTCCGTGAGATGCCAATGGAAGCGGTTGAGCTTGTGCGCGGCCATGAGGTCGAGGAAGCGCTTCACGTCGTCCACGCCGAAGAAGTGGCGCGAGACGTCGAGGTGCATCCCGCGCCAGTCGAACGCGGGGGCGTCCGCGATCTCGACGCACGGCAGGGAGCCGTCCGGGAGCGCGAGCTGCTTGAGCGTGACGCCGGCGTAGAAGCGGCCCGCCTCGTCCGAGCTCGCGATCTCGATGACGTTCGTGAGGACCGAAAGGCGGTAGCCCTCGGCGGGGATCGAGGCGTCCGCGACGTAGCGGATCTCGGCCGCGGCGGGCGCGGTCCCGCCCGTTGCGGCCAGTTCGGCGGGCCGCGGAACGAGGGCGATCGCAGCAAGGATGGCTGTCGGCTCCATGCCGGGCATCCTAGCAGACGCGTCGACCGCGCGTCAATCGGCTGACACGGCGCGCAGGTTGCCCCCGGCGGGGCGGCTGTGGTAGGATGAAAGGGCATCACAGGACAGCCCAATCCCCAATCTCTCCCATGAGCAAACCACTTCGCGTCGGCATCGCCGGCCTCGGCCGCAGCGGCTGGGGCATCCACGCCGCCTACCTCCGCACCGCCCCCCGGCTCTACCGGATCGCCGCCGTCGCGGACCTCATTCCCGAGCGCGTCGCGCAGGCCGCCTCCGAGCTGCGCTGCCGCGCCTACCCGGACGCGGAGAGCCTGATCGCGGATCCGGACCTGGACCTCGTCGTGGTCGCGACCTACAACCCGACGCACGCCAAATACGCCAAGATGGCCCTGCGCGCCGGCAAGCACGTTCTGTGCGAGAAGCCGTTCGGGCTCACGGTCGCGGACGTCGACGCGATGGCTCGCGCCGCGAAGAAGGCCGGCCGCCTCGTGCTGCCCTTCCAGCAGCGCCACCTCGAGAAGGACTTCCTCAAGGTGAAGGAGATCTGCGAGTCGGGCGTCCTCGGCGACGTCTTCCGCATCCGCCTGTGCTGGCACGGCTTCGGCCGCCGCTGGGACTGGCAGACCGCGCGCTCGATGGCCGGCGGCAACCTCAACAACAACGGCCCGCACGTCGTCGACCACGCCGTCACGCTCTTCGGCGACGTCCTCGCCGACAGGGTCTGGGCCGAGGCCGGCGGCTACCTGCGCAGCGGCGACGCCGAGGACGACCTCAAGTTCATCCTCCAGGGCGCCGGCCACCCGACCGTCGAGGTCGAGCTCGCGAACGTCTGGGCCTGCGGCCAGGAGCGCTGGATGGTCTGCGGCACGCGCGGCGGCCTCCACGGCACCGACAAGCACCTGGAATGGAAGTGGGTCGACTTCGACCGGATGCCGCCGCGCCCGCTCGACCTGAGGTCGACGCCCGACCGCAGCTACAACGGCGAGAAGCTCGACTGGCGGACCGGCTCCTGGGACGCGCCCGCCGCCCCGGCGAACCTCGGCGCCGGCGCCCCGCCGCCTCCCGCCCCGACTATCGAGTTCTACCGCAACCTGCACAAGGTGATCACGAGGGGCGCCGCCCCGACGATCGACCTCGCGCAGGCGCGCGTCCGCGTCGCCGCGATGGAGAAAATCCGCGCCGCCGCCGGCATCCCGGCCAAGGCCTAGTCGCCATGGAGCCCCGCCCCGAACCCCGCGACGTCCCGGCGCTGCTTCGCCCGGACGAGACCCGCGAAACCTGGATCGCCTCGCGCCGCGCCGAGCTGCGCGACCTGCTCGAGCGCCAGTGCTACGGCCTCCGCCCCGTCGAGCGCCCGCCGCAGCTTTCCTTCGCGCAGATCCCCCACGATCCCCGCTCGCTCGAGGAGGACGACGCCCCGGTCCTCGGCGGCGCGGCCTTCCGCCGCCGCATGCGCTGCGACTACGGCGGGGAATACGGCGCCGGGTCCTTCCCGTTCACCGCCTACGTCCCGCGCTCGACCGGGCCCGTCCCCGCGTTCGTCTTCATCGCGCTGCATCCGCTCGAGGAATACGTGGGGCCGCTGCGCACCAACGCGTCGGTCTGGGCGGTCGAGACGCTCCTGCGGCGCGGCTACGCGGCGATCGGCTTCGACATCCACGACGTGACGCCCGACATGTGGCACGGCAACACGCGCGGCGCGTTCGCCGCCTTCTGCGAGGTGGAGCGCCTCTACCGGCCGCGCGACGAATGGGGCTGCCTTTCCGTCTGGGCCTGGGGCGCGAGCCGCATCCTGGACTGGATCGCGACGGAGCCCGCGCTCTTCGACGCCTCGCGCGTCGCCGTGATCGGGCATTCGCGCGGCGGCAAGACCGCGCTCCTCGCCGGCGCGCTCGACGAACGCTTCGCGATGGTCGTCTCGAACGACTCCGGCACCGGCGGCGCCAAGCTGCACCACGTCGACCTGCCCGGCTCCGAGCAGATCATGCACTCCGTGCGCACGAACCAGTTCTGGTACTGCCGCGACTACACGGCGTGGGTCAACCGCGACCGCGAGACGCCCTGGGACCAGCACATGCTCGTCGCGCTCTGCGCGCCGCGCCCCGTCTGCATCGGCTCCGCGAGCGAGGACGCCTGGGCCGGCCCTTGGGGCGAGTTCTGCACCGCGCGCCTCGCCTCCCCGGCGTGGGGGCTCTTCGGCCGCCGCGGGCTCGTCGGGGACGCCTTCCCGGCGCCGGACGCCCCGCCGCTGCAGGAGGGCTGGATCTCCTACCACCTCCGCGCCGGCGTGCACGCGCTCACGGAGCGCGACTGGGCCGCCTACCTCGACTTCGCCGACAGGCGGATGGCCTGACCGCCCCGCACGCCCTCAGCGCCGCGGCGCGCGCAGGTCCTGCCGGGCGTAGAGCTCGGGGCGGGACTCGTCGAGGTAGAGCTCGTAGGGGTCGCCTTCGCCGGGTCCGACGGAGAGCCACCAGGTGCGGGCGCGCGCCGCGAGGTCGACGTCCGCCCACGCGTAGCCGCCGTCCTCGAACGTCCGCGCCAGCCAGCGGCCGTCGCGCCCGAGGATGCCGCTCGGCAGGTGCCCCTGCCGCGTGGCGACGAGCGCCGGCAGCGCCGTGTCGACCGACCGGGCGGGGAACGAGAGCGCGAAGTGGTCCTCCGCGCCGCCCGCGAGCGGGAAGAGCAGCAGCTCGGCGCCCTTGCGGCGCAGGTACTTTGCCGTCTCGGAGAACCAGTTGTCCCAGCACGTGAGGCAGCCGACGCGCCCGAAGTCGAGGTCGAGCACGCCGAAGTCGTCGCCGGGGAGGATCCCCGACTGGTATTCGCCGCTCGTGAGCGTGACCTTGCGGTAGACGCCCGCGAGGCGCCCCGCGCGGTCCGCGACGAAGGTCGTGTTGTGGAACGTCCCGGCGTCGGTGCGCTCGCGCACGTTCATCGCGACGTGGCAGCGGTGCGCCGCCGCCCAGCGCGAGGCGAGCGCGAAGGAGGGGCCGCCCGGAACGCGTTCCGCGGTCCGCTCCGGACAGGGCGAGCCGGTGTCCGCGAAGAGCTCGGAGAAGAGGACGAGGTCGGGATGCGGCAGCTCCGCGGCGATGCGGCCGAGGCACGCCTCCATCCGCCCGAGCCGCTCCGCGACGACGGCGGCGGGGTCGTCCCACCCCGCGTCCGCGGCGGCGGTGCCCTCGTCGCGCCAGCCGGTCGCCTTGCGCTCGTGCGGGTTGGCGACGACGCAGCGCACCACGCGCGGCGGCGGCGGCTCGGCCGGCTCGGCCGCGAAGCCGCGGATCGCGACGCGCATCCGGTGCCACTTGGCGACGATCTCCACGCGCACGGCGCGGCACCCCTCCGGAACGGCGAAGGTCTCGTCGAAGACGCGCGTCGCCCCCTCGTCCGCGCAGCGCACGAAGTCCCGCCGCAGGAACGGGACGCCCCGGCGCGCGCCGTGCGCCGGATCGTACCACGTGACGAGCATCGCCAGATCGTTCCAGACGCCGGACTCCTCCGGCGCGAGCTCGACGCGCGCCTCGGCGCGGAAGCGGACGCCTCCGCCCGGCGGGAGCGGCAGCTCGCGCTCCCACCACGCGCAGGCGCGCCGCGAGGGCAGCGCCAGGAGGAGCGAGCCGTCCGCCTCCGCGCGGCCCTCCGCCGCGTCGGGCGAGAGCGGGGCGTTGCGGAAGGACCAGGAGGAGCCGTCGGAGCCGTTTTCCATGGCGCGGGGTCAGAGGGAGAAGCCCGGGCGGTAGTCGTAGCGCAGCACCGCGTTGGCCTCGTCGCAGCCGACGAAGCGCTCCGCCTCGCCGTCCCATTCGAGGCGCCGGCCGAGTTTCCACGCGATGTTCGCGAGGTGCGAGAAGAGCGTCGAGCGGTGCCCCTCCTCGAGCGGACAGAGCACGGCCGGGTCGCGGTCGAGGCAATGCGCGACGAAGTCGTCGATCACCGGGCAGGTGCAGCTCGCCGCCTCGCCGCCGTCGCGCAGCGCCGGCTCGTGGACGAACCGCACCGGCTCGAACGCGGGCCGGGAGGGATTGCCGAACTCGCGGTTCGGGACGGGGTTGATCTCGTAGCCGCTCTGCGAGGCGAGGATCTGCGCGTCGCCGGACGAGAGCTCCAGCTCGGCGCGCACGCCGCCCTCGGGGATCGGCCGCGCGAAGGAGCCCTCGAAGACGTTGAACTCGAGCATCTTCCCGCTCGCGAACTCGTAGAGGCACGTCATCGTGTCCGGGATCTCCGCGTCCGAGCCGGACGTGAAGTACTTGCCGCCGACGGCGGTTACGGCGCACGGCCACTTCTCGTCCATCATCCAGCGCATCGCGTCGAGGTAGTGCACGCCCCAGTTGCCGACCTGGCTGGAGAAGTCCGGATGCCAGCGGAAGAAGTAGGGCGCCGTCGTGAACCGGTAGGGCCGCGCCGCGCGCGGGCCGAGCCACGCGTCCCAGTCGAGGCCCTTCGGCGGCTCGCTCGGCGGGCACGCGCCGATGCCGTTCGGAAAGAGGTTGCTCGTGCGCGCCGCGCGGCCGAGGCGCACCGTGCCGTACTTGCCGGAATCGAGCTCCTTCTTGAGCCGTTGGTAGGGAACGCATCCGCGGCGGTTGAGGCCCACCGCGACGATCTGCCGCGAGGCCTTCTGCGCCTCGATCATCGCGCGCCCCTCGAACACCGCCGCCGTGAGCGGCTTCTCGCAGTAGACGTCCTTGCCGGCGCGGATCGCGGCGACCGTCATGATCGCGTGCCAGTGGTCCGGCGTCGCGATGCAGACCGCGTCGACGTTCGGATCGGCGAGAAGCGCGCGCCAATCCCCGTAGAGCCGGCACGTCCCGGCCGCGACGCGCGACGCGACCGCGGCCTCGGACGGCAGGAGCGCGCCGTCCGGCCCGTGGAACGACGGCACGCGCCCCTTGAGCCCCCACTGGAGGAAGCGCGGATCGTAGGCCGACTCGTCGCGCCGCAGGAAGGGCTCGTAGACGTCGCACAGCGCCGCCACCTCCACGGCGGGATTGCGCAGGAACAGGTGCAGCAGCTGCGTGCCGCGGTTGCCCACGCCGATGAAGCCCATCCGGACGCGCTCCCTCGAGCCGCCCCCGCGCAGAATGTTCGGAATCAGGTCGTCCATGTCGTTCTCCGGTCCGCGGCGCGCCTCTCAGGTCGCCACCTGCTCCTTGCCGCAACTATTCGTAGGGTCCTGCGTCTGCCAGTACTCGTAATCCGCCCACGCGCTATCGTGCCACAACTTGTCCATCGTCGACGTCCACGAGTTCGTGCCGGGAGAAATTCGCGCCGCGTTCGTAGTCCGATGCCGCGCGTTCCAGGTGTGCCAGGTTTGACGGAGACCAGAACGGATATTCGCGGATGGCGAACGGAATCCCGCGTTGCAAGATGGACTGGCGCAGGAATATGTTAATGGCGGTCGAAAGACTCATGCCGAGATTGGAAAAGAGGTTTTCCGCATCCGACTTGACGGTTTCGTCGATTCTGAAGCTGACGTGTGTCATGGCTCGTCCTTTCGCAGGCAATTCTTGCATATTTGCTCTACGCTGACAAGCAATAACTGACATAACCGACATGCCGCGTCCCTCGCTTCCGAACCTCCCCAGCTCGTAGATGTTTCCGTCAAGGAACTGCTCGACATCAAAGATTTCCACGCGATCCGCAATGCCCTCGTCTTCGGCATGGCCTTCGGCCTGTGGAATCCGTTTGTAGGTCGTAACCACGAGCGGTTTTCTCATTCGCCCAAATGGTCTTGAACCACGGCGAAAGGGCGAAAGAAACAAGACCGCTGCCTGCGAAGAAA
>CAMVRE010000091.1 GCA_947169825.1 uncultured Verrucomicrobiota bacterium | reverse complement strand
CTACCGGAAGAAGGAGTCGAGGAAGTCGAGGCCGGGGTTGCGGGACTTCTCGGAGCCGGAGAGGGAGCGGGGGTCGCCGTGGAGGTCGACGAGGTCGACGAGGATTCCGAGCGCTTCGTCGAGGACGGGGTCCTCGCCCGGGACGCGGGGCTCGGAGGCGGAGCGGCGCTTCTTGCGGCGGCTCTCTTCCTCCTTCTCCTCGTCCGGGAGCGCGTCCGGGCCGGCGGCCTCGAGCGCCTCGGCGTCCTCGCCGCTCGCGAGCGCGGCGATCTCGCGCTGCAGGACGGCGTCCTCGCGGGCGCGCTCGAGGCGCGTCTCGTAGCGCAGCGAGACGACGCGGTTGGAGTTGAACGCGGCGAAGCGGTCGAAGAGGCGGGCGCGGGCCTGCCAGACGGCGTTCGTGGCGAGGCGCCCCTCGGAGCGGAGGCGCAGTTCCGGGACGACGGCGACGAGCGAGTCGACCGGGCGGAAGGAGGAGGGCGCGATGTGCGTCCAGCGCAGGGCGCCGGGGAGCTTGTCCTCGCCGAGCTCGGGGTAGGTCTCGAAGACGGAGGGCAGGCGGATGTCGGACTCGACGCCGCGGATCTGCGTGGAGCCGCCGCTCACGCGGTAGAAGAGCGCGGTCGTGGGCTTGAGGGAGCCGAGGCGGCCGTCGCCGGGCGGGAGGGCGATCACGGTCTGGACCGTGCCCTTGCCGTGCGTGCGGACGTCGCCCGCGACGACGGCGCGGCCGTAGTCCTGCAGCGCGGCGGCGACGATCTCGGAGGCGGAGGCGCTGAGGCGGTCGACGAGGACGACGACCGGCTTGCGGAACGCGACGGCGGGGTCGTTGTCCGGCAGCGCCATCGGCCGCCCGCGGCCCTCGCGGACGAGGACGATCGGCCCGGTGCGGAGGAAGAGCCCGGCGAGGCGGACCGCCTCGGCGAGCGATCCGCCGCCGTTGCCGCGCAGGTCGAGCACCATCCCCTCGGCCCCCTCCTCGTTGAACTGCGCGAGGAGGCGCGCGACGTCTTCCGTGGCGCTGCGCGGGGTGTTGTCGGATCCGGCGCCGGTGCGCGCCATCGACGAGTAGAAGCCGGGGAGCTTCACGTAGCCGAGGGGGCGCTCGGCGCCGGTGGGGTCGACGTAGCGCTCGAGGCGGCCGGCGGCGGCCTGCTCCTCGAGCTTGATCTCGTCGCGGACGAGCGTGACGACCTTGGTCGCGTCGGGATCGGAGACGGGGATCACGCGGAGGCGCACGGTCGAGCCCTTGGGGCCGCGGATGAGGCGGACGGACTTGTAGAGCGGCCAGTGGCGGATGTCGACGAACTCGCCGTCCTCGCCCTGCGCGACGGCGATGATCTTGTCGCCGCGGACCAGGTGCTCGGGCGACTCGTCGCGCTCGGCGGGCGAGCCGGCGACGATCTCGACGATCTTGCACGCGCCGTCGTCGGTCTGGAGCGTCGCCCCGATGCCCTGGAGCGAGAGGTTCATGTCGATGTCGAAGTCCTCGGACGAGGCGGGCGACATGTAGTTGGAGTGCGGGTCGTAGGCGAGCGCGGCGCAGTCGTAGAAGCGCGGGAGCCAGAACTCCTCGTCGGAGTCGCGCAGGATCTGGAGGAAGCGCTCGGCGGACTTGAGCATGTCCTCGCGCGCGGAGGCGACGGCCTCGTCCTCGGTCTTCTCCTTCTTCTCGTCCTTCTTCTCCGGCTCTCCCTTCTCCGCCCGGCGCGCGGCCTCCTCGGCCTTGCGCTCGCGGTCGATCACGAACGAGACGCGGGCGGCGAGGAGCGTGTTCTTGACGCGCTTGCGCCAGAGGTCGTCCTGCTCGGTGCCCTCGTGCGTCCAGGGCTCGCCCTTGCGGCGCCAGACGTAGTCCTCGTCGACGTCGAAGTCGAATTCCTCCGCCGCGGCCTTCGCGGCGAAGGCGTTGCGGTCGGCGACGCGCTCGACGAAGCGCGCGAAGACGTTGCTCGGGAACGAGAGGTCGCCGGCGCGGAGCAGCGAGGCGTAGCGGGTGCGCGCGGGCTCGAAGGACGCGATGTCCTCGGCGGTGAAGTAGATGCGCTGGGGGTCGAACGAGTCGATGTAGTTCGTCCAGGCGGCGGGCGACATCCTCTCGTCGAACGGCTTGCGCAGGACGTGCGCCTCGCCGAGGAGACCGCAGACGAGCGCCGCGGTCTCGCGGACGCGCTTCGGGTCGGCGAGCTCCGTGCCGCGGGAGGCCTTCGGCTTCTCCTCGGGCGCGATGTAGTATTCGGATTCGGGGTCCTCCGAATCGTCGTCCGCCGTTCTGACGACGGCGGCGGGGGCGGGCTCGTCCGCGGGGGCGGACGCCGGTTCGGCGGCGTCCTGGGCGCGGAGGGCCGCGCCCGCGACGAGGAGCGAAAGGATGGGGAAGAGCGTTCGCATTTCGGAATGGGGGTCGGAGGGCCTGGACCGGGGAGCCGCGGGGTGTTTGCGCATTCTAGCAGAAAGGCGGGCCGTTTGCACGCGAGAAACGATGCCTGGCGGGCCGCCCGTTCTCCGAGGGCCCGGGGCGGGCTACGGGGGGCCGAGGCGGACGGAGGCGCCGAGGCGGGAGCGGATGCCGTCGAGGGCGCGGGAGAGGGCCTCGCGCTTCTCGGCGCGCTCGTCGGAGGGATCGGGGCCGAAGAGGGAGGGCGCGGCGGCGGGCGGCGTCTCCGTGAAGCCCGAGACGCCGAAGCCGACGAGGCGGATCGGGCGCGAGGCGGGGTTCGCGGCGAGGAGGGCGGAGGCGGCGTCGCGGTAGGCGAAGTCGTCGCACGCGGGCCGCTCGAAGGGGCGTTGGCGCGTGATGGTGCGGAAGTCGTCGGTCCGGAGCTTGAGGTGCGCGGTGGCGGCGAAGCGGCCGGCGGCGCGGACCTGGCGGGCGACGTCGGAGGCGAGCTCCAGCAGGAGGGCGCGGACCGCGGCGGGGTCCTTCTCGTCGACGGGGAAGGTGTGCTCGCGCGAGATGGACTTCTCCTCGCGCTCGGTCTCGACGGAGCGGGAGTCGCGGCCGAAGGCGAGCTCGTGCAGCGCCTCGGCGGCGGCGGGGCCGCACCAGCGCGCGAGGGCGGAGGGATGCGTCTTCTGGATGTCGCCGATCGTCTTCACGCCGTGGGCGCGGAGCGTCTCGCCGAGGACCCTGCCGACGCCGAAGATGCGCGTGGCGGGGAGGGGCGCGAGGAAGTCGCGGATCTGTTCCGGGTCGGTCGGGACGACGGTGAGGCCGTCGGGCTTGTTGAGGTCCGAGGCGAGCTTGGCGAGGAACTTGTTGGGGGCGACGCCGACCGAGGCGGTGAGGCGCAGCTCGGAGGCGATGTCGGAGCGGATGCGGCGGGCGATCGAGACGGCGTCGCCGAAGAGGAGGGCGGCGCCGGAGACGTCGAGGAACGCCTCGTCGCACGAGAGCCCCTGGACGAGGGGCGTGTAGCGGTCGAAGATCGCGAAGACCTTCGCCGACGCCTCCATGTAGCGGTCCATGTCGGGCGGGACGAAGACGCCCTGCGGGCAGAGGCGGAAGGCCTCGCGCGAGGGCATCGCCGAGTGCACGCCGAACTTCCGCGCCTCGTAGGAGCAGGTGGAGACGACGCCGCGCTCGTGCGGACCGGCGCCGACGATGACGGGCCTTCCGCGAAGCTCCGGGCGGTCGCGCTGCTCGACGGACGCGAAGAACGCGTCCATGTCGACGTGCAGGATGCGGAGCGCGCCCGGGGCGGCGGAGGCGGGACTCAAAGCTTGGAGTCGAACTTCTTGGCGAACAGGTCGCCGCCGGCGTCGGAGAGGTGGAGGCCGTCCTCGGGGTTGAGATACTTCTCCCGGTCGGCGTCGACGGCGGCGTAGAGGTCGACGACCTGGAAGCCCATCTCCTTCCCCATCGCGCGGATGCCGGCGCCGATTTCGCGGATGCGGTCGTTTCGGTTGGCGTGGGGCTCCATCGTGGGGGGCGGCGTCGCGACGACGACGGGGACGTCGCGGTCCTTGCAGGCGCGGACGATGGACCGGATGCTGGAGAGCGTCCGGTCGAGCGGGATGCCGTGTCCGGGGTCGTTGGAGCCGTAGAGGACGCAGACGACGCCGGGATCGCGCGCGAGGGCGGCGGAGACGCGGGCGACGCCGTCGACGGAGGTCGCGCCGCCGACGCCGAGGTTGACGACGCTGCGGCCGGACATGGCGGCGAGGCGCGAAGGCCAGGGCGAGCCGATGCAGCAGATGCCGGCGGTCAGGGAGTCGCCGATGCAGACGACCGTACCGGAGGTGCGATCGCCGCCGCCGTCCCCGTCGTCGCCGCAGCCGGCGAGGAGGAGGGCGGTGCAGGCCAGGGCGGAAAGGAGTCGTTTCATGGTCGTAGGCCCGTTGGATCGTTTGATCGTTGGATCGTTTGATCGTTTGATCGTTTGATCGTTGGATCGTTGGATCGCCTACCGGCCGCGGGCGAGGCGGTCGGCGAGGTGGTCGGGGAGGCCGGCCTCGCGGATGCGGGCCTGGGCGGCGGCGACGTCGTAGTCGAGCCGGCGGTATTCGAGCAGGTGCTTCGCGGGCTCGTAGATGCAGTAGCAGGCGCGCGGGTCGCCGTCGCGCGGCTGGCCGACGGAACCGACGTTCACGAAATACTTGCGGCCGAGCCGCAGTTCGATCGTCCCGGGCTCGAGGCGCCCGACGCTCCCGAGCTGGTTCTCGAAGACGACCGGCACGTGCGTGTGGCCGTGGAAGCAGACCTGCGTCTTCTGGTAGGAGAAGGACGGCTCGGCCTCGACGGACTCGAAGACGTAGCCCCAGTGCTCCGGCATGTCGAGCGTCGAGTGGACGACCTGGATGCCCTTCACCATCGCGGTGTAGGGCAGGGCGCGGAGCCACGCGGCGTTGTCGGAGGAGAGCTGGCGGCGGGTCCACGCCACGACGGCGGCGGCGAGGTGGTGGAAGTCCTCCAGCGACTCCTCGAAGGCGCAGTAGTGGTCGTGGTTGCCCTGGACGACGGCGCAGCCGAGCTCGCGCACGAGCCTGCAGCACTCGTTGGGGCAGGCGTTGTAGCCGACGACGTCGCCGGTGCAGATGAACTCGTTGACGTTCTGCGCGCGGGCGTCGGCGAGGACGACCTCGAGGGCGTCGAGGTTGGCGTGGATGTCTCCGAGAACGGCGATCTTGCGGTCCATGGGCGGGGCGGGGGAGGTCGGCGCGCGCTAGGCGATGCCGAGGAGCCGGGCGACGATCCCGACGTCGCCCGGGTAGGTGATCTTGGGGTTGGGCTCGGGGTTCTCGACGATGCGGACCTTTTCGCCGAGCCGCTCGACGGCGGAGCTTTCGTCCGTGATCGCGGGATCCTTGTCGTCGACCTTCTCGAGCGCCTTGCGGAGCAGGTCGGCGCGGAAGACCTGGGGCGTCTGCGCGGCCCAGAGCGGCGCGCGGTCGAGCGTCGACTCGACGACGCCGGCGCGGGTCACGGACTTCACGGTGTCCGTGATCTTCGCGGCGGCGACGCCGGAGCCGAACTTGCGCGCCGAGGCGACGCAGTCGCGGATGAGCGCGACGGGCACCGCGGGGCGGGCCCCGTCGTGGACGGCGAAGAACGTCGTGTCCGGGTTCGCGGCGGCGATGCCGGCGCGCACCGAGGCGAGGCGGGTCGCCCCGCCCGCGACGATGCGGCGCACCTTCCGCAGGCCGAACATCCGGACGGCGGAGTCGGCGGCGGAGAGCTGGTCCTTGCGGACGACGAGGACGACCTCGCTCACGTCCGGACTGCGCTCGAACGCCGCCAGGGCGTGGGCGACGACGGGGCGCGAGCCGAGCGTGAGGAACGCCTTGTCGACGGCGCCCCCCATGCGGCTGCCCTTGCCGGCCGCGACGACGATGGCGGTGGTCATGGCGGCTTCCTCCTACTTGTCCGCGCCCTTGCGGAAGTCGGGGCGCTTGTTGCGGTACCACGCCAGCATGACGGGCGCGGCGATGAAGATCGACGAGAAGGTCGAGGTGATCAGGCCGATCAGCATGCAGACGCCGAAGCCGCGGATGTCGCCCTTGCAGAAGACGATGAGCGAGATCACCGGCAGGAGCGTCGTCACGGAGGTGAGGACGGTGCGGGAGAGCGTCGCGTTCACGCAGCGGTTCACGAGGACCGGGAAGTCGGTCTTCTGGTCGCGCTTCAGCTCCTCGCGGACGCGGTCGAAGAGGACGATCGTGTCGTTCACGCCGTAGCCGACGATCGTGAGGAGCGCCGCGACGATCGTGAGGTTGAACTGGAACGGCAGCGCGCCGAAGAGGCCGATGGTGATGAGCACGTCGTGCACGAGCGCGACGATCGCGCCGAGGCCGAAGCCGAACTCGAAGCGGAAGCCGATGTAGACGAGCATCATCAGCGTCGCGAGGAGGATCGCCTTCACGGCCGTCGCCTTGAGCTCGCGGCCGACCTGCGAGCCGATCGAGTCGATGTCGAGGAAGGTGAAGACGCCCTTCGCCAGCTCCGGGTCCGAGGCGTTCTTGAGCGCGCCGTCGATCACCGCGGCGATCTCGGTGCCGCCGACGTCCGTGTGGACGGTCTTCACGTCGAGGTAGGCCTGGCCGTCCGCGAACTGGTACTGCGGGTCCGCGTCGTCGACGCCGGCCGCCTGCAGCGCCGCGACGATCGCCGAGCGTTCGGGGAGGGCGCCGCCCTCCTGCGCCGGGGCGACGGAGTAGGAGACCTTCGCGCCGCCGGTGAAGTCGACCGCGAAGACGTCCGAGACGTTGCGCACGCCCTTGAAGACCGTGAAGGCGAGCGAGGCGACGATGATGCAGACCGCGACCGTCGCGAACTTGCGGAAGTTGGGGATGAACGGGATGTCCACGCCGTCCCGCACCGCCTGCATCATCGACGGCTTCCAGGAGGTCTGCTCGGAGAGCGCCGACTGGAAGACGATCTTCGTGACGAAGAGCGCGGTGAACATCGAGGCCGCGATGCCCGCGACGAGCGTCACCGCGAAGCCGCGGACGAGGCCCGTGCCGACGACGAAGAGGATCACGCCCGTGAGGACGGTCGTGACGTTGCCGTCGAAGATCGCCGAGAAGGCGCGCTGGTAGCCCGCCATCACGGACGGGAAGCCGGGCCGGCCCGCCTTCACCTCCTCGCGCGTGCGCTCGTAGATGAGGACGTTGGCGTCGACCGCCATGCCGACGGAGAGCAGCAGGCCCGCGATGCCGGGCAGCGTCAGCACCGGCAGGCGCATCAGCGAGCCGCCGGTGAGCGTCGCGTCGCCCGACACCTGCGAGAGCAGGCCCGAGGCCACGACCGCGCAGAGCGGCAGCAGGACGAAGTTGAGCACCATCGCGAGGTCGGCCACGAGGCCCATCGCGCGGTAGTAGAAGAGCATGAAGAGCAGCACCGCCGCGACGCCGACGAGGATCGCGAGCTTCGCGTCCGCGATCGAGTCCTCGCCGAGGGTCGGGTTCACGAAGCGCTTGCTGAGCATCTTGAGCGGGGCGGGCATCGCGCCGGCGTTGAGCACGCCCTTGAGCTCCGCCGCCTCGGCGAACGTGAACGAGCCGGAGATGACGGCGTGGCCGCCGGTGATCGGCTCCTTGAGGTAGGGGTGCGAGTAGGAGACGCCGTCCAGGACGATCGCCATGTAGCGGCCCGCGCGAGTGTCCGTGGCGGCGTACTTGCCCGTCACCTGCGCGAACTGCTTCGTGCCGACGCTGTCGAAGGAGAGCGTCACGACCGTGCGCGCCATGTCGTCCTGCGTCGTGCCCGCGCTCGAGAGGTGCGCGCCGGTCATCTTGGCCTTGCGCTCGACGTAGAGCGGGCGGTAGATCTGCTGGTCGGTGCCCTGGACGCGGTCCTTCTCCAGGAGGAAGACCTTGGTCGGGCCCGGGTTGCCGAAGCGCCTCAGCGCGCGCGGGTCGGGCGCGGGGACCTTCTCGTCGCGGACGTACCAGTTGCCGGCGCTGCTCACCTTGTAGCCGACAGGCGCCTGGCCCTTCGCGAAGAGGTCGGCGCACTTCTCGTCGTTGTCCGTCGCCACGAGATAGAACTCGAGGAACGCCGCGGACTTGATCATGCGCTCGGCCTGCTCGCGCTGCTCGGCCGTGGCGCCGGGGATCTCCACGTAGATGCGGCCGTCCTGGCCCTTCGTGATGACGGGCTCCTCCGTGCCGAGCGAGTCGATGCGGTTGCGGACGATCTCGACGGCCGTCTCGTTCGCCGAGGCGACCGCCTGGTTCTCCATCACGTCGATGTCGGCCTTCGGGGCGTCGGGGTTCTCCTCCTCGAGGCGCGCGCGGAGCTCCTCGCGGTCGAGCTCGAGCGCGAAGCTCGTGCCGCCGTCGAGGTCAAGGCCCAGGCGGATCTTGCCGTGGTGCAGGAGGTTGCCGTCCTCGTCGTAGACGTTCACCGGCGGGATGCAGAGGTAGATCGAGGCGACGGAGAGGAAAAGGACGATGAGCCATTTCCACCAGAGTTGCGATTTCATGTGCGGTTCGGGTTGTTAGGTTGAAAGGTTTTTCGGTCACACGGTCGGACGGTCACACGGTCGGACGGTCGTTTGGCATTCGGCATTCAGCATTCAGCATTACTTCTTCTCGGGTTCGGCCTTGTCCGGAAGCGGCCGCTCGACCGCGCCCTTGGCGACCTCGACGACGACGCCCTTGGAGACCTCGACGAGGAAGGTCGCGTCGCGCACCTCGGAAATCGTGCCGATCATGCCGCCGCAGAAGAGGATCTTCGCGCCGGCGCGCAGGGCGGAGACCTGCTCGCGGCGCTCCTTTTCCTTGCGCTGCTGCGGACGGATCATGAGGAAGTAGAAGATCGCGATGATGAGGATCATCGGCAGGAACGCGCCGAGACCCGCGTTGGGCGCCTGGGGCGGGGCGTCGATCGCCGCCTGGGCGAGAAGGAGGAGGGTGTTCATGGGAGTTTCTGTCGCCGCTTCGCGGCGGAAGGGGAAGGTTTGGAGAGGTTGAACGGGGAAGGGGAGGGGGATTGGGGGAAACGGCGGGAGTCTAGCACAGGTCCCGGGAGTTTTCCAGCGGAAACCGCGTGGGGCGCGGAGACCCCGCCACGCGGACGCGTCCGGCGCCGATAGGCGCGGGGCGGAGGAAGGGGCGTGGTTGGGGCGTCGCTCGCGCGCGCTAGGGCGCGCACGCGGGGTGCGCGTGCGCGGCATCCCAGAAGGAGGCGGTCGCCTCGCGGGCCGGGAACTGCGAGCCGGAGCGCGCGCCGGGGACGGCGGCGAACACCGCGCCGGCCATCGCCGGGGCGGGGGAGGAGAGCGGACCGGCCGCGCCGACCGGCGCGGCCCGGAGGACCGCCCGGGGGGCTGCGCG
>CAMVRE010000090.1 GCA_947169825.1 uncultured Verrucomicrobiota bacterium | reverse complement strand
CGAGGCGTTTCATTGCGGGCGGGGGCGGGGTCAATGATGAATGCTGAATGCGGCGGGGCGGGGTGTTGGATTGCCACAAATCTCAATTGTCCACAAATGTTCACAAATGGCAAATGCAAATTCAAGGCGCTGCGGACTTCGCGCGAAGATCCGACTCCGCGGATTTCGCGTGAGGTTCAACGGGAGGAGGCTCCGCCTCCCCCGAACCCCTTCCGAAGAGAAGGGTCTCTGCGTTCTCTGCGTGAGGTTTCTTCGCTTTCTCCGCGTGTCGCGACTTGAGTTCGTCGAAGGAGCGGCGCATGGCGGCCTCGTCGCCCCAGGCGGCGCGCCAGCCGGCCGGGTCGAGGATGCGCCACTGGCCGAAGAAGGTGTTGCGCTCGAGCTTCCATCCGGGCTCGAGGCGGTCCTCGACGACCCACCAGACCTCCGCGTCGACGGTCGGGAGCGCGAGGTTCGGCCAGCCCTGCCGCACGACGTCCGGGTCGTCGGGCGGCGCGGCGGCATCCGGACTTTCGAGGTCGGCCAGGTAGCGCAGGTAGAAGGGCGCGTAGTGCAGGCAGAGGCGGCGCATCGCGGCGAAGTCCATCAGCGGCGCGTCGGGCACGAAGCCGTCCGTGAAGGAGGGCGGGAGGAAACGCTGCACGACGTTCGTCGGGACGGGCGCTGGCCAGCCGTTGAGGCCGAGCGCCTGCGCGAGCCCCTCCCCGCCCGAACCGTAGAGCCACTTGAGCATCGCGTCCCCGCGGCTCGACACGACGACGAGCGATCCGGCGCAGCCGCGCGCCGCGGCGGCGAGGTCGGGGTCGTCCTCGGGGAGCGCGGCGCCGAGCAGCGCGGCGGTCCGCACGGTCCTGCCTTCGGCCGCGAGCACCGCGAGCGCGCGCACGACGACCCGCGCGCCGAGCGAATGCCCGACGAGCGCGAGCTCCGCGCGCTCCTCCTCCGGCAGGGCCGCGAGCGCCGCGCCAAAGCGGCGCCCCTCGGCGTCCGCCTCGTCGCGGCACGCCCAGAAGTCGACGCCGTCGCCCTCCCACGGGTGCGCCTCGCACCGCGCGCCGGGGAACGCCTCCGCGAGCAGCGCGAGCTCCTGCGCCGAATCGCCGCCGTTGCGGCACCAGCCGGGGACGAAGATCGCCGTCTCGGCGGCGTTCGCCGCCGAGACGGCAATGACGAATGACGACGCCGCTGCGCGGCAATGACGAAGGACGGAATGGTTCATGGCGTGGGTCAGATGCGCATGGATTTCGGAAAGGGGACGTTGCGGAGGAGGCCCCACATCCTGTCGATGTAGGCGAGGGTGTAGTGGCGCTCCATCTGGTGGAAGCGGAAGGCGCCGCGGTCGGTGAGGCGGTAAAGAGGGCCGTCCCGGCGGATCCAGCCCAGCCGCTGCGCGAGGCGCAGTTCGGCGCCGAAGGCGCGGCGGAGCGGAACGCCGAAGAAGGACTCGAAGTCGCGCGCGTCGACGGTCAGGCCGTAGAACGCCCAGAAGAGCCAGTAGAGCATCCGGCGGCGCGGCGTGAAGCGCAGCGTGAGCGCGGTCGGGGTCCGTCCTTCGGCGATGCGCGCGCAGTAGGCCTCGACGGAGAAGGTGTTGACCTTGAACTGCCGTTCGAGCAGCGTCGCGGCCGAGCAGCCGAAGCCGAGGTAGTTCTCGCGCGTCATCGAGGAGTAGCGGGCGCCGTTCCGGGCGAAGGTCCAGATGGAGGTGCGCTCGCAGCCGTGCTCGGCGCAGCGGCGCGCGATGGCATCGAGGAGCGCCCGCTTGGCGCGGTCGCCCGTCGCGGTGATGCCGCCGCGGGCGAAGGAGAAGTCGATGAAGGGGTAGAAGGCGACGTGGTTCGCGCCGGCGGCGAAGGCGGCGTCGACGTCGGCGACGGCGTCGGCGGCGGTCTGGCCGGGGAGGGCGAAGATGAAGTCCATCGAGACCGTGTCGAATGGGACGGAGCGCAGGGCGGCCGCGAGCGCCGGGGCCGGGACGGGACGGCGCCCGAGCGAGGCCAGGAGCCGGGGGCGGAAGGACTGCACGCCGATGCTCAGCCGGGTCGCGCCGGCGTCGCGGAGCGTCCGGAGGGTCGCGGGGACGGCGTCGTCGGGGTGCAGCTCGACGCCGATGCCGTCCGGGATCTCGAAGCGCCGTTCGAGCGCGGCGACGACGCGGCCGAGCCGGGGCGCGGCCAGCGCCGGCGTGCCGCCGCCGAAGTAGAGGCTCGTCGCGCGCCTGCGCCCGGGGCCGGCGGAGGCGCCGACGACTTCGATCTCGCCCTCGAGGGCGTCGAGGTAGCGGGCGCAGAGCGCCTCGTCGTAGCGAACGCGGCAGTAGGGGCAGAACCCGCACAGGCTCCGGCAGAAGGGGACGTGGACGTAGAGCCCGAGGTTGCGGGCGCCGGCGAAGGGAGGCGCGGGGTCGGCCTCGTCCGTGAACTCGAACGGGCGGAAGGAGCGCGCGAGCCAGGCGGCGGCGAGGGTGCGGACGGGATTCACGGGCGGGGTTCCTAGACGTATCGGGTGTAGGTCCGGAGCATGTCGAGGACAATGCGCGGGCGGCCGCGGAAGGCGAGCGTGTATTCGGCGACGAAGAAGTAGCCGCACTTCTCGCAGAGCCCGGGCACGTCGATGCAGCGCCCGCAGACGCTCAGCCGGCCGCCCTCGACGACGACGCACTGGCGGCACGGCGCGGGGAAGCGGCCCTCCGCGACGTAGGGCAGGACGCTGCGCAGGTTGAAGACGGGCGCGCCCTCGTCCATCATCGCCGCGATGTCGGCGCAGCAGGCCCGCTTCTGCTCGGTCGTGAGGGCCAGGCCGGCGGTGTCCGGATAGGGCGTGTGGAAGTTGAAGGAGACGGCGCGGACGTGGGGCGTGTCCCGCGCGAGGCGGCAGACGTGCCGCACGCAGCCGCGGTTGATCCGGTTGATCGCCATGTAGAGGCAGACGTTCCCCGCGGGGGCCGCCGCGACGTTGGCGAGGATCGTGTCGTAGGTGTCGCCGCGGATTTCGTTGTGCCGCTCGCGGTCCCCGTCGAGGCTCAGCAGTACCAGGTCCGCCTCGGGCAGGTCGGCGGAAAGCGTCCCGTTCGTCACGACGTTGACGATCCGGAAGCCCATCCGGCGCGCCTCGAGCACGAGGTCCCGCAGCGTCCGGCCGTCGTCGCTCCACAGGAAGGTCTCCCCGCCGCAGAAGAACAGGATGCGCACGCCCATCCGGAAGAGCGTCTCCATGTCGGCCTTCACGCGGGCGTAGGGCTGGATCGTCGCCGTCCTGTTGTTCACGGAGCAGTGCTTGCAGTGCAGATTGCACTTGTCGGTGAGGATGACCGTCCCGACGATCGGATCGGAGCGGCGCAGCAGGATCGTCCGAAGGCCGAACCCGGCGAAATAGAGGAGGGAGGAGAGTTTCATGGCTTTTCCTCCGCGCCCTCCGCGGCCTCCGCGTGGGATTCGGGCTCTGCGTTCTCTGCGCTCTCTGCGTGAGGATTCAACTCCGCGCCCTCCGCGGCCTCCGCGTGGGATTCGGGCTCTGCGTTCTCTGCGCTCTCTGCGTGAGGATTCAACTCCGCGAACTCCGCGGACTCCGCGTGAGATTCGCCCTCCACGCCCACTGCGTGCAGGATCGGGGACGCGAAGGGCGTCCAGACGCAGCAGGGCAGGCCCGCGCGCTTGAGCGCGAGGTTGCACCAGGTGTTGCAGGTGAAGAACGGATGGTAGCGCCCGCGCGCCTCGTAGAAGGCGTCGTTCGCGCCGAAACCCGGCGTGCCGGCGAGCGGGACGAGGCGGCCGTCCTCGTCGCGCACGCCGCTTTCAAGCAGGAAGGCGACGAGGGCGTCGTATTGGGATTCCGTCAGCGCGAGGCGGCGGCAGTCGGGCCCCTCCTCCGGGGCGAAGAGCCGCGCGGCGTGGAGCGCGGCGCCGTGGAGGCCCAGGCCGGCCCGCAGCGCGAGGCCGGGCGTGAGGTCGCCCCAGGTCGGGACCTTGCGGTAGATGTCGCGGTCGCCCCAGCCGATCGCGACCCACGGCGCCGCCGCGGCGCGCGGGTCGGCGGCGTCCGCGGGCGGCGCGACGGGGTCCCAGTCGAAGAGGTCGTTGCGGACCGGCAGGACGAGGTCCACATGCACGCCGTTGGACCGAACGAAGATCTCGATCGGCCCGCTCCGCCCAACGCCGCGGTTGAGAGGAATCGCGGAGAGGACGACCGCGGCGAGGAAGTACAGCGCGACCGCGCCGGCGAGCGCGAACGCGGCGCGGCGGAGGAAGCGGCGGAGGGACCGAGAAATACGGGGAATACGGGAAAAGCGCATGACGTTCAGTGGACGGAGGGTTCCATGTTGTGGCGGGGTCAGAAGCGCGCGTTGAGGATCGGGAGGCAGGGGACGGCGGCGTCTTCGGCGTAGTTGAGAAGGCCGATCTGGACGCCTTCGAGATGGCGCGCGAGGTTGAAGGCGCCGATCTGCAGTCCGTGGACATTCTGGGCGGAGTTGAGGAATCCGGCCTGGACGCCGCGAACGGTCGCCTTGGCTCCGTTCAGCGCGCCGATCTGGACGCCGCGCAGATCGCCTTCGGCGACATTGAACAGCCCGAGTTGGACGCCGGACAGGCGCTCCTCGACCTCGTTTCCGACGAGCGCCGCCTGGACACCGCGCATCCGGCGCGAGACGTTCATGCCGAGCGCGAGCTGGAGCCCGTCGGCGTGGTAGCCGTCGCTTTTGTTGATCAGGCCGGCGATCTGGACGCCTTCGAGACAGCTCGCCACGTTGCCAAACGGTGCGATCTGCACACCGGCGAATTCGTTCGCGTCGAACCGTTCGTAGTAGTCGGCATAGTGGTCGGTTCGCGGAGGCATGAGGATCTGGTTGCTGTTCATGAGAAGCGACAGCTGGACGCCGGCGCCTTCGCGGATGAGGTTCGCAAGCCCGGCGATCTGGAGCCCTTCCGATCGTCCTCCCGTGTTGAGGAGGCCGGCAATCTGGAGTCCGCGCATCGCGGACGCGTCGTGCTGGACGAGCGAGAGGTGGACGCCGTTGAGCGACTCGTCCGCCCATTGCGCGCCGAGGCCGAGCCCGACGCCGTTGTGCGTGTCGAAGAGCGAAAGCCCGAACGCGAGGACGAAGCCGTCGACGACGGCGCCTTCGTCCGGCCACGCCCACCGGCTGTCGCCGATGCCGCCGCCGATGGCGAAAACCGTGTGGCGGGGTTCGGCGAGGTCTTCCTCGACCCGGTCGACCGCGTTCGTGGCGGGGTCCGCGGCGGCGTCGAGGGCGGCAACGAAAAGGAGAAGGGCGACGAAGGCTTTCATGGGTTGAAAAGGTTGAAGAGTTGAAGCTCGCGTCACTTGTCGATCCTCCAGTTGACGAAGCGTCCGGCGGAATCGAATTCCAGGAGGTAGTCGTCGGCGAACGTTCCAGGCGCAAGCCACCAGCTCGGCGTTTGGTACAGAAGGAAGTTGTGCATCCCGGAAACGGTCTCCCATTGTCCATAGCGAAGATCCGGCGGTCCCAGTTTCGCGAGGACGGACTCCACCGTGGCTCCGTTGACCGCGGCTGCGCGGATCGCGGTCTCCCGGCGGACCTGATCGTAGCCGAGGGCTGTCTGCAACGAGAACACGAAGGCCGCGGCGGCGGTCCAGACGACGGACGATCTCGTGATCAGCCGCGCATGCCCGCGAAGCAGAAAGCGGTCAGCCGCGGCCACAACCAGACGGATCGCGAACGCGGCGAGGACGCCGATCGTCGCTGCGTAGAGGAACAATGACAGGAAGAACCAGGTCATCGGGCGGGGTCAGAGTTGTGGACGGAGACCGGCTCTGCGCTCTCTGCGTGAGAATTCAACTCCGCGAACTCCGCGTGATGCATCGCCGCGAGAATCTGCGTGTCGAGGGCGCGAGCGAGACTTTCGTCGTTCCGCACTTCGACGAGGACGTTTCCGCGGCGGAACCACAGCCACCGGAAGTCGTCCGAGCCGTATTTCGCGCAAACGTCTCCCGGCTCCCCTCCGCCGGTCGAGACGCGGATTTCGTCGGCGGCGAAGTCGAAGATCGGTTCCATTTTGGCGGCCATCGCGTCGTGTGCCGCTTCGGCGGATTCGGCGACGAAGACCCCGATTTCGCAGTGGTGCCGCCCGCCGTCCGTGGCGGGAGATGCCTTGTACCATTTGAAACCGCCACCCGCGAGGGTGCATGGCCGCTCCTCCCATCCGGCGGCGGCGAAGTCGGGCCGCCAGGACGGCAATGCCGAACGATCCTCGAGCGCAAGGACGCGCGTCGCGGCGAAGCCGCAGCGGTCGAGGGCCCGGTCCAGCCGACGGCGCCGCGCCCGGTCCGCACGTTCCTGTGCGAGCGCGTAGGACGCCTCCCAGCGCCGCTCGGCCGGCGTCTTCTCGTCCGACGGAAGACCGGCGATGTCGTCGTCGTAAAGGTCGACGCCGAAGAATCCCAGAAGAAGGTCGAGCAGTTCGCCGGGATTGAACCCGAGCCGGACGCCGCCCAGAAGTCCGGCGGCGACCTCGATCTGCGTCCATCGCGCCGGATTGCCTCCGACGGGTTCCGGCGGATCCCAGAACGGGATGGGGCGAAGCCCCCGTTCGCCGGACGGCGGCACGTTGTTCTTTCCGCGCCGCCGTGCGTCCGTTCCCAGAAGAACCACGCTTCGCCCGAACGGACCGAAAGCCGCATCGCTCGCCTCGTAGCCCGCACCGACGACGAGCAGTCCCAGTCCCCCTTGGACGGATTCGCCCGCCTCGATCCCGTAGAAGTCGGTGTTCGCTCCGAGTCCCGCGTGCAGCGGCCCGATCCGCGCGGTCGCGCCGAGTCCGACGCCGGCCGTCGCGGTGAAGACATCCGCCGCGTCCGCGCGGCGGTTCTGCCAATAGGGCGACGCGCAGCCCGCGCAGAGCATGGCGGGGAGAAGGAGGATGAGGCGTTTCATGGCGTGGCGGTGACCGGGGTTTTACAGCGGGTTGGCGACGAAGAACAGTTGGCGGAAGTCCAGCGAAATCGAGTAGACGACCAAGACGAGGCAGATGACGGCAAACCATCCCGGTCTGAACGGCGCCGGCAGCGCCTCTTCGTTTCCGCGGCGATTCTTCAGGAGGACGATGCGGGAAACGAGGGCCGCCAACAGGAGAACCGGGAACCAGGCGGGAAGAGCAAGATGCCGATCCCACAGCGTCCAGCGTCCGGCCTTGGCGACGGTGCCGACGTGAAGCAGGAGCACAAACCAGGACAGGCCGCGGACAAACGCTCCGAAGGCGCGACCCGCTTCGCCGGGGTTCGATGGGGATGCGGACGGTGTGTCGTTCATGGCGGGCTACATTACGCAGTCGAAGGGGTACGGGAGCGAGGGGGTGCGGAGGGCGGCCTGCGCGAGCTGGTCGCCGGACGCGGTGGGGCCGTGGCTCCGGACAAGCGGGGCGTAGAGCGCGCAGAGCGCGAGGAGGGAGAGCGCGGCCGCCAGCGCGGCGAGCGCAATGCCGCGCGCACGGCGGGGGAGGGTTGGGGAGGAGTTCATGGGTTGAAACGGTTGAAGGGGTTGAAACGCGAAGGACGCGGAGGCGTGGCCCGGATGCGGGTGCCTACGATCCCCGCGCGGCGTTGCCGCGCGGGGCCGGCACACCGCATCCGGGCCGGCTTGCGAGCGAACAGGGACGACAAGACGACGGGACGACAGGACGACAAGAAATCGCCCCCCGACGGCCTTCGGGGAAGAGGGGGACGAGAGCTCGTCGTCTCGTCAGCTCGTCGTCTCGTCGTCCAAGGCATCGCCCGGCGCGAATGCGTTCTGCCGGCCGAGCCGCGCGGCGCGCGGCGAGGAGCGTAGGCAGACGCATTCGCGCCCAGAATCGCGGCCTTTGCGTTCATGGCTCTTTCCCCTCCGCGTGCGGGTGCGCGAGGAATGCGCGGATCGTCGCAAGCGCGGCGGGATCGGCGAACGCCGCGTGGAAGACCGAGACGTGGGTCGCGCCGGGAACGGGGACGAAGCGGCCGCGTCCGCCCGCGGCGGCGGCGACGGCCTTTCCGTGCCACGAGGGGATGATGCGGTCGGCCGTGCCGTGCAGGACGAGCACCGGGCAGCGCGTGCGGCGGATGCGCGAGAGGTTCGGGAAGGGGTCGAACGGCAGGATGCGGACCCGCGTGACGACGCGCACCGCGCTCTTGAACGGGGCGACGAGCAGCAGCGCGCCGACGTCGGGGTGCTTCTCGGCGAGGTAGCACGCCGGGCCGCTCCCGATCGAGTAGCCGCACACGACGATGTTCGACGGCGCGAAGCCGCGCTCCTCGACGAGGTGGCGGAAGGCCGTCTCCGCGGCCGCGTAGACCGCCCGCTCCGAGGGCTTCCCGGGCGTGCGCCCGTAGCCGGGGTAGTCCCAGGCGAGCGCGGAGAATCCGAGCCGGTTGAAGAGCGCGAGGCGGTCGTGGACGTAGCGCAGGTCCTCGGCGTTGCCGTGCGAGAAGAGCACGGCGCGCGTCGCGCCCGGCGCGGGGCTCCACACGCCGGCGACGGGCGCGTCCGGCGGGCCCATCGAGACGAGCCCCGGCAGGTCCGGCCCGTAGGACGGCTTCGGGGGATGGAACATCGCGGCGTTCACGACCGCGCAGCCGACGCAGGACGCGGCGGCGTAGAGCGCGGCGAGGCCGAGCGCGAGGCGGCGGAGGCGGGGAAGCGGAGCCATGGTTGTTCCTTTGCGTTCACTGGTTCTTCTCCCGCGTGGCGGAACGGATGTAGACGGCGGAGCCGAGGAGCAGGAGGAGGCCGACGCCGAGGAACCCCGCCACGCGCTCGGGCGTGGGGGCGCCGGCCTGGTCGAAGAGGAGGAACTTCGCGGCGGCGGCGGCGAAGAGGCAGAGCGCGGCGCCGCGGACGTCGCGCCGCGCGTGGCGCAGGCCGGCGACGAGCGTCGCGAGCGCGAGGGCGCTCCACCACAGCGCGAGCGCCGGGGCCGCGCCCGGGAAGGCGTGGCGCGCCTCCCACGAGCCCCACACGAGCGACGCGATCCACGCGCCCCACAGCAGGATCGGCGCGAAGGGGCGCTCGCCTCGCGGGGGCGTCCGCAGCACGAGCAGTCCGCCCGCCCAGAGCGAAAGGACTCCGGAGCCGATCCGCAGGAGGCGCTCGGCGGCGCCGGTCGGCTCCCCGACATGGACGGTCCAGAGCAGCCACGCGGCCGGCGCGAGCGACCCGGCCGCGACGCTTCCGAACCGCGCCGCGGTCCACGCGAGCGCGGCGCCCGCCGCGGCGAGCGCGACGCAGCGCGCGGAGCCCTCGAGCGAAAGGCAGAGGAACGCGAGCGCGAGCGAGACGCCCGTCCCGACGAAC
>CAMVRE010000089.1 GCA_947169825.1 uncultured Verrucomicrobiota bacterium | reverse complement strand
CGGCGGCGGCGCGGGCGGCAACTACGGCGGCGGCGGCGGCGGCGCGGGCGGCTTCGCGCTCGCCGCCGGCGAGCAGCTCCTGCCCGGGACCTACCTCGTCCAGGTCGGCGCGGGCGGCCGGCGCCGTGGCACCGGCAACGGCACCTACGGCGGCAACGGCGGAACCTCGCGCTTCGTCGGCTACGCCGAAGCCTCCGGCGGCGGCGGCGGCGGCGGCTGGAGCAACGACGCCAGCGGCGACGGAAAAACCGGCGCGTCCGTCGGCGGCTCCTCCTGCAACCGCACGACGCAGAACGCCGTCTCCGGCCAGGGCCTCGGCAACAAGGGCGGCAAGTCGAGCAACGGCGCCGGCGGCGGCGGCGGCGGCGCGGGCGCGGTCGGCGCGAACGCCGGCGACCGCAACTCGGACTACGACACGATGTGGACCAACGGCGGCGAGAAGCGCGCCTGGGCCGGCAACGGCGGCGACGGCCTGGCCTGCGACATCGCCGGCACCAACGCCTGGTATGCCGGCGGCGGCGGCGGCGGCCTGGTCTCCTACATCGACACCAACTCCCAGCGCGGCTACGGCGGCAAGGGCGGCGGCGGCAACGGCGGCAGCCAATACCGCTACGCCACCGACAGCGGCGTGGACGAAACCCGCTTCGCGCAGCCCGGCGCCGACGGCTTCGGCGGCGGCGGCGGCGGCGCCATCGGCCACATCCGCTACAACGCGGGCACCAAGGCCGCCATGTCGGACGGCTGGAACGAGGAGACCTCCACGAGCTACGGCGCCCGCGGCGGCAGCGGCACGGTGATCGTCCGCCTGCGCACCGGCGACCTCACGGCGGCGCCGCAGTTCCGCGTCTACCGCGTGGATCCCGCGGCGGCGGCCGCGACGGTCGTCTACAAGCTCTTCGACTTCGGCCTCGCCGGCGGGAGCGTCACGCTGACGGCCTCGGTCGCGCGCGACGACGCCGGCTCCGATCCGATCGCCTTCACGCTCGCGAGCGCGACGACGAGCGTCGGCTCCGAGGCGACGTTCGAGCTGACCGGCCTCAAGCCGGCCACGGCCTACACGGCCACGTTCGTCGCATCGAACGACCTCGGCGAAGAGAGCGCCCCGCTCGCCGTCTCCTTCACGACGGCGGCCGAGGACGGTCTCGCGCCGCGCCTGCCCGGCCTCGTGCAGACGAAGTTCACGGGCTGGCAGAGTACCGCCATGCTCGATTCCTACCGGCCCGAGGACGGCACCGACGCGCGCCGCGAACCGGGCGTGACGCTCGCGACGATCTCCGGCGCCCCCGGCACGGCCTACACGAGCCCGATCGACGGCGTCCAGACCAAGCTCGCGAACAACACGACCTTCGCCTACTCGGGCGAAGTGTGGATCGACGCGGACTGGCAAAACGTCTTCGGACACTACATGCGCGACGCCTCGCGCATCACGATCTACAACAAGGACGGCTCGATCAACGTCCAATACACGGCCCAGAACCGCGGCCTCCCCGTCACGGTGAGCGAGTCCGGCTGGTATCCGATCGACGTGCGGCTGCAGTTCGGCTCCTCGACGACGCTCGGCTACAACAGCAACGACTACCGCGGCGTCCGCCGCAAGAAGTGGAACCGCGGCTCCTATGCCGACCTCGTGGACGACGGCTCCGGCACGCTCCTGCGCACGACGCTGTCCGCGCCGGCCGTGATGGTGCAGTCCGTCTCGCGCACGGCCGCCGGCCTCACGGCCACGGTCCGCTACCTGCCCGAGGCGAACGAAGGCACCGCGAGCGTCTACGCCGTGTGGGGCGCCTACGCGGGCGAAACGCGCGCGTCGTGGACGGGCTCCAAGCTCGTCGGCACGGCCTCGACCGACTCGCCGGTCGTTTCCGCCTCGCTCGACGCGGCCGAGCTCGCGGGCGCGACCTACGTCCGCTTCGTCGCGGAGCCGGCCAGCTCGACCTGGTGGCCCAAGAGCTGGAGCGAGTCGCTCTACCTCCCGGAAATCGAGGAGCAGGCGAGCGTCCCGCCCGCGGTCGCGTTCGGCGCCGTCCTCGGCGAGTTCGCCACGAGCAACCGCTTCACCGCGGCCGTGGCGGACGCCGGCAGCGCCGCGGCGAACGGCACCGTGTCGCTCTCGCTGCAGCTCTCGACCGACCTCTCGGCCTTCGACGGCCTCGCGGCGGACGCCGCCTGGTCCGGCACCGAGATTTCGCTCGGAAGCGAGGTCGCGGTCGGTTCCGCGACCTACGCCGCGACGGGCCTCGCGCCGTCGAAGACCTACGCCGCGCGCCTCGTCGCCTCCAACGGCACGGACGTCGGCGCGAGCGTGCCGTTCACGCTCTCCACGGCCGCGCTCGTGGAAGATCTCGGCGGCGGCGACTGGGGCCTGCTGCAGCAGCAGATTTCGGTCGCAAACGACAAGGTCACCTCCGCGCTGGCGGTGGCGTGGGACGAAACGCAGGCCGTCGCCGTCGAAGGCGCCATCATGGCTCTCACGGACGGCTCCTACGCGAGCGCCAAGAGCGGCGCGACCCACTCCTGGGGCGAAAAACGCGGCTTCATCTACAAGGGCTACATCCGGCTCCAGGGCGGCGTGGAATACACGTTCGGATCGGCGATCGACGACTGCTGCTACCTGGCGATCGACGGCCAGCAGGTCGTCTACCAATACGAATACAACTCCCAGCCGGCCTTCGGGTCCTACACGGCGGAGAAGACCGGCTACTATCCGATCGAAATCCGCATGGGCAACGGCACGGGTGGCTACGGCAAGATCGGCGGTACCGCCGGCCTCGGCTACAACACGACCGGGACGCGGACGTGCACGCCGGCCGCGATGAGCCCGCTCCTCGACCCGGGCGACGGTTCCTTCCTGCGCACGGCCAAGGGCCGCGGAATCTCGGTTGCGTCCTACGCGCCCGACGGCGCGTCCGGCCTCGACGTCACCGCCGCGCTCGGTGTGTGGGCCGGCGGCGAAACGGACCTCTACGTCGTCTGGGGCGCCGCGTGGGCGGGCGAAGACACCAACGCCTGGGACCACGTCGCGCTCGTCCGGACCGGCGTGCCCGAAACGGCCGCGACCGCGACCGCCAACATCGCGGACGCCTCGCAGGCCGCGGTCGTCCGGTTCGTCGGATTCGACGCCACGGACTCCCCGTCCTGGAGCGAAAGCGTCTTCGTGGACCTTTCCAACCCCGCGCTTGCCGACCTCGGCGCCGCGGGCGACGGCGACACGGGCTACTTCCCCGTGCGCGTCCTCAACCCGGGCGAGGGCTCGCTCGCGGTCGTGCTGCAGATCGCCGACAACGCCGGCATGGCCAATGCGACGAGCATCCCGCTCGCCACGGCCGGCGCGGGCGACTACGTCGTCACGAACGCCGTCGCGCCCGGCGCGACGACCTACTACCGCTGGATCGCGCACACGACCGCGGGCGGCGGCGACTCGACGGCCGTCGCGTCGTTCACGACGCTCGCCGGCTCCAAGGTGAACGCCGCGGCCGGCACGACGTCGGTCGCGCACCATACCGTCACGTTCAACGGCTCGCTCGAAACGCTCGGCGCCGGCCGGACGCTCGTCTACCTCTACACGGGCTCCTCGGCGGACGACCTCGCGATCAACGGCGACCCGATCGAGATGACGGCCCCGGGGGCGTTCACGTTCCAGCGGCACTTCACGAGCACGAACCCGGACAGCGAGACGGTCTACTTCAAGTTCGTCTCCGTGAACACCGCGCCCGGCAACACGTCGTGGACGAGCGAAAACCTCGTTTCCTCCGTCGCCACGCGCGAAGAGCTGACCTACCGCTGGAAGGCGTCCGTCCTCGCCGGCGCCTGGGAGGACCCGGCCAACTGGGAGCACGACGCGATCTACGACGGCGACTGCTGCGGCTACCCGCACTCGGCCTACAGCGTCGCGGACTTCTCGGCGCTGACGCCCGGCGAGGAATACGTCGTCACGCTCTCCGCGACCGAGCACTTCTCGCGCCTGGCCGTCGGCTCGTCCGCCGACGCCGGCACGTCGCTCGAGCTGCGGCCCGCGGCCGGCCTCTCCCGCGCGCCCGCCACGTTCGAATACTTCCGCGTCTACGGCACGGTGATTCTCCAGTCGCTCGACGTGAAGTTCCGCAGCAACCAGACCGCAACCGTGTTCCCGGACGCGACGCTGATTCTCGACGACACGGTCTCGTCCGACTCCGGCTCCAACCCGGGCTGGGACGTCGGCAACTACGACAAGGGCAAGCCCGCCACGGTGATCGTCCGCAACGGCTCCTACTGGGGCCACTGGTATTGGTCCTACGTCGGCAGCGGCTCGACGATCACGGTCGACTCCGGCTCCACGTGGTATCGTTCGCGCTGGGACCAGACGCGCATCCGCTTCGGCGAAGGCGTCACGGTGAACGTCCTGGACGGCGCGACGCTCGTCCCCGGCAACTGGCACATGAACCGGGACTCGCACCTCGTCGTCTCCAACGCGGTCGTGCAGCAGCGCTGGTACCAGTTCTTCCACGGCGTCGACAGGACCGCTACGCCCTACTACAACGGCGGCTACTTCGATTTCCGCGGCGCGGCCCCGGTCTACGACGCGACGTTCTTCGGCGACGACACGGCGTCGTTCCGATACGAGTATCCGACGGCGACGCCGTTCCGCTACGTGTTCCACGTCCCGACCGAAGGCTGGGCGGCGGCGCCGCTCCGCGTCGCGATGAACACGACCAAGGGCTTCGGCTCGCTCAACACGACCCACGCCGGCAAGGGGCAGACCTACATCGAGGTCGTCGTCCCGAACGAGACGGGCGTCCAGTTCGTCACGAACGCGATGGAGGTCCCGCTCGTCTCCACGATGGGCACGCGCAACGCGAGCGGCGCGTATCTGACGTTCTACTCCACGAACTACGTGACGTTCGCCGACCTGCCGGAGGAGGGCGACTACTTCTACTGGACCTACGACCACTCGAGGGCCCGGACGCCCGCCGTCGCCGGCACGATGCCGGACGGCCTGTGGCTCCACCTCGAAGCCCGCCACCCCTACGACCCGGCCGTCACGAACCTCGCGCTCAACGCGGCGGACGACTCCACCGCGGCGATCGGCTTCGACTTCGCGCCGGGCGCCTTCGCGACGCAGGCGCAGGTCTGGGCGCTGGTCTCCGCCGACGGCGAAACGGCCGTCGCCACGAACCTCCTGGCGACGCTGGACGCCCCCGAGGCGGGCCGCCTGCAGGCGACGATCACGGACCTCGCGGGCGAAACGGACTACACGGTGCGCCTCTACGCGCGCAACGTCGTGGACGGCCAGTGGTTCGAGTCGCCGCTCTCGGAACCGCTCGCCTTCGCGACCGACCGCTCCGTGCCCGACCCGGCCGTCGCGCTCGCCGCGCCGACCGAGGTTACGCAGGGCACGGCGACATTGCCGTGGACGCTCCTGCGCCGCGGCTCGCACCGCACGCTCGTGTCCGTCACGCTCTACTTCTCGCACAAGAACGACTTCGCGGATCTCGCGGCCTGCCGCAGCGTCGCGCTCGACCCGACGGTCGAGCTCGGCACCTACCCCGCCACGCTGACGGCGCTCGCGCCGGCCTCGACCTACTACGCCAAGGTCGTCGCCGTGAACGACGGCGAGGAGGACAACACGGGCGAATCCGCGGTCGTGTCGTTCTCGACGCCCGCCGAGCCCGTCGACGCGGCCGACTGCCTCGTCTCCACGGCGAACGTCTGGGAAACGGGCCTCGCCTTCACCTACCAGACGGGCGCGTTCCAGTCGAACCTGCTCACCGGCGCCGAATACGTGACTGGCGGCTCGTCGGCGCAGTTCGACCGCCCGGCGACCTTGACGGATCTCTCCGGCCAGGATTACGGCAAGGGCGCCAACATCGCCGCCGGCCGCACGATCGCGTGGACGCTCGCCGAGCCGAGCGACATCGGCGAAATCCGCGTCTTCGCCGGCCGCAACGACTACAACAAGTCCAGCGGCATGGCGATCGAGTCGATCGAAGTGCGCGACACGGACGGCGTCTGGTCCGAGCTGCCCGGCTCCTCCGTCCACTACTGGGCGGCCGACAAGCGGACGCACTACGGCTTCCTCAAGCCGGCCCGCGCGGGCGACGCGCTGGCGCGCAACGCCACGGGCATCCGGATTGCGTTCGGCTTCCACCAGGTGTCGGACTTCCACCACTACATGGAAATCCAGGCGTTCCCGCCGAAGGCCACGGAGATCTTCTCGGCGTGGCTCGGCGATTCGGGCGCGGCCTACACGAACAACCTCCTGCGCGGCCGCGACTACGCGGTGGCCGGCTTCTACCAGAACGGCGCCTCCTACGCGCCGGGGATCCTCACGGACGGCCTCTACGTGAAGGAAGCCTACTACGGCTTCGGCCGCGATTCGACGTTCGAGGCGGAGTTCGACGGCCCGACCGCCCTTTCCGAAGTGCGCCTCCACAGCTACTGGAACAACTACGGCCACTCCAAGGTCTCGGTGACGAAGCTCGAGCTCCGCGGCGCGGACGGCGCGTGGCGCGAGGTCTACGCGCACCCGACCGACCACGAAGGCTGGGACGGATACTTCGTCGCGACGCGGCTGCGCCCGGTCGCCGCGGACTACTTCGCGACCGACGTCACGGCCCTGCGCCTCACGTTCGGCAAGCCGTGGGACCAGAACTTCGCCACGGTGCAGGAGATCGAGGCGTTCGGCGTGCCCGCGGCCGACGCGGTCGAATACGCCGGCAACGCGCTCTCGCTCCGGTCCGTCACGTTCTCGGCCGACGGCCTCGCGGCGCGCGTGGCGCGCACCGCGACCGATTCGGCGATGTCGCTCTACGCCGTCTTCGGCGCGACCTACCACGGTGTCGACCTCGCGGCCTGGGTCGCGGACGGCGGCGCGGCGCTGCGCGTCGGCGCCTGGGGCGAAGGCGACGAAACCGCGTTCGCCGCGATCGACGCGGACGACATCCCCGCGGGCGCGAACTACGTGCGCTTCTACGCGGTCTACCCGGCCCTGGCCGGCGGCGACAAGGCCGAGGTCGTCGGCTGGTCCGAGTCGGTCACGCTGCCCGAGACGCCGATCGCGTCCGGCGCGGTGCCCGGCTACGTCTACGACCACCTCGAGCGCGTCACGCCGAGCACGGCCGTGCTCGTCGGCGACGTCGCGACGCTCGGCGAGGGCGCGTCGGACGCGACGGTCGTCGTGCGCATCGCCGCGGACGAGCCGGCCGAGTGCCGGACGCTGCCGCTCCTGACGGTGGACGGCCCGGCGGACGCCTCGGTCACGATCCCGCGCCTGCAGCCCGGCACGGCCTACCAGGCCTGGGTCTGGGCCACGAACGACCTCGGCGCTTCCAGCGCGACGAACGGCCCGATCGCGTTCACGACCGCGGCGGAAGCCGCCGGCGCGCCGCTCGGCGTCGAGGACGTCGTCTGGACGGGAGCGGCGTGGGCCAACAACAACTCGTCGTTCGTTTCCTCGAACATCCTGCGCCGCGCGACCGTCTCGACCGTCGGCTGGCAGACGAACGGCTTCGGCTCGCCGAACAACAACGACGGCGGCAACGACCGCGCGCCCTACCTGGCCGACGGCGACACGCGCGGCTGGGGCATCCCGCAGGAGGGCCAGGTCGTCTTCGAGCTGGACGGCACCTACGACGTGGAGGAAATCCGCGTCTACGGCGGCGACTGGGGCAGCCGCGCGCACCAGGCGATCGGCAGGATCGAATACCGCCTCGCGGACGGCGCGTGGGTCCCGGTCCCGAACACCGAAATCTACTTCGGCTGGTATGGCTCCTGGACGCTCGTCACGATCAAGAGCGCGACGGGCGCGGCCATCGCCCCCGGCGCCACGGCCCTGCGCTACACGGAGGGCGAAGTCGCCGTGAACCGCGGCTGGAACGGCTACCACTGGGTGCGCGAAATCGAGGCCTTCGGCCCGAAGAGCGGCGCCGCGGCGTCCGCCACGGCCCTGACGATCGAGGACCGGACCTGGACGGGCGACACGCTCGCCGCCACGCTCGCGCGCGCCGGCGCGACGCGCGCGGCCAATGTCTACGCGGTCGCCGGCACGGCGCACCACGAGGCCGACTTCGCCGCGTGGGCGGCGGACGGCGGCGCGACGCTCGTCGGCGCGTTCGCCGCAGGCCAGACCGAGTCGCCGTTCGTCTTCGCGAACGTCCCGGCGGCGGCCAACTACGTCCGCTTCGTCGAGCGCCCGGTCGCGGGCGGCGCCGAGACGGGCGAGGAAGGATGGTCCCCGGTCGTGTTCCTGCCGGTGCAGCCGGTTTCGGGCGCGAACGCCGATCCGGTCTTCTCGGCGCTCTCCTTCGACGGCGTCCGCGCCGGCAAGGCGCTCTTCACGGTGCGTCTGCCGTATCTGGGCGCCGGCGCCTCCTCGGCCACGGTCGTGGCCGAGTTCGGCACGGCGGCGGACGCGCTCTCCTCGTCCGCGCCGCTGGCGGCGTTCGACGCGGCGACCACGGAGGCGCAGGTCGCGCTCCCCGGCCTCGTCGTCGGGCGGACCTACTACGTGAAGCTCCACGCCGAGAACGCGCTCGGCGGCGAAAGCGCCGCGAGCGCCGTCTTCACGGTCGACGCGGGCGGCCTCGTCGCCACGAGCGCCGACGCGACCGAGACGATCGACCTCGGCGACGAAACGGTCTTCGTCTGGAAGGGCGGCGCGAACGGCGCCGCCGGTAGCGGCTCGTTCACCGTGACCGAACCCGGCTGGGCGGAAGTCCTGCTCGTCGGCGGCGGCGGCGCGGGCGGCAACGGCAACACCACGCAGGGCGAGGCGCGCTACTGCCACGCCGGCGGCGGCGGCGGCGCGGGCGGCCTCGTCCACGAGACCGCGGTCTGGCTCGAAGCCGGCACCTACGCGGTGACGGTCGGCGCGGGCGGAACGCCCGCGGCGGACCACACGGTCCAGGGCGGCAACGGCGGCGCGACGGTCCTCTCGCGCGGCGGCGAGGTCGTCCTCCGCGCCCTCGGCGGCGGCGGCGGCGGCACGGTCTTCGGCACGGGCAACGCGTCCAACGCGCTCGCGGGCGCCGGCATGCCCGGCGGCTCCGGCGGCGGCGCGGCCTTCGGCACCGACGGCCAGGTCGACAACGGCGAACCCGACACGCCGTTCAAGCGCTGGCACCAGTATTTCGGCGGCTCCGGCACGCCGGGGCAGGGCAGCGACGGCGGCCGTTCCGGCGCCTGGTCCATCGCGGGCGGCGGCGGCGGCGCCGGCGCCAAGGGCGGCGCCGGCAACCACGTCGGCCGCATCTCCGGCGGCGGCGGCGACGGCGTCCCGCTCGACATCACCGGCGAGACCGTCTGGTATGCCGGCGGCGGCGGCGGCGGCGGAGCCGTGGACGACTGGACGTCGATCGGCCCCGCGCCCGGCGGCCAGGGCGGCGGCGGCAACGGCGCCCGCAAG
>CAMVRE010000088.1 GCA_947169825.1 uncultured Verrucomicrobiota bacterium | reverse complement strand
GGCCTCGCGGTCCGGGCGTCCGTCCGTTTCCCCCGCCTTGACTTGAACGGCCGTTCGTCCTAGACTTCTCCGAGCCATGAACACCCCTCCCTCATCCCCCGTCGTCCCCGTCCCCAAGCGCGCCTCCTGGTCCGGCCAGCTGGCCTTCATCCTCGCCGCCGCCGCCTCGGCGATCGGCCTGGGCAACCTCTGGCGCTTCCCCTACCTCGCCGCGCAGTACGGCGGCGGCACGTTCATCGTCGTCTACCTCGCGCTCGTCGTGACGCTCGGCTTCACGCTGATGGTGACCGAGATCGCGATCGGCCGCATGACGCAGCAGAGCCAGCTCACCGCCTACTCGAAGCTCCACAGGGGCTTCGGGCCGCTGGGGCTCCTGGCGACGATCATCCCGGTCGTCATCGTCCCCTACTACTGCGTCATCGGCGGCTGGGTCCTGAAGTACTTCTGGACCTACGCGAAGATGGTGGCCAACCCGTCCGCCAACCCCTTCGCCGACGCCGGCGGATTCTTCGGCGGCTTCATCTCGGCGCCCTTCGCGCCGTTCGGATACGGCCTCGTCTTCATCCTCGTCTGCGCGCTCGTGATCGCGCTCGGCGTGAAGCACGGCATCGAGAAGTCGAACCTCGTGCTGATGCCCCTGCTCTTCGTGATGGCGATCGGCATCTCGATCTACGTGATGTGCCTGCCGGGCTCCGGCGAGGGCATCAAGTACTACCTCGTCCCGAACATGGACGCGCTCCGCGGCGCGAACGGATCCTTCTCCGTCGCGCAGCTGGCGAGGACCGTCCTCGGCGCGATGGGCCAGATGTTCTACTCGCTCTCGCTCGCGATGGGCATCATGATCACCTACGGCTCCTACATGCGCAAGGGCGACTCGATCGAGAAGTCGGTGCGCCGCATCGAGATCTTCGACACGCTCATCGCCATCGTCGCCGGCATGATGATCATCCCAGTCGTCTACATGTTCGCGATGAAGACCGGCACGCCGGTCCACGACGCGATGAACGCCGGACCCGGCCTCATGTTCATCACGCTCCCGAAGGTCTTCGCGGACTTCGGGCGCACGGGCGCGCTCGTCGGGGCCGTGTTCTTCCTGCTCGTCGCCTTCGCGGCGCTCACCTCGGCGATCTCGCTCTACGAGGCGTGCGTGGCGTCGGTGTGCGACCTGCTGGGCATGAAGCGCCGCAACGCGACGTTCTTCATGTTCTTCGTGATCGCGTTCCTCTCGATCTTCAGCGCGCTCGGCTTCGGCGTGTGGGGCAAGATGACGCCGTTCGGCATGGACTTCCTCACGTTCTTCGACTTCGTCACCAACTCGGTGCTGATGCCGATCGTGGCGATCGTGACCTGCGTCTTCGTCGGCTGGGTCATCAAGCCCAAGGCGATCGAGGACGAGATCCTCAAGGGCGAGCCGAAGTTCGCCGCCCGCGGGCTCTACAACGTGATGGTGAAATACGTCGCCCCGGTCCTCATCGCGGCCGTCCTCGTCTCCGAGATCTGCCGCGGCCTCGGCCTCTTCGGCTGGAAGATCTAGCGCCGCCCCGCTCACAGCCCCCGCCCGCCCATGGTCCGCGTCAACCCGAACTACGCCAAGATCCAGGCCAACTACCTCTTCGCCGAGGTCGCCCAGCGCGTCAGGGCCTACCAGGCCGAGAACCCCTCCGCCGATCTCATCCGGCTCGGCATCGGCGACGTCACGCGCGCCCTCCCCGCCGCGTGCGTCGCGGCGATGGAGAAGGCCGCGCGCGAGATGGGCGCGGACGAGACGTTCCGCGGCTACGGACCCGACTACGGCTACGCGTTCCTCCGCGAGGCGATCGCCGAGGGCGACTTCCGCGCCCGCGGCTGCGACGTCTCGCCCGACGAGATCTTCGTCTCCGACGGCGCCAAGTGCGACACCGGCAACTTCCAGGAGATCCTCGACGGCGCCGCGCGCGTCGCCGTCCCCGACCCGGTCTATCCGGTCTACGTCGACTCCAACGTGATGGCCGGCCGCACCGGCCCGGCCGCGGACGGCCGCTACGCCGGCCTCGTCTACCTCGAGGGCAGCGAGGCGAACGGCTACGTCCCCGCGCTCCCGGCCGAGCCGGTCGACGTCGTCTACCTCTGCTTCCCGAACAACCCCACCGGCGCCGTCGCCTCGCGCGAGCAGCTCGCCTCGTGGGTCGCGTGGGCGAAGGCGAACGGCGCGCTCATCCTCTTCGACGCCGCCTACGAGGCGTTCATCCGCGATCCGGACGTCCCGCATTCGATCTACGAGATCCCCGGCGCGAAGGAGGTCGCGGTCGAGTTCCGATCCTTCTCCAAGACCGCGGGCTTCACGGGCACGCGCTGCGGCTACTGCGTCGTCCCGAACGAGTGCCGCGCGTTCGACGCCTCCGGCGCCGCCGTCCCGCTCCAGCCGCTGTGGAAGCGCCGCCAGAGCACGAAGTTCAACGGAGTCTCGTATCCCGTGCAGCGCGCCGCGGAGGCCGCCTGCTCGCCCGAGGGGCGCGCGCAGTGCAAGGCGCTGATCGACGGCTACCTCGCCAACGCGAAGATCGTGATCGAGCACCTCGAGGCGAAGGGCTTCCGCTGCACCGGCGGGCGCAACTCCCCCTACGTCTGGTTCGATTGCGGCACGGACTCGTGGGCGTTCTTCGACAGGATGCTGCGCGAGGCGAACGTCGTCACCACGCCGGGCGTCGGCTTCGGCCGCGCCGGCGCGGGGCACATCCGCATCACCGCCTTCAACTCGCGGGAGAACGTCGAGCGCGCGATGGAGCGCCTCGACCGGGCGCTGTAGCCCCCGCCGTCCGCCGTTTTGGCGGATTTTCCTTGCACGCGGGCGCGAGGTCTGGTAGGATACGAAGCAACGAAGGAGCAAACGATGGCCAAGACCCTCAGACTCAAGAAGCCGGAGCCCACCCTCACCGCCAAGCCCGCCGCCGCGCCCGGCGCCGAGCCGCCCAAGGAGGGAGAGGCCGCTCCCGCCGCGGCCGCCCCCGCGGGGGGCGGCGAGCAGCAGGGCATCTTCATCGCCGGCCGCCACCGCAATCCGCTGGAGGCCGCCGCCGCGCAGCCCCAGAAGAAGCAGGGCAGCTGGGCCTGGGCCCTTCCCTTCGGCATCGCCGCGTTCGTGCTCTTCGCGCTCCTCATCGCCGTCGAGTGGGCGGACTGGCTCGCGCTGCGCCACGTCTAGCGCGCCGTCCTCCGCGCCCCCGCCATGCCCGCGCCGCTCCTCGGTCGCCTCTCGGTCGTCTGCTGGGCCGTCGCGGCGGGCCTCTTCGCCTGGTATGTCTCGGGCGTCGCGCGGCAGATCACCTACGTGACGCTCGCCGACGGCCGGCGCCAGGAGCGCCGCCTTCCGCTCGTCTTCCGCCTCCTGCTCCCGCTCGCGCCGAACGTCGCCCCGCTCTTCGCCGGACCCTCCGCCGCGCGCCTTCGCGACCGCGCCGACGCGATGCTCGCCTCCGGCGGCTACGACGGCCTCCTCGCCGCGAGCGAGTTCCTTTCGCTCAAGATCCTCCTGCCCGTCTGCCTCGGCCCCTTCTGGTGCCTCCTCGCGCACGTCGGCCTCCGCTCCTCGCCGCGCCTCGCCGCCCTCGCCCTTCCCGTCGCCCTGCTCGGGCTCGTCCTGCTCTACTCGTGGCCGATGCTCTGGCTGCGCCGCGCCGTCCGCCGCCGCCAGACCGCGATCCTCCGCTCGCTGCCGTTCGTGCTCGACCTCCTCACGCTCTCGGTCGAGGCCGGACTCGACTTCATGGCCGCGCTGCGCCGCTGCACCGAGCGCCCCGCCGTCGATCCGCTCACGGAGGAGCTGCTGCGGGTCGTGCACGAGACGCAGGTCGGCGCCTCGCGCCGCGACGCCCTGCGCTCGATGTCCGCCCGCGTCGGACTTTCCGACCTGCGCTCGGTCGTCTCCGCGCTCGTGCAGGCCGACGAGCTCGGCGTCTCGCTCGGCTCGATCCTCCGCATCCAGTCGGCCCAGGTCCGCGCCCGCCGCTTCGAGCGCGCCGAGCGCCTCGCCAACGAGGCGCCCGTGAAGCTCCTCGCCCCGCTCATGCTCTTCATCTTCCCGGCCGTGTTCCTCATCCTCCTCGGCCCGGTGTTCCACCAGATGTTGCACCGGCTCTAGCGCGATGGCGCCGCTCTTCGACTCGCACTGCCACTTTGCCCCGGGCGACGACGTCGCCGGCGCGCTCGCCCGGGCCCGCGAGGCGGGCCTCTCGGGCCTCCTCGCCGTCGGCGGAACCGACGAGGCCGACGCCGGCGCACGCGCCGCCGCCGCCCTCGCGCCCGGCTTCGCGCTCCCCGCCTTCGGCCTCGACCGCGACGCGGCCGACGCCATCCCCGACCCCGCCGCGCTCGACGCGCGCCTCGCCGCGCTCGAGGAGGCGCTCGTCTCCGGCGGCGCGGCCGCCGTGGGCGAGATCGGCCTCGACTACTCGCACGGCGAGGACGAGGCCGCGCGCGCCCGCCAGCGCGCCCTCTTCGCCGCGCAGCTGCGCCTCGCCGGGAAGCTCGGGCTGCCCTGCTCGATCCACAGCCGCGAGGCGGAGGAGGACACCGTCGTCATCCTCCGCGGGAACCTCTCGCCCGAGCTCGCCGCCGCCGGGCGCGCCGGCGCCCTGCACTGCTTCGTCGGCTCCGCCGAGTTCGCCGCCACGCTCGCGCCGCTCGGGCTCTTCTTCGGGCTCTCGGGCATCGTCACCTTCCGCAACGCCGGCGCCCTCCGCGCCGTCGTCCCGCTCCTTCCGCGCGAGCGCATCCTCGTCGAGACGGACTCTCCCTACCTCGCCCCCGTCCCCCTGCGCGGCCGCCCCTGCGAGCCGGCGTTCGCCGTCCACACCGCGCGCTGCGTCGCCGATCTGCTCGAGCTCCCCGAGGACCAGGCCTTCGCCCTCCTCGACGCGAACGCACGCCGCCTCTTCGCGCCGCGCGCGCCCTCGTCCACCCTCCCGCTCGCCTGAGAGCGCAAAGGCGAAACCGCTCTAGTAGAGCAGGATCTTCGTGCGAAGCACGTCGAGAAGCCCCGCCCCCTTAACGGTGCCGTAGGGGTGGAGCTCGCCCATGCAGACGGGACGCGTGCCGTTGACGCCAAGCCCGATTGAATCCGAAATCCGGACTCGGAGCGTCCTAAGCGAGACCCCTCGGAACGAAATCGAGGATCGTTGCGTGTTTTCATCGTTGTTTGTCACGCCAGTCACGTCCACTTGGCCGATCAGACGTTCCGCCCCGTCCTCCACCTTGTAGAATTCGACCGTCTGGTTGTAGTCCGAACAGGCGAACTCGATTTTCGTCAGGTCGATTTCCGTCCCGAAGTCGAACTGGATCCATTCGTCGTGGCTGCGGGACGTGGCGTGCCAATCTTGATACTTGTGGAAGGTCCAGTCGCCGTCGACGAGCTTCTTGGGATTGCAACCCCAGTCCATGTTCCCAGTGGAAGAAACCGTCACGTCCGTGAACTGGACAAGAAAGTGCGTTGCGACTCCGCCCAGAGCGGCCAAGTCGAGCGGTTGGTTGCAGACGGCAGACCAATCGCAGCGTTCACACGAGATGGTTCCCGACCCATATCGCGAACTGCTCCCCGCGGAGGCGAGCGTTTCAACGTAGGCGTGGCCGAGAGGAGGCAGGAGTTCGGACCTGCGCTCGAAGACGTCGCCGCAAACGATGCACTTCCGTCGATCCACGCCGGGCTCGGTGCAGGTCGCGGTTCCGTCGATGGACTCCCACTCGGTGAACGACGGGTGCAGGCACCCCATTGAGGCCGGATCGGTTCCCCACACCTCGATTTCGCTCAAGCCGGCACCGTATCCGGGCGATTGGTCCATCACAACCTTGACATGCGTTGCGACCACACCCGGCTTGAAGGAGGACGTCCCGATATTCACGACTCCGACGGCGTTGTCAACTCCCGTCCATGTCGACCCATCCGTGCTGTAGTAGACGGAATACTGGAATCCGCCGACTTCTCCGATTTTGATTTCGTCGATGTAGTAGCCGCCGGCGAGCAGGGAGCGGAAGTCGAGGACGAAATACGAGCCGTTGCCGCTGCGCCCGAAGTGGCAGCCCCACGAGAAATTGCCGTCGAAGAGGTTCGGCATCTCCTCGCCTCCGCTGAAGCCGCCCGTATTGACGGTACCGTTGGCATTGTATTCGGTGCAGAGGTTGGCGGCGGAAATGATGGTCGCGTCCGCGGCGAAGGCTGAAGCGGGGAGGAGGAGGACGAGAGCGAGGAGGGATGTTTTCATGGCGTTTACAGCTCCGAGAGTTTCGTCCCCTTCGCGATCGTCCGGTCGCTCACGACGAGTTTCACGAAGAGCGTTTCGCCGCTCGCGGGCAGGTCGAGGACGACGGCCCCGGCGGCGATCTCGCTGCGCGAGGCGGCGCGCGAGGCGGCGGCGGCGGTCCAGTCGGCGTCGTCCGCGCTCAGGGTCTTGCAGGTGAAGGCGGCGTATTGCGCGTCCGACGGCTGGCCTTCGGTCGACACGGAGAGGTTCATCACGCGCGCGCCGTTCTTCGTGCCGAAGGAGATTGGCCCGGCGCCGCCTTCGGCGTAGACGGGCTCGCGGATCCGTACGATCGTCACGGGCTCGTAGTAGACGCCGCGGAAGTCGTCCACGACGCCGTTTCCGACATAGCGCACGGCCCGCAGCGAGGTCGGCGACCCCGCCACGCGGAGCGCGGTCGCGCCGCTCGTCGCGTTGGAGAGGACGGTGCCGCCGATGCCGTAGGTCACGGTCACGGGCGAGGCTGTGAAGTCGATCGACGCGTTCCAGTCGATCCACTCGTTCTCCGCGACGGCCGCGCCCGCGAGCGCGGTCCAGCCGTCCGCCGTCCAGCCATAGAGCCGCACGCCGCCGCCCTCGTCGCCGAGCGCGAGGCCCGCGAGCGGCGAGTCGCCCGGCGCCTCGGGCGCGCCGGGCTCGGAGACGAGCTGCGCGCGGCCGCGGACCATGACGGCGAGCCCGCTTTTCGATGCCGCCGCGGCGTCATACTGCGCGAGGCCGTCGGCGCCGGTGTCGAGCGCGAGGCGGCTCTCGCCGCCGTCGGTCGCGAGCGCGGTGGCGTTGGTGGCCGCCCACGAGCCGCCGTCGACGCCGGAGGCGGTCTTCCAGTTCGCGGCGGTGGCGCGGTCGAACTGCACGTCGAGCCATCCGACGGCGGGGCGGCCGAGGACGGAGCCCGCCGCCTCGTCCTCGTAGCGCTCGCCCGTGGCGGGGTCGACGTGCGAAATGACGAACGCGTAGCCCTTCGTGACGCCGAGCCCCACGGGGAAGCTCGCCGCGCACTCCTGTCCGGCGGCGACGCCGGTCCACGTCCGCACGACGGCGGAGCCGGTCTTGAGCACGACCGTCGCTGCTCGGTCGGCGCGACCGACGCGGATCGACGCGGTCGCGGTCGTGCCGGCCTCGTCGGTCTCCGCAAAGGGCACGCCGAGCGAGACGGGGAAGCGCGGCGTCGTGAACGAGAACGAGGCGTAGGCCTTCTTGCCGGTCGAGGCGGTCGCCTCGAGCGCGACGGAGTAGACGGTCTCGGGCGCGAGGCCGCGCAGGGCGAAGCTCTTCGAGCCCGCGGCCGAATACTCGAGCGCGCCGGTCGTGGCGTCGGCCGGGCCGCCGGAGAGCGTCCAGGCGACGGTGGCGCCGGTCGCGTTCTCGCCCAGCGAGGTGAGCGCGGCGGAGACCGTGGCGGTGCGGGCGGCCAGATCGGTCGCGCCGCAATCGCCGAACACGGGCGCGACGATCGCGGCGGGCTCGACATCCGTGAGCGCGATCATCTGGTAGGGCTGGAGCGCGAGCGTCACCTTGCCGCCGGAAACGGTCTCCTCGCGCCAGTCGACCGTGCGCCAGACGCGCGTCTTGGAGGTCTGCAGATCGTAGGTCCCCGACACGGGGCGGGCGGTCGTGTTGATGACGGCCCAGTAGCTGCCGGCGGACGTGGTCCAGCGCCGGACGGTGACCGCGTCGTTGCAGGTGCCCCCGAGCAGGACCGTCGAGGCCGTGGCGGGGAGCGAAAGGAAGTTGAGGTTGAATTCGCGGACGTAGGGCGCGTCGAGGCGGTCGAGGTTGGAGCCGAAGAGGTAGCCGAGGATCGTCGGGTCGTTCACGGCCATCGCGTAGAGCTCGGCGATCATCACGGCGCGGCCGGCGTGGTCCATGTCCGTGGTGTAGTAGCCGACGATCGACTGCTCGCCCTCGGGGCGGCTGTAGTCGTTGGCGCAGAACTCGTTAAGCGAGTAGTGTCGCGCGAAGACGAGGTCGCCGGAGGCGTTGCGGAAGTTGCGCGAGGGCTCGTCGCCCGCGACGGTGTAGAGGCAGTTGAAGGGGAAGCTCAGGCCGACGTTCTCGACCGCGGCGTAGTTGGCGTAGTCGTCCGCCGGGTCGGCGTGGTTCTGCTCGTATTGCCCCCACGTGCCGCTGTCCTTGCCGATCGAGTCGGACCAGTAGGTCGCGAAATGGGACGCAAGGGAGGTCGTCGCGGAAAGTCCGGTCATCTGGCGCCAGGTGCGCCCCTGGTAGAGCGTGTCCGCGTCGTTGCTCTCGACGGCGCCCGTCCCCGCCGGCCGGCCGCCCTCGGACCCGCAGGAGTGGTAGAAGAGCTTGGCGTCCGGGAGCCCGCCGGCGGCCATGTGGGCCTGGACAGCGGCGAACTGGTCGCGGCGCTTGGCGTACCACCACGCGCGGTAGGCCTTGTAGAGCGCCGTGTTCTGGTAGGATCCGCCGTTCCAGAGCTGGGCGCGCGTCACGTTGCGGCCCGTCTCGGCGTTGAAGAGCGCGATCGTCCTGTCGGAGAAGCCGACGGGCATGCCGCCGCGGTTGCGGATCCAGGCGCCGACGAAGTGGCCACGGTCCTTGAACGCGAGAATCGTCCGGTCCATCAGGTCCTTGAGGTCGACGAGCGCCTCCGGGAGCGTGAGGTCGACCGCGCAGGAAGTGACCCAGTATGCGTTCGAGAACAGATACTTGCGGTCGGGATACTCGGCCGACTCGAGCGTCCACGGGCGGTAGTCCGCGTCGTAGCCGAGGGAGCCGCCGTTGACGTAGCGGGTGTTGCCGTCTCCGCGGCTGCCGTGATATTCGTAGATGGGGAAGAGGGAGTGCCCCTCGGCCGCCATCGCGTCGATGGTCTTGCCCCACAGGGAGGGGTCGGCGTTCCAGCCCCAGCGCCGGTTGGAGGACCAGCCCTGCACGTAGCCGAACTCCAGCAGGTCCCGCGAGAAGCAGTTCATGCCCAGCAGCGACATGATGCGGGCCTTGCCCACGTAATAGTCCACGGGCGTCGCGTAGGATTCGAGGCCGTCGTTGTCGCCCATCTCCTCGCGGCTGGTGACGTAGCGGCGCGGGACGTCGCCGGCCGGGTAGTGGATTTCGGGCTTTGCGGCCTCGTAGCTGTCGATGCGGTAGAGCTTCACGGACTGCACCGCGAGGCCGACCGA
>CAMVRE010000087.1 GCA_947169825.1 uncultured Verrucomicrobiota bacterium | reverse complement strand
GCAGGTCCGCGAGCAGGTGCAGCTGCACCAGATCCTCGTCGAGACGGCGGACGAGGCGCTCGTCGAGCGGACCGCGCGCGCCATCGAGCGCGCGCTGGAGACCTTCCACAGGAGGAAGGACTACGAGGTCTCGGTCCCGCTCGCGCTCCTGCGGCAGGCGCAGGCGACGCGCCGGACGTTCTCGATCGTCCTCGGCGCGATCGCCGGCATCAGCCTGCTCGTCGGCGGCATCGGCATCATGAACATCATGCTCGCGACCGTGACGGAGCGCACGCGGGAGATCGGCATCCGGCGCGCGATCGGCGCGCGGCGGTCGCAGATCGTCGCGCAGTTCCTCGTCGAGGCGCTCGTGCTCTCGGCCGTCGGCGGCGCGATCGGCATCGGCCTCGGGGTCCTCATCCCCCGGCTCGTGACCGTCTTCGCGGGCATGCCGACGATCGTGACGGCGTGGAGCCTGCTGCTCGCCTTCGGCATCAGCGTCGGCGTCGGCGTCGTCTTCGGCCTCTATCCGGCCGTCCGCGCCTCGCGCCTCGACCCGATCGAGGCGCTGCGGCACGAGTAGCGGCGCCTCCCGCGCGCATTTCGCTGGCGGCGCGGGGGGCGGGTGTGGTATCCTCCGGCGCATCGGCCCGCGAACGGGCCGGCGAAGCATGGGCAGGGATCCCTCCAGGCGCGAAGGCTACGAACGGGTGGTGGCGCAGTACGGCCGCCCGCTGCTCGTCTACGTCGCGCGCCTGCTCGGAAGCGCCTCGGAGGCGGAGGACGTCGTCCAGGACGTCTTCGTGAAGTTCGCGCAGCTCTGGAGGGGGCCGCTCGAGCCCGACGCCCGGATGACGGCCTGGCTCCGCACCACCGCGCACAACCTCGCGGTCGACGCGATGCGCGCCTCCGCGCGCCGCGCCGAGCTGCACCGCCGCGGCGCGGAGGAGCGCGGGCTCTCGACGCCGCCCTCGCCCGGCCAGGGCGGCGCGGACGCGCTCTCCGACGGCGCCGCGGCCGCCGCCGAGGCGCTCGCCTCGCTCCTGCCGCGCGAGCGTGAGCTCGTGGTGCTCAAGGTCTACGAGGGCCGCTCCTACCGGGAGATCGCGGAGGAGACGGGCCTCTCGGAAAGCAACGTGGGGGTGATCCTCCACAACGCGATGCGGAAGCTCGCCGCGGCGCTCGCCGCCCGCCGCGCCGGCGGGGAAGGGAAGACGACATGACGGACGAATCCACCAGGAAGGAACCTCCCGAGTTCACCGAAGCGGAGCTGCGCGCCGCGGAGGCGTTCCTCCGCGCGCACGACCCCGGCCTCGCGTTCCCCGACGCCGGCTTCTCCGAGAGGAAGGCGAGGCGGACGGTCTGGTACATGGAGCACCCCGTCCTCGCCGCGATCTGCCTGCACCACCGCACGACGGCGTTCGTCTGCGCGCTTCTTTTCGTCGTGCTCCTCGTCGCCGGCCTTCTCGCCATCAAGGCGCGCCTCGAACGCCCGCTCCCGCCCGTCACGATCCTCACCGCCCGGCCGGACGACGCGCCCGATCTCCCGCCCCCCGACGACGCGCCGGAGGCCCCGCTCGCCGATCCCGCCGCCTCGCCCTCCGACCTGCCCGGCCCCGACCTCGACGCCCCCGCGCCCGACGAGCTCGACGCCCCCTCCGAGCCGCTGTAGTCCGCGGAGAAGCCGGCCCCCTCCCCGAGGGGGCTGCCGAGCGAAGCGAGGCTGGGGGAGTCTCCCGCGCAGTTTGCGAAGGGCGCGGAGTGAGATTTACGGAGCGGCCGCTGGCCTCGCGGCAGCCCGCGTTTTCCTGTCGATTACACCGTGCGTGATTTTCAGCACTTTCTGCGCTCGCGGAGCGGATAAATGCATAAGTTTCACGCACGGTGGAATCGACTGGAAGACAATCGGGAACGACGGGCGTTTCGGGCGGCGAATCCCGGCGCGAGCGAGGGTCTGGATGCAGAATCGCCGCGCGGAAGGGAATGGTGTCAATTGTGGGAAAGTGTGGGAAAAGCAAAATCGGGGCCAAAACCCCTTGACATGGTCCCGTCCCTCCTCTATCCTCGCCCTCGTCGCAACCCGCCGTGGCGGGGTCCGCCCGTCCCCATTCCCCTTCGCCGCAAAGAGCGCAACGAGAGAAAAACCGAAATGAAAAGCACAGCCCAAACCCCGTCGCGAGCCAAGCCGATCCCGCGAATGAGGCGCGATGCTCGCGCCACGCTGCGACAGCGAGCCCTGGCTGGCGACGCGGACGCCATGTGCGAATACGGGGGACGCCTTGCGGAAGATCCTGCCACGCGCGAAGAGGGCCTCGCGTGGGAAATCCGCTCGGCCGAGGCCGGCGCTTGCTTCGGCGCGTTCAACGCCGCGATGACCTGCTCCATGCTGGGACGCCCAACGGAATGCATCCGCTGGCTACGGCGGGCCCGCCGGGACGGGGAACGGTCCGCGGATCTTTGCCTCGGCGTCTCGGCGGCGGCCGGCTACGGAGTGCCGCGGGACCTCGCGCGCGCCGCACGGCTCTTTCGCGCCGTCCTTCGGTCGACCCCCGTATCGGAGGTCTGTCTCTCGGAAATGGACGACGCTGCGGGATTCCTTGCGATGCTCGCGGACGGGCGGCCGGTCCGCATCGCCCCCGCGGGAATCGGCGGGACGCATCCCAAGATCGGCCTCGCGAAAACGATCGCCTTCGCCGGAACGCTCCGTGGTCGCACCCCCGAGTTCCTCTATTGGCGGGGTTGCCTCCGCATGGAGCGCCGATCCCACTTCCGAGAGGCGATTGCGGATTTCTCGCGGGCGGCCCGCATCCTGCAGTCGCGGTCGCCACGGTCACGGGCGGACGGCAAAATGCTCGCGGACTCGCGGCGTCTGGAAGCTTGGCTCTCCCGCCAATAGCCATTGTCATTGTTGGCATTGACGATTGGTGGACATTGAGCGTTGGTGGACAGTCCCAACCGCTTCAACCCCTTCAACCCAATGAGAACAGGGCCGACTTGCGGCGGCGGGGGCGGATGCCGTATACTCGCGGCCATGTCCGAACGACGCGGCGGCGGAACGCTTCTCGTGAGCCCGAACTGGCTCGGCGACGTCGTGATGGCGCTCCCCGCCGTCCGGCGGTGGCGGGGTGCGCACCCCGCCACGCGCCTCGCCGTCCTCGCCAAGCCCGGCGTCGCGCCGCTGTGGAGCTGGGTCGCGGGCGTCGACGAGGTGATCGAGCTGCCGCGCGGCACGCGCGCCACGTTCGCGACCGGCCTCGCGCTGCGCGGCCGCGGGTTCGACGAGGCGCTCATCCTCCCGAACTCGTTCCGCTCGGCGCTCGTGCCGTGGCTCGCGCGCATCCCGCGCCGGCGCGGCACCGCGACGCACGCGCGCTGGGCGCTCGTGAACGACCGCGTCCGCTTCCCGCCGGAGGTGCGCGCCGCGCACCAGTCGCGCGAGAACCTCTACATCCTGTGCGGCGACGCGGAGGGCGACCTCGCGGACACGGGGTTCCGTCCGCCGCGCGCCGGAGCGGAGCTGCTCGGCCGGCTCGGGATCGGGGCGGGGGAGGGGCCGCTCGTCGGCGTCGTCCCCGGCGCCGCGCGCGGGCCGTCCAAGCGCTGGCCCTTCTTCGCCGAGGCCGCGCGCCTCGTGGCGGGGTCCGTCCCGGGCGCGCGCTTCGCCGTGTGCGGCGGGAGCGGCGAGGCGGCGCTGTGCGCGGAGGTCGCGCGCTCGATCGGTCCGGCGGCCTCGGACGTCGCCGGGCGCACGACGCTTCCGGAGTTCGCGTCGCTGCTCGCGACGTGCGACTGCGTGCTGTGCAACGACAGCGGCGGGATGCACCTGGCGAGCGCGGCGGGCGTGCCGGTCGTGGCGGTGTTCGGGCTCACGGACCCCGGGAAGACCGGACCGATCGGACCGGGCGCGCGCATCGTGCGGCCCGAGGGCGCGCGCGCCTCCCGCGCCATCGCGCGCGACGACCCGGAGGCCGTCGCGGCGCTCGCGTCGATCCCCGCCTCCCGCGTCGCGGCGGAGTGCCTCGACGCGCTCGGCCGCGCGCGCTAGGACGCGGCGAGGTCCTTGTCGACCATCGCGCAGACGCAGGAGTCGGACCAGACGTTCTCCGCCGTCTCGATCATGTCGATCACGGCGTAGACCGGGAGGATGACGCCGAGGATGCCGATCGGCATGCCCTGGCCGGCCATGAGCGAGAGCGTGAGGAAGTAGCAGCCCATCGGGACGCCGGCGTTGCCGATCGCCGAGATGCACGCGATGAGCACCCACGCGAGCATCGTCCAGGGCGTGAGCGCCACGCCGCCGTTCTGCATGACGAAGAGCGAGGTCACGAGGATGAACGCCGCGCAGCCGTTCATGTTGATCGTGCAGCAGATCGGGCAGACGAAGCGAGCGACCTCGGGCTTGGCCTTCAGGTTGTTCTCCGCGGAGGAGACCGTGACGGGCAGCGTCGCCGCCGAGCTCTTCGTGAAGAGCGCCATCAGCACCGCGGGCGACATCGCCCGGAGGACGCGCAGCGGGTCGATGCGGCGCGCGAGGAGGAAGAGCGGCAGCACGACGAAGAACTGGACGAGGTTGCCCGCGAGGACGACGACGAGATACTTGCCGAGCGAGCCCACGACCATGCCGGCCTTGACCTGCGCGGCGAGCTGGGCGGAGAAGGCGACGATGCCGAGCGGGAGGATCCTCACGAGGCCCTTGATCAGGGTGAAGAGCAGCTCCTGCAGGCCGAAGAGCCCCTTCTCGACGACGGACTTGCCCTCCGACGCGGGCATCGCCGCGAGGCCGAGGCCGACCGCCGCCGCGACGAAGAGGATCGAGAGGACGTTTCCCTCGAAGAACGGGCGCACGGCGTTGTTCGGGATGACGTTGAGGATGTGGCCGTAGAGCGTCTCGGGGACGTAGGCCTCCGTCGCCCCCGCGCTCTGCGCGACGACCTCCGGCGGCAGGTTGCCGGGGGCGACGAGCACGTAGAGCCCGAGCCCGACGAGCGCCGCGGCGAGCGTGGTGAGCAGCGTGTAGGCGATCGTGTGGAGGAAGAGCCGGCCGGTGCTCTTCCGGGCGCCGAGCGAGGCGAGCGTCGTCGCGACCGCGAGGGCGATCGTCGGCACCGCGACGAACTGGAAGAGCCGCGTGTAGGCCGAGGCGACGAAGTTGAAGAACCCGTCGAGCCGCGCGAGTCCGAGCGATCCGAGGACCGCGCCGACGACGAGGGCCGCGGTCCAGACCGCGAACTGCCGCAAATCCATTTTCTTCATGGTTGTCTCTCCGAAGGTTTTGGTTGGACGCGGATACTACCACACCCGTCCGCGCCCCCGCAACCGATGCGCGGGCGAGCGCGAAAGTCCGGCCGGGCCGGACGCTGGACGGCGGGGCCGCGCCCGTGGTAGACTCACAACGTCCGACTTCCGCAACGAAAGGAGTTCCTCCATGCGAACGACGCCTCCCATGCTTCCCCACATCCGCCACCGGCGCGCCCTCGCCTCCGGCGGAGGGGCCGTCCTTGCCGTCGCCGCCGTCCTCGCGCTCTGCGCGTGGGTCTGGTACGGCTGGCGCATCGAGCCCGAGAACGGCACGGTCGCCGTCCTCATGCGCAAGACCGGCAGGGACCTGCCGCAGGGCGAGATCCTCGCGCCCGGCCCCGGCTACAAGGGCATCCAGCTGGATGTCCTCGCCGAGGGCCGCCACTTCCGCAACCCGTGGACGTGGCACTGGCGCGTCGTCAAGGCGGTCGACGTCCCCGCGGGCAAGTTCGGCGTCCTCGTGCGCAAGTTCGGCGAGGACCTCCCCGAGGGCGGCATCATCGCGCCGGACGAGAGGCACCGCGGCATCGTCCGAGAGGTACTCGGCACCGGCAAGCACCGCATCAACCCCTACGCCTACGAGGTGCGCCTCTACGACGACATCACGATCAAGCCGGGGCACGTCGGCGTCGTGACCTCGCTCTGCGGCGCGGACATCCTCGGCGGCGACCCGCCCGAGACGGAGGCGGAGGGCTTCCTCGTGAAGCCCGGCAGCAAGGGCGTGCTGGCGGGCGTGCTCAAGGAGGGCACGCACCGCCTCAACCCGTTCCTCTACGCCGTCTCGATCGTGAACATCCAGAGCCAGCGCTTCGAGCTCAGCGGCGCCGACGCGATCTCGTTCCTCACGCTCGACGGCTTCACGGTCCAGGCGGAGGGCACGCTCGAGTTCAACATCGACCCCGACCACGCGGCGCTTCTCACGCAGGAGGTCGGCGACATGGACGACATCCTGCAGAAGATCATCCTCCCCTCGGCGCGCGGCTTCTCGCGCCTCGAGGGCAGCAAGAAGAGCGCGACGGAGTTCATCGTCGGCGAGTCGCGCCAGGCGTTCCAGAACTCGCTCGAGTCCTACCTTCGCTCGATCTGCGAGCCGTGGGGCATCTCGCTCAACTCGGTCCTCATCCGCGACATCTTCGCGCCGCAGCAGATCGCGGGCATCATCCGCGACCGCGAGCTCGCGGTGCAGGAGGGGCTCAAGATCGACCAGCAGATCGTGCAGGCCCGCTCCCAGGCCGAGCTCGGGCGCCAGAAGGCGCTCGCCGACCGCAACAGCGCCGTCGTCGCCGCCGAGACGGAGCGTATCCAGCAGACGATCGCCGCGGCGCAGAAGCAGGCCGAGGAGACGATCGCCGCGGAGGCCGCGCTCGACGTCGCCAAGGCCGCGCTCCAGGCCGCGGAGGCGGACGCCGCCTCGCAGCTCGCGCGCGCCGAGGCCGAGCGCGCCGTCGTCGAGAAGCGCACGACCGCGCACGCCGACGTCCTGCGGCAGGAGGTCGCCGTCTACCGCGACGAGGCGGACTACGTCCGCGCCCGGCTCTACGGGAAGATCGCCCCGAACCTCGAGGCGGTCCTCACCTCCGACCGCCCCGACGCGCCGTTCGGGCTGCCGTTCAAGGAGGTCGGAGGGTCCGACGGTCAAACGGTCGCACGGTCGCGCGGTCGCGCGGCAGAACGGTCGGACGGCTCCGACTCGTCGAAGTAGGGAAGGGAGGAAACGAAAATGGCTACCGCAACCGCCACCGCCGCCCGCGCCCCGAGGCTCTTCTCCTTCGGGGGCATCCTGATCGGCCTCGCCGTCCTCGCCGCCGCGATCGGCGCGTTCCTCTGGATCTTCTGCCGCGTCTACGTTCCCGAGGGCTGCATGGCCGTCGTGACCGCGAAGACCGGCCGCCCGCTCCCGCCCGGACAGATCCTCGCCGAGAAGGGCGAGAAGGGCGTCCTGCGCGAGGTGCTCGGCGAGGGCCGGCACTTCCTCGACCCGGTGAACAACGAGTGGAAGGTCGTGCCCGCCACGACGATCCCGCTCGGCAGCGTCGGCGTCGTGACCTCCAAGGTCGGCAAGGAGCTGCCGCCCGGCGACATCCTCGCGCCCGACGACCTGAGCAAGGGCGTCTGGCGCCGCGTGCTCGGGCCCGGCACCTACCGCCTCAACCCCGAGGGCTACGACATCGCGGTCCTCTCCGCCGTGAGCATCCCGATCGGCTACGTCGGCGTCGTGACCTCGCTCGCCGGCGAGCCCGCGCCCGAGGGCTCGTTCGCCGGGCCCGGGCAGAAGGGCGTCCGCGAGCAGGCGCTGCAGCCCGGCCTCTACTACGTCAACCCGCGCGCGCACCAGGTCGACCTCGTCGAGGTCGGCATGAACCAGGTCTCCATCATGGGCCGCGCCGGGTCTGTCGTCCTCACCAAGAGCCAGGTCTCCAACGCCTCCTCCGCGCTCGACGAGCTGCAGCAGAACGCGCTCAACCGCCAGCAGGCCATCCGCGACCAGTGGGTGAGCGCCAACGAGGGCTTCCAGAACGCCGCCGAGGCGAACCGCAACATCGCCCTCAACGCCGCCGTTCCCGCGGCCGCCGCGGCCCCCGTGCGCAAGCCCGCGCCGAACGCGCGCCTCGCGGGCGGCCGCGCGCGCGGCGACCAGAAGGCGGCGCCGTCCTTCGCCGAGCCCGCCGCCGAGGTCGCCGCCGCGGGGACCGTCCCGGCCTCGTCGCTGCCGCAGAGCGACGCCGTCGCGTTCGGGATGGACCAGTTCGTGCAGTTCCCGTCGAGCGACGGCTTCTCGATCCTGATCGACATGACCGTCGAGTTCGAGATCCTGCCCGCGGAGATCTCGCGCGTCTACATGCTCTACGGCGACCTGCCGGCCGTCGTCGGCAAGATCATCCTGCCGCAGATCCTCTCCGTCTCGCGCATGAAGGGCTCGGGCTACAAGGCGCGCGAGTTCATCGACGGCGAGGGGCGGCAGAAGTTCCAGGAGGAGATGACGCGGGAGCTCGTCTCCGTCCTCGGCGAGAAGCACATCCTCGTGCGCAACGCGATCGTGCGGCACGTGGAGGTGCCGGCCGACATCCTCGCGCCGATGCAGGCCGCGAGCGAGAGCAAGGAGCAGGACCTCACCAACCGCACGCGGCAGGAGACGGCGAAGAAGCAGGCGCTGCTCAACACCGAGGTCGCGCTCGTCGCGCAGCTGCGGCGCGAGGTCGAGCAGGAGACCGAGAAGCTCGTCGCGACCATCGGCGCGGAGACGCGGCGGGCGGTGGCGACGACGAACGCCGCGACGAAGGTGCGCGTGGCGCAGATCGGGCTCGAGCGCGCGAAGGTCGAGGCTCAGGCGGCGAAGGTGAAGGGCGAGGCGGCGGTGCAGGCCGAGTTCCTCGTGGCGAACGAGGAGGCGCTCGGCGAGCAGCGGCGGGCGGCGGTCTTCCGGGACCCCGCCACGCTGGCGGACCTGGCCTTCGCCGACTCGCTCCCGGAGAAGCTCTCCGTCCGCGTCCTTCACGCGGGCGAGGGCACGCTCTGGACCGACCTCAAGGCCCCGCCCCTCGCGCTTCCCGCCCCGTAGCGCGGTTCCGCGAAACGCGTGGCCGCCGGGACGGCGGCCGCTGCCGAAAACAACGGTGGCGGCCGGCGTCAGCGCAGCGCGCGGGCGGAGGGGAGGCGGAGTCCGCGGGCGAGGGCGGAGAGGCGGCGCTCGTGCAGGTGCGCCAGCGCGATGGCGAGGGCGTCTGCCGAGTCCTCCTGCGGGAGGTCCGGCAGGCCGAAGACGCGCTGCATCATGCGCTGCATCTGGTCCTTCGTCGCGGAGCCGGAGCCGGTGACGGCGCGCTTCACGCGGGCGGGCGGGTATTCGTGCATCGGGAGGCCGCGGCGCGCGCAGGTCGCGACGACGACGCCGCGCGCGTGGCCGAGGATCAGCGACGTGCGGGCGTTCTTGCAGAAGAAGATGCCCTCCATCGCGATCTCGTCCGGGCGGAACTCGTCCAGATACGCCTCGAGCGCGTCGCCGATGCGGACGAGGCATTCGGGGAGCGACAGGCGCGCGGGGTTGGGGACCGGCCGGCAGTCGACGAACGCGAAGTTCGCGCCGACGGCGTCGACGACCGCGAGCCCGGTGCAGCGCAGCGAGGTGTCGATGCCGACGACGCGGACGCGCGCGTTCAGGTCGGGCGCGGGGCCGCGCTCCGGCGCCGGGTCCGCGCGGCGCGGGAGGCCGCGGGGCGGGGCGGGGGAGG
>CAMVRE010000086.1 GCA_947169825.1 uncultured Verrucomicrobiota bacterium | reverse complement strand
CGACGGGCTTGCCGCACGAGCCCGGCGCGAACTCGCGCCAGTCCTCGTAGGCCAGAAGCGGGCACGCCTCGGTCATGCCGTAGCCGACCGTGTAGGGCAGGCCGATCCTCCGGAAGGCGGCCTCCGCCTCGGGGTTGAGCGGCGCGCCGCCCATCACGAAGGTGCGCACCTGCCCGCCGAAGGACTCCTTCACCTTCTCGGCGATCTTGCGGCGCAGGAGCCCTCCGACGAACGGGAGCGCCATCAGCAGGCGCACCGCGGGCTTCGAGAGCTTGGGCTTCAGCGCTCCGCGGTAGATCTTCTCCATCACCATCGGGACGGTGATGACGATGTAGGGGCGCACCTCCTTCATCGCCGCGACGAGGGCGGTCGGGGAGGGGATCTTCGTGAGATAGACGACCTCGACGCCGGAGAGCAGCGGGTAGAGGAACTCGAAGGCGAGGCCGTACATGTGCGCCATCGGGAGCATCGAGACGATGCGCTCGCCGGGATGCGCGGGGATTCGGCGCTGCGCGAAGTCGACGACGGCGTTGAAGCTCTCGTGGCGCAGCATCACGCCCTTCGGCGCGCTCGTCGTGCCGGAGGTGTAGTTGATGACCGCGAGCTCGTCGCCGTTGTCGGTCGGATACGAGACGTCCGCCGGCCCGAAGCCGCCCGGGTGCTCGGCGGCGAGGAGCGCGTCCTTCTCCTCGAACGCCTTCGCGGCGGCCCTGTCGCGCCCGGCGAGGACGGCGCCGTCCTCGATCGAGACGGCCGCGCGGATGCGCGGGAGCTTCGAGAAGTCGAGCCCCGCGGCGATCTCCGGGTCGGTGAAGAGGATGCGGCTCTCGGAGTGGTCGACGAGGTGCTGGACGCCCTCGGGCGTGAAGTTGGAGAGGATCGGGACGGCGACCGCGCCGGAGGAGACGATGCCGAGGTAGGTCTCGGCCCAGGCGGCGCAGTTGTGCGCGCAGAGGGCGACCTTGTCGCCGCGGCGGACGCCGGCCTCGCGCAGGGCGAGGCGGGTCCTCTCGATGGAGGCGGCGAGCTCGCCGCAGGTGAGGCGGCGGCCGTGGAAGTCGGCGAGGGCGGGTGCGTCCCAGTGTTCGCGGACGACCTCCGCGAGCATTTCGAGGTAGTGCTTCATGGGGGCGGAGTCTACCACGCCCTCCCGCCTCGGGGCAAGCGGTCGGCCTGGCGGCTCAGTCCGGCGAGGAACCCGTTTCGCGGCGATCGGAACCGCGGGAGAGCCGGACGATCTCGCCGATGCCGAGGACGAGCGCCGAGAGGACCGCCGCGGCGGCCGTCGCGAGGGATATCCAGCACCGGAGGAACCCCATCCGGGGGTTGATGTCGTCGAGGACGACCAGGACCGCGAGGACAAGGGACGAGACGACCGCCACGTGGGCGGCGGCAAGACGGAACGGTTTCGCATTCATGGGAAGAACTCCTTGACGAGGACGCAGTCGCTGATCTCCCGTCCCTCGCCCGACGGGCTGTTCCATACGGCGCCGCGGAACGCGAGGACCGAGGAGTGCCCGCCGTCGAGATTGTAGGCGACGCGGCATCCGAGACCCTCCATGATCTGCGCGAGGGCGTAGAGCGTCGCCCCCTGGGAGTATCCGGTCTGGCGTCCGTCGCACACGACGAAGCAGTAGTGGCCGGGGGCGATGTAGCCGATCGCGGAGCGAGGATGCTTGAGCCGGAGATACTTTCCGGCCTCCGGCGTCCGGATGGCGCGTCCTTGGGCGTTCAGGAGCGACGGCCCGAAGGTCCACGCCTGCCAGGCGCCGCGGCAGATCAGTTCGTCCAGATTGTAGCCCGGGGGGACGATCTCCATTCTCCCGTCGCGAAAGAGCACGCAGCTCTCGGCGTCGGACGGATCGGAGCGGAAGACCTCGCCGTTGCGGATCACGAGCCCGCCGCTCTGGTAGCTGTAGTAGTCGCCGTTCATCGCGACCAGGGCCTCGTTGCGCTCCATCATGTCGAGGATCGGCTCCTGGATTCCGACGCCGTAGGCGTCGTGCGCCAGCGCCGTCCGGATGCACCGGACGTCTCCGACGCGGATGTCGGCGACATGATAGGCGAAGGCATCCTCCCCCTCGAGGCGGCGGGAGAAGGTCCGGAGGGAGACGGCGGCCGTCGGCCCCGCGTAGGAGGACTCCGTCACGACCGGCTCGGGGGAGAAATACTCGGACTGGCGATTGACCCAGGGCAGCACGTAGCGCCGCGAAAGATCGTCCGAGGTCTGGACCTGCAGTGACTCCTGCTTGCGCGGCAACAGGAAGGTCCGCAGGCAGACGGCGAGGAAAAGCAGCCCCGCCGCGACGACGTCGGCGACGAGCGAAAGCGTGACGATGGCGGATCGTTTCATTGTCCTTCCTCCACGGACGGTCCGAACAGACCGTCGAGGCGTTCCGCGCGTGCGGCGAGAACATCGCGGCATCGGAGCAGAAGCTTCGCGAACGCGGCGGGCGAAGACGGCTTCCCGGACTCCTCGGGAAACGCGTCGGCCGCGAGGCATCCCGCGGTCTCGGCGAACAGTCCCTCGAGCCGGTCCTGCAGGGCCTCGGGGGCGCACGGACCCCGGCGCAGCTCCCGCCACCGCTCCGCGACGCGCTCCCGGTATCCCGGAAGATCCGCGAGGAAGCGGCGGTCGGAATCGGTGGCGGCGCTCAGGTCCGGATTGCGGAGCGTGCGGTCGAAGTCCCACGGGACGTAGTCGAAGCGTCCGGAATCCGGATCGAATCGGAGGATTTCGTCGAAGGGGAACGGGCGCGGGTGGCCGTTCATGTTTCCGACGAGCTCGGAAAGGAGGAAGAGATCCGCGGCGGAGCCGAGGTCGATGCGGGCGGCGACGCGGGCGGCCCATGCCTCGACGGACTCCCCGTCCTCCGGGCCGGAGGCGAGGCGCTCGGCGTCGCGGAAGGCCGCGACGGCCTCCGCCTCCGCGCGGCGCGAGGGGGCGTGGGCGGGCCTCATGTAGGGATCGCGCGGCGCGGCGACCGCATGCCGGAAAAAGGTCGAGCGGGAGGAGCCCGGCAGGTCGCGGTCGACGCGATCGACGCATTCCCGGATCCCGAGGTATCGGCCGTTGACGAAGACCTCCGCGCGGCGGACGCGGGGGGCGACGTTCGTCCCGCCGTCGGCGCGGGGGGGAAAGTCCCGGAAGAGGCCGAAGGCGAAGGCGTTGCCGAGAACGAGACGGTCGGTCAGGCCGCCGGCGACGACGATGGCGCGCCCCTCGGCGCCGGGGGCGAGGAAGCCGTACGGAACGTCGGTGCGGAGGGAGAGGGACTTGCGCGGCGTTTCGTAGCTCGTGTTCCCGCGAAGCCGGAGGCCGCCGCGACCCGCGGCCGTCGCGGGCAGCACGCATGCGGCCCCCCCGTCCGCCGGCCCCGGCTCATACCACTCGGCGATCGCATCGGATCTCCACAGCTTGTGCAGCGGCGATCCGGTCCACAGCGAAAGGGCGGGCAGGCGAATCCGCTCCGGCATGACGCGGAAGCGGAGGATCTCCGTGCGCTCGGCACCGGTGGCATCGCGCCAGACGGCCTCCACGGGCGCCTCGGCGGGAGCCAGCGTCGGACGGCGAACGATGCGGCCCGCGTCGTCGAGCAGCCCGGGCGCGAGGCTGCGGAACCGCAGCGAGGCGCCCGGCGCGACGGAGGCGGCCGCTCGGGCGAGCGGCAGGTCGGAGACGACACGGAAGGGGGAGACGTTCCCGCCCGCGAAGAGCGTGGCGTCGAGGGGCGCCTCGGCGGCGGAGGCGGAACCGGCGGGCAGGGCGGACCAGGCGATGCCGGCGGCGCGGAGAAAACTCCGCCGTCTCTCCGGCGGAAGCGGGGACAGCCCGTCGGCGCAGAGAAGGCCCTCCGCCGCGTCGAGCCGGACCGCGATGTCGGCGCGCGCGTCCGGGGAGAGGAAGGCGCGGGCGACGGAGACGACGTCCCGGGGGAGGTCCTCCGGCGCGACGATGCCGCGTTCCGCGGCGACCACGCGCGCCGCGCGGCGCCGGCCCGGGTTTCCGCCCACGGGGTCGGAACCGGGTCCGGCCGCGCCGCCCATGCGGGAGAAGTCCCGCGCCAGGTAGAGTCCGCGCGGCGCGCCGTTGACGCGAAGCTCCGCGAGGGAGCAGCCGGGCGCCACCGGGAGTCCCGCGCGCTCGGCGACGAGGGAGGCGGCCAGGGGAAGGAGCCCGCCGCAGGACTCGGGCGGCGCGAGGACGAGACGGCGCGCGCCGCCGGGCAGGGCCGTCTCCGGCGCAACGGGGTCGATCGCGAAGGACGGGCGCGGGGAGTCGGCGTAGAAGGACGGCGCGCCGTGGAGCGAGACGCGGCAGCGGACGGAGCGCCCGCCGACCGTCAGGAATCCGTCGACCGCCCGGGCCGCGCCCTCCGTGAGGACGCCGGAGCGGCGGGCCCGTTCGTGGGCGCGGAGCAGATGCCGAAGCTCCCCGGTCCCGAACCGGAGAGAGACGCGCTCCGGAGCGGGGCCGGGAGCGGCCGCCGGCGACCGCGAACCCCGGTCCGAGCGGGGGGAGAGAGCGCGCCCGAGCGCCTCGCGGAGCGCGGCTTCGCGGCGGACGCGAACGAGGCGGCGCAAGGCGTCCGGCGCCGCAAGCGTCTCGGCGATCGAGCCGGACGCCTTTGCGATTGCGCGCACCTCGTCCGACGAGAGGGCGCGGCTCCAGACCGCGACGTCGTCCAGATCCCCGCGCAGGGGGTCGCGAACGCGGAGCGGGGACGCGCATCCGAACGCGTAGGGGATGCGGAAGGCGGGAAACGACGGCAGCGGCTCCTCCGCGGCCAGGGCGCCGTCCACGTAGATTGCGATCCGTCCGCCCTCCGGCGCGGGGTCGGCCACGACCGCGGCATGGCGCCAGCCGCCGTCGCGCGAAAAGGGGGCGGAGAGAGAGCGGGCCTCGCTCTCCGTCCGGTAGTCGAAGACGATCCGGTCGTCGTCGACGCGCAGCCCCCGCAGTCCGCCTTCGCACGAGCAGAGCACGTCCTGCCGGACCGGTTCCGGCTCGAGCCGGAGCCACATCGCGAGGGAGAGCGGGGCGCCGGCATCATGCTTCCAGTCCCGCTGCGAAAGGATGAACGATCCGTCGTCTCCGCGGAACCGGCGGGCGTCGCCGTGACGGCCCGGCACGCGGGACGTTCCCGGGAAGGCGGCGCAATCGACGTCCTCGTCCGATGCTCGGGAGAACGGCGCGGGGAACCAGCCGACCGCTTCGCGGTTGTCGAACGTCCAGAGGGCGCGCAGCCCGGGGTCCCGTGCGGTCAGATTCTCGCGAAAGCGATCCGTCGCATGGGCAAGTCGCTTCGCGGACCGTTCGAACCAGTAGGACTCCGGACGACTCGCGGCCCAGGCGGCCGCGCCGACGGCGATCGCCGCCGCGACGGCCGAGGCCGCGGTTCGGAACGCATGGGACGGGCGGCCGGTCATCGCGGCAAGACCGAGGATCCTAGCGGAACCCGCCGGGGCGGTCGAGGAAGACGTTGACGGTCTCGACGCCGGGCGCGGCGGCGCGCACGGCGGCCTGCAGCGCGCACGGATCGACGCGAAGGCCCGAGAAGGAGACCTGGAGCGTCGTCGTGCCGCCGGCGCTCGCGGCGCTCTGGACCGAGTGGCGGGCGAGCGCGCCGTCGAGCGCGGCGCGAAGCGCGCCGAGGTCGGCCGCGGAGGCGTCGGGCAGCGAGAGCGTAAGCAGGCCGTCGCGGCGGAAGATCCGGGCGCCGCGCAGCTTCGCGGCCGCGAGCGCACAGACCGCGGCGAAGGCGAGCATCACGGCGATGAACGCGAAACGGAAGGTCGCGGCCGCGATCGAGGACGCGATGACGAGCATCACCGATCCGACCTCCTCGGGCTCCTTCACCGGCGTGCGGAAGCGGATGATCGAAAGCGAGCCGAGCAGTCCCAGCGAGAGCGGGATCGAGATCTGGATGCAGAGGAAGAGCGTCGTGATCGCGAGCGAGAGCGCGGGGAACGCGCGCCAGAGCTGGCTCCCCGTCCCGCGGCTCTCGCAGAAGGCGCGGTAGAGCCACGAGACGGCGAGCGCCGCGGCGAGGGAGACGGCGAGCGCGAGCGCGAAGCGCCCGAGCCCGAGGTTTTCGGAGATGCGCTCGTAGGCCTCGACGGCCTCGAGCAGTCCCAGCTGGTTCATCGGAATCCTCCTTGCAGGATGCGTTCGAGAAAGTAGCCGTATTTGGAGAAGCTCTCCAGGCGGAAGCCCATGCTCGCGAGGTCCTCGCCGAAGGGCCAGTCCCACACGTCGGCGGACTTCGCCTCGACGACCGTGCAGGGGCAGTCGAGCGGAGCGGCGAACGGAAGGAGCGCGCCGTTGGCGCGGGGGCACGAGATCGCGCGGTCGACCGAGAGGCGCGAGCCCGTCGCGGGACAGACGAAGCGCGAGCGGCGGTAGCGGATCGCGACCGTCGGCAGAAGGCCGTCGCCGAGCGGGAACCCCGCCTCGGCGGAAATTCTGCCGAGGAGCGGGGGCCAGCCGGGGTCGGAGAGCGGGGCGCCCTCGAGCCAGGACGCCTCGCATTCGACGCGGTGCCGGACCTTGTCGCGCGCGGAGCCGATGCGGTCCTTCACCTCGAGCCAGGCGGCCCGGCGCCCGCCCGCGGGGACGGGGCCGCGATACCAGCGCAGGCGGACCTTGCGCTTCACCGCGTCGCCGTTCGCCTTCTGGCGCCAGGCGTCGAGCGAGGGCGTGTCGAAGTAGACGCTCTCCAGTTCCCCCTCCGGGAAGCGCGGGTCGGGAGCGGCCCACGCGCGCAGCAGCGCGACCGCGGCGGTCGGATCCGCGCGGTCCGAGACGAACTTGCGTTCCCGGACGAGCGGCGCTTCGGCGGTCGCGGGCATCGGGCGGGGCCTAGAACACGTAGGACCCGGTCAGGGCGACCGTGAGGTGGTCCAGCTCGAAGTCGCCGTCCTGATGCTTCTCGAAGCCCTTCTTTCCGCCGTGGAAGTATCCGAACTGGCAGTCCGGGTCGATCCAGGTGTGCCGGAGCGAGAGATCGATCTCGAAGCGGGGGTCCGGGCGCCACGAGGCGCCGGCGGCGATCGTCCAGCCGAAGGCGTCGTCGACATGGATCTCGCGATGGTAGCCCTGGCGGGCCTTGGACGGGCGCCCGAGATACTCCCAGCTCGCCTCGCTGCTGTAGCCGAGGTTCCACCACTTGACCTCGGTGAAGTCGGCGAAGTCGTAGACGACGCCGACGCCGGCATGGAGGAAGACGGTTTCGTCGCACAGGGGGTAGAAGCCCTCGACGAGCAGCTGCGGGCCCCAGAGGTCGACGTCTCCGTCGCTGTGCTTCTCGAGGTTGTAGTTGCGGGTGCGGCCGGAGATGCGGTCCATCGCGAGGACGAGGCGCAGATGGTCGGCCGCCCAATAGCGGATCTCGGGGATGACGCCGATCCGGTCGGTGTCCTCGAGCTTCCAGACATAGCCGACGAACGTCCGGTGGTTCCCGACGTCCTTCGGGCGCTCGGAATCGGTGAGCGTGGCGTAGGAGAAGCCCAGGCCGATCGAAAGGCGGTCCTTGAGCCACGTGTCGTAGAACGACTCGGTGCGAAGCGGGACGGCGCGGGCGGCGGGCGCGGCCGGAACGTCCGCGATCGTGGCCGTCGCGAAGACGGCGAGCAGAACGGAGAACGGAAGGACGGTTCGATTCATCGGGAATGGTTTTGGGGGACGCGCCGCGGCGGAATGCGCGCGAACGACGAATGATTCTACCACACACGCCCCCGCGGGCGCAAGCGCGCTACTCCCATTCGATCGTCCCCGGGGGCTTGGAGGTGACGTCGTAGACGACGCGGTTCACGCCCGGCACCTCGTTCACGATGCGCCGCGAGACGGCCTCCAGGACCTCCCACGGCAGGCGCGCCCAGTCGGCCGTCATGCCGTCGATCGACGTCACGGCGCGCACGGCGACGGCCCACGAGTAGGTCCGCTCGTCGCCCATTACGCCGACGCTGCGCACGTTGGTGAGGACCGTGAAGTACTGCCACACGTCCTTCTCGAGCCCGGCGCGCGCGATCTCCTCGCGCAGGATCGCGTCGCTCTCGCGCACGATCGCGAGCTTCTCCTCCGTGATCTCGCCGAGGATGCGGATGCCGAGGCCGGGGCCCGGGAACGGCTGGCGCCAGACGATCTCCCGCGGGATGCCGAGCGCCTCGCCGAGCGCTCGGGCCTCGTCCTTGAAGAGCTTGTTGAGGGGCTCCACGAGGCGGAACTTCATCTCCTTCGGGAGGCCGCCCACGTTGTGGTGGCTCTTGATCGTCTGCGCGGTCGCGGTGCCGCTCTCGATCACGTCCGTGTAGAGCGTGCCCTGCGCGAGGAAGTCGAACGAGCCGAGCTTCGCGCTCTCCTCGTCGAAGCACTTCACGAACTCCGCGCCGATGATCTTGCGCTTGCGCTCGGGCTCGACCACGCCCGCGAGCTTCGAGAGGAAGCGCTCGCGCGCGTCGATGCGGACGACGTTCATGCCGAAGAGCCCGGCGCACGTCTCCATCACCTGCTCGCCCTCGTTCTTGCGCAGCATCCCGTGGTCGATGAACATGCACGTGAGCCGGTCGCCGATCGCGCGGTGGAGGAGCACCGCGACGACGGTCGAGTCGACGCCGCCGGAGAGCCCGCAGAGCACGCGGCTGTCGCCGACCTGCTCGCGGATCGCGCGGACCTGCGACTCGAGGTAGCCCTCCATCGTCCAGTTCCTCTCGCAGCCGCAGACGCGGAAGAGGAAGTTGGCGAGGATGTCGTTGCCGTAGACGCAGTGCCGAACCTCCGGGTGGAACTGCACCGCGTAGAGGCGGCGGTCCGGGTCGAAGGCGGCGGCGAAGAAGCCGCTGTCGCTCTTCGCGGCGAGGCGGAAGCCGGCGGGCAGCACCTCGACGTGGTCGCCGTGGCTCATCCAGACGTCCTGGCGCGCGGGGAGGCCGTCCAGCAGCGGGCACGGCGCCACCTGCTCGATCGGCATGCGCCCGTATTCCTTGCCGCGCGGGTTGCGGGCGACGCGGCCGCCAAGATGCCTCGAGAGCAGCTGCATCCCGTAGCAGATGCCGAGGACCGGCACGCCGAGGTCGAGGATCGCGGGGTCGAAGCCGTAGGCGTCCGCGTCGTTGACGCTCTTCGGGCTGCCGGAGAAGACGACGCCCTTCAGGCCGGGGACCGCCCGGATCTGCTCGGCGGTCATCGTGTGGGGCCGCAGCTCGCTGTAGACCCCCTTCTCGCGGATGCGGCGGGCGATGAGCTGGTTGTATTGGGAACCGAAGTCGAGGACGATGACGGTGTCGGGCATGGCGGATCCAATGGTTGCGTGGTTGCGCCGCGTAGTCTACCAGAACCCGCCCGGCAATTCCACCGCGCCGATTTCGTTTGCCCGGCGGGGGCGGTTTCGGATATGATTCGCGCCACGAAAGGAACCCCGACCATGAAATCCTCCCGCCTCCTCCCCCTCTGCGCCGCGCTCGCCGCCGGCGCCGCCCTCGCCGGCGAACCCGCCGACCCGCTCGTCGTCGCCTGCGTCGGCGACAGCA
>CAMVRE010000085.1 GCA_947169825.1 uncultured Verrucomicrobiota bacterium | reverse complement strand
CGAGGAAGATGTAGGTCGCGGACGTGTCGAACTGCAGGATCGTGTTCTCGACCGGAACGGCCGCGCGGACGACCGTCGTCCTGTCGACGTGGATGGCGCCCGTGTAGGGCGTCGAGGCCGTCGTGGGCGACGTGCCGTCAAGCGTGTAGTAGATGCCGTCCGTCCGGTTCGTGTCGTCGGCACGGCCGAGCGTCAGTTCGAACGCCTCGGTCTTGTAGCCGTGCGGTTCGGAGAACGTCACCGTCGGCGTAAAGTCGCCGAAGCCCACGGTCACGTTGGCGGCGCCGGGCGTGGCGGTCTTCATGTAGACCGGATCGCCGTTCCCGGGGACGAGCCCCTCGCCGGACGAAACCGAGAGCGGGCCGTAGCTGTAGCCCTTGATCTGCTTCTTGTCCTTGAAGTTGACTTTGTCGACGACCGCCTTGCTCGTGTCCGCGAGCTGGATGAGGTCGCCCGAAGAGGAGAGCTTGAGGACGGCGAACGCCTCGTCCGCAGCGAATTCCGTGGCGTTCGTGTGGATCTTGTCGAGCCAGATGATCTTGTAGCCCTTGGCGGGGACGATGCAGGAGCCGAGGATCGTCGCCTTGTCCTCCTTGCCCTTCTTGTCGTTGTCGGAGAGGTACCAGCCCGTCAGGTCGACGGCCTGCGACGAACCGTTGTATATCTCGATCCAGTCCATCTCGGCGATGCCCTTCTCGCTCGCAATGCCGCCCTTGTCCACGGACGGGTTCGACGCCATGATCTCGTTGATCTTGATCAGGGAGGTGATTGAGAGGGCCGTCGGGATGCCGTCGAGCGTCTTGTCGCCGTCCATGACGACGGAGACCGTCGCGGCGGGGGAGAGCACGTATCCGTCGGCCGCGGCGAAGGTCACGACGACCTCCGCGCCGTCGTAGACGGGATAGGCGCCTTCGACGGCCTCGACCGCGACGCCGTTCGTCGTCACGGAGACGAGCGTGACGTTCTCGGGAAGCCCGGGAAGCGTGAGCGAGACGACCGGGATCGCCTCGGCGGTCGGCATGGCCGCGGTGGCGAGCTCCGTGTCGCCGTCCACGGAGATGGTGACCGTCGCGTTGCCGACGAGCCGGTAGCCGGGCGCCGGCGCGAACGTCGCGACGACGGTGGCGCCGTCCGCGACCGTGTAGACGCCCTCGACGCCTTCGACGGGAACGCCGTCGGCCGTCACGGAGACGAGCGTCACGTTCGCGGGGAGCGCTCCGACCGTCAGAGTCGCCGTCTCTGGGGGATAGGCTTCCGTGGCGCCGGACAGAGACGAGACCGCGAAGTTCCGGCCGCGCATGCCGGCGTGGCCGAGAGTCGTGTCGGCCGCCGCGACGGGCAGCCATGTCTCGGAGCCCGCCGCCAGCGCGACGCCGCCCACCTCGTATTGGACGTAGAAGTCGCCGTTCGCGGCCTTGGCGAGGACGCGCACCGCGAGGGGCGTGCCGACCGCGGGCGTCGCGCCGGTGAGCGCGAGCCACGTGTTCGTCGTCCCGGCGGGATCCTTCGCCCAACCGTAGTAGTTCGTGGCCGAACCGTCGGTCGCGGCCGCGAGCGAGCCCTTCTTGTCGGCCTCGAGCGGGCGCAGGCTGGCGAGCGGCTGGACGGCCGAGAGCGTGGCGGTCACGCTGAAGACCGCCTGTTCGACGGCGACGTCCTTGGACGCGCTCGGCGCGAACGCGACCGTGGTGCCCACGGACGCGTCGATCACGAGCGCGTGGTTCGCGGCGTCGAGCGTCGCGCCCTCCGTGCCGGACCATTCGCCGGAGGGCGGGTTGGTCGGCCACGTGGTGTAGCCGGCGATCTCGGCGTCGAACCAGTCGGCGGCGTGCGCGGAAACCGCGAAGGCGGCAAGCGAGAGGAGGGGAAGGAGCGTCTTTTTCATGGTTCTCCTTTCTCGGCTCTGTGCCTACCAGATCAGGATCATCGTGGACGTTCCGGCCAACGTGGTGAACGGCCCGACGATGGCCGAGTAGGCGACGACGCGGCCGTCGTTCTCCGAGCGCAGGCGGAGGTAGTAGGCCGTCTCGGGCTCGAGGTCCGTCAGCGTGAAGGACCGGAATCCGCGCTCCGTCACGCCCGTTGCCGTCGCCGAGTAGGCCGCGACCGCCTGGAAGTTCGCGTCCGTCGACGCCTCCAGGCGCAGGTCGGCGGAAGTCGCCCCGTTGCTGCCGGGCGTGAAGAGGTAGCCCCATGCCGTGATCGTTGTGTCGGTGGCCGTCGGGACCGTGCACTCGGTCGGCGGATTCGCCACTTTCGTCGGGTCCGTGACGACCGAACCGTTCGGCGCGCCGGGCACGCCCGTGCGGAACGGTATCGGTTCGGTCTCGAAGACCGCCGGCACGTCGTTCGTGGCCGACACGCGCACGTAGTAGAGCGTGTTCACGGAGAGCCCGGTCGCTTGCGCCGTGAGGGAGCCGGGAACCTCCGTGACCGTCTGCGCCGCAGGGAAAGAGAGGATCGTCCCTTCGAAATCGTCCTCCGTGCAGACCTGGAAGACGCCCCGGACGCTCGCCGCGCCCGTGCCGAGCCCGACCACGGCCGCCGAGAACGATGCGCTCGTGCTTTTGATTTGGGACACCACGGGCTGCTCGACCTCGGGCGCCGCCGGATCGACGAACGGGATCGTCACCACCTCGGGCGACGCGGCGGCAAAGCCGCCCGCGTTCACCGCGACGGCGCGGACGTAGACCGTCTTCGTCTGGTCGGGCAGCGTGAACGTCCCGGTGCCGCGACCGATCGCGGACGACGCGATCGCGTTCGTGTTCGGGAGGTCGTCCTTCGAGAAACCCCAGACAATCTTCACATCCGCGTAGTCGTAGCCATCACCTGCCCACGCGACGCGGTAGCCGACCGTCGTGACGCCGTTCGCGGCGCGGTCCAGGCTTTCGAGCGCGACAGCCGGATCGGTCATGCCGGAGCCGCTTCCCTGCACGGCGTAGCGGACGATCACGACGCCGTTGCCGCCGTCGCCGCCTTGATAGAAGCCGGTCGTGTCGCCGCCGCCGCCGCCGCCGCCGCCGAGGCCGTCGACGCCGTTCCGCGCCGCCCGCATGTCGTCGGGCGTGTTGTCCGTGGCATCGACGCGCTGACCGCCGCGGCCGCCGCCGCCGTTGCCGCCATCGCCGGGGCTACCGAAGCTGCTGTCCTTCTGGGACCGCGTGCCGCCGCCGCCGCCACCGCCCGCGTAGAAGGTCGCGACGCCCGAAATCGAATACTCGCGCCCGTCGCCGCCCTTGCCGGCGGAAATCGTGTTGCCGCTCGAGACGGAAGCGCCGGCCGCCATCGCGCCGCCGCCGCCGCCGCCGTAAAAAGCATTGTTGTCCTTCTTGAGACCGACGCCTCCGGCATTGCCCTGTCCGGACGTTCCGGCGCCGGCCGTGCCGTCCTGCGAGGAGCCGCCGCCGCTGCCGCCGTCGTGTCCGGAAAGCAGGTTTCCGGTTCCGGTGAGTTCGCCGTTGCCGCCCGCGCCGCCGCCGGCGGCCGTGACGCTCACGCCCGCCCCGACGATGGAGGAGGCCCCGCCGTCGCCGCCGTAGACGCCGGCCTGCGCCGAGGCGGCGCCGCCCGCGCCAACCGTGACGGTGTAGGTCTCGCCGCCCGTGACGCCGAGCGCCGCGTTGTAGACGAGGCCGCCCGCGCCGCCGCCGCCGCCGCGCCGGTAGCCGCCCGCGCCGCCGCCGCCGACCACGAGAGCCTCGACACTCGTCGCGTAGGAGGGAGGCGTGAACTCCCACGTCGCCGTCCCGTTGCGGGCGATGGTGAAGGTGTGAACCATGCTGTCGCCGACGCGCTTCGCGTCGCCGCCCGTTCCGACCTCGCCCGCGCCGCTCGTCGTGAACGTGCCGGAGGTGATCTCGGAATCGAGCGGTTCGGCGAGGTTGTTGACCGCCTTGATCTTGTAGGAGTAGACCGTCTGCGGGACGAGATCCACGAGCGTGCCCGCGAACGAGGCGCCCTCCGCGACGCCCGAGGCGAGCGTCTCCCACCCGGCGGGCTCGGCGTTCGCCGACGGCCACGCCTTGACGAGGACGTCGCACGCCGTCGCCGCGCCGCCGCAGACCGAGATCGAGCCCGAGAACTGCGCGAACGCCGCGCCCGTGTCGCCCAGATCGAATGTGCCGACCGGATTCGCGGCTTCGGTGAACTCCTCCACCGTCCCCGCCGTCAGGAACGTCGTCGTGTCGACCTGGTCGTAGTCGGCCTTCATCCAGTCGGCGCTCGGGGTGAACGGTCCGACGCGCACTTCGTCCATGTCGCCCCAGAACGGGCGCTCGCCGCCGCCGAAGCCGCCGCCGATGGTCAGGGTAGCCGAGCCCTGCTCCGGAACGTTGTTCAGGTTGCCGCTGGCCAGGAGGGCTCCGTTGGCGTAGAGGGCGTAGACGCTTCCGTTGCCGTTTCCGGTCTTCGGGTAGGCCGCGTTGTTGTAGGCGTAGACGACGTCGATCTTCGTCCACTGGTTCTGCACGAGCGGCAGAATGTTGCCGGTGACGAGCAGGCCGCTGTTTCCGTTCTCGTCTTTCGTTTCCGACGACCAAATGCGCATGTTCGTGCTGTTGGCGGCCAGCTGGAGGTGCCAGGCCCGGGTTCCCGTCGCGGGCTTGCGGCCGATGAGGGTGTCGTAGCGGACGCCGGCGTCCTGGGAGGTCACGGCGCCCAAGGGCCGCATCCAGAACGAAACGACGAAGTTCTGCCCGAGCGTGTTCAGCGCGGCGATTTCCGTCCCCTTCGTCGTCTGGACCTTCATGCCCTTGTCTTTCTTTTCGCGCTTGGTCGTGATCGTGCGCGCGGCGCCGATCTTGCCGTCCGGAACCGCGAGCGACATGTCGGAAGCGAGCGCCGTGAGCGCATTGTCCGTGGAGTCGTAGACCGAAACCCCCGCGTTGCCGCCCTCGCGGAGGTGCCAGACGCCGACGTAGTCCGCGAACGGGTTGGCCGTGCAGACGTCCACCTTGCCCTTCTTGGACGAGCGGTAGAACATCGCGAACTCGGTGCCGTTCTGCATCGACGGGAGCTTCACCCAGACCAGCGACTCGCCCGCCGTGTTCCACGTGTCGATCTCGAACGCGAGCGGCGTGCCGTCCTCCGCGACGAAGCAGATGTCGTCGCCGGTCGACTTGAACATCAGGTCGTCGTAGTCGAACCCGGAGATGCCGGCTTCCGAGATGCGCACGAGCACGGGGAAGTCCGCGAGCGTCGAGCGGTTGGCATCATAGCCGTCAACCGTGAGGACGACGCCGCGGGCGAAGCCGTCGGGCTTGATCGCCTCGAGGTTCGCGATCGCGGCCCTGGCGGGCAGCGCGAGCGCGGCGAGCGCGAGGAGGGGGAGGAGGAGTTTTTTCATGGGAGTCCTTTCGGGGATGGAGGAGAGGTCGGTCGGCCGCCGGTCGGCGAGGGTCGAGAAAGCGGTGCAGGGCGGGTAATGCGCGAATGGGGTCGATTATATCGGATAGCGCCCGTGCGCGCAAGGGGGTTGACGGTCCTGGACATTCCCCACTTTTTTTTTCGGCGCCCGGTCTCGGCTCGATCTCCTCCCTGCTCGGGCCACGGTGGCGGGGATCGCGGCTGGAACGGCCGCGATTCGCGGAATGACGACGCCGAGGTCGAGTTCCTGATCGAGAACGACGACGGCGTCGTGCCGGTGGAGGTGAAGGCGTCGGCGGGACGGTCGCGTTCGCTCGACCGGCTTCTCGCCGGCGCGTCCGTGCCCTACGGCATCAAGCTCACCGGCGGCAACGTCGGCGTCGCCGACAAGAAGGTGACCCTCCCGCACTACATGTCGATGTTCCTGTAGCGCCGACTCGCCGTGGCGGGGTGCCGCCGCGCCGGCTACGGCCGGGTGTCGCGGCTTCGCCGCTCGCGGGCAGGAGGGTTCACGGGGCGGGCTCCTTCGCGCCCTCAACGGAGTCCGCGTGGGTGGCGGGCGCGGCGGGGTTGCAGACCCTGCCGAGGAAGAGGACGAGACCGGAACGGGACTCGCGAACCAAAAAGAGAAACGGTCGGTCGGCGACGAAAGGGCGTGGCGGCGGCGGCGTTCCGAGATCGACGCCATACGTGCGCGCGGTCCAACAGGTCTCGGCGAAGGCTTCGGTGCCGCGTTCGTCGATGGCGATGCCGGCGTTCTGCACGGCGGCGGAAAGATACAGTTTCGGGGCGATGCCGGAGAAGTCGGCGCGGGCGGGATCGAACGCGGAGTCCATTCCCATCCGGGAAAGGACCGGCTTGAGGTCGCGTTTCGAACCGAAACCGAACTTCGGGATCGCGATGTCGGCCTCCCCCAGCCACGGGGAAGAGGCGAGCGCGTCGAGGAACGAGGAGCCAAGGCGGACTTCGACGTCGGCGAGCGTGTTGGAGGACGACGGCAGGAGGACGAGCATTTCGAGCGTGTCGCCGCGATAGGGCAGGCGCAACGCGGAGCATTCCGGCGCGTCGAGGATTTCCGCGTGGCGCGTGGCGTGGAGAAAGGGCGTTTCGCAATCGCCGGACGCCGCGTGGAACGTCCGGTTGGAGGTGCCGCCCTCCGAAAACGGCTGGGACCATCGGGCCTGGAGCCGGACGGAGCCGACGGCGGCAATGGAGTCGAGCGGATCGCCGGGGAACGGCGGTTCGGGAAGGTTCGGGGCGGCGTCCGAAACGGAACCGTCGGCCGCCGCGCGCCCCGCGTCGCCCGATTCCGCGACGCGGACGTCGGCATGGAAGTCGCGGAGGGCGCGATCGAGGAACTCGGGGGCGGGATCGAATCCGGGGGCGAGCCAGACCGTGCCGGAGCATTCGATTTTGGTGGCGCCGTCGGCCACGCCGAGCATGGCCGCGCGCTTTGCGAAGTCGTCGGAGTCCTCCGTGCGCGCCATTGGGGAGAAGGAGAGGCCGGATTCGCGGAACGTGGCGGCGGTCTCGTCCGGCGCGGGAGGTTCGAGAATTCCGAGCAGCAGGGCGCGGGCCATGTCGCGCGCGGTGTCGCCTCGCGCGCCGGTCTGGAGCAGGGCGAAGATCGACGCGACGCCCCAGGGGGAAATCACGGCGTTCGCATCCGGGTCGCCTGCCGCGACGGCGCTGCGGTGGAGATTGGCGGCGAAGTCGGCTTGCAGCCACGGTGCGGGGGCGGCGGCGGATGCCTTCTTCGGCTCGTTGAAAGAAGCCCGCGCGTTCGCCGCGGCGAGGGCGAGGAGGGGGAGGAGGAGGGCGAGGCGTTTCATCGGGTTGAAGGGTTGAAAGGGTTGAAGGAGTTTAAAGTTGAAAGGGTAAAGGGAAAAGTGGCGGAGAGTGGCGGGGCACGGGATTGCCACAAATGCTCAATGTCCGACGCTCTTGCGAAGAATTCGCTTGCGTTCCGTGGGGAAATCGGGATAATGGGCGGCATTGAAGGAACGAAAGGATTCCAACCATGCCCACCGGACACCGCTATACCTACTGGCAGGAGCCAGACGGAACGTTTCTCGGCTATCCCGAGGAATTTCCGGACTATATGACGCAGGGCGAAACGCTCGAGGAGCTCCGCGCGAACATCGCGGACCTGCTTCGCGACCTTCTCGGCGGACTCGTTCCCTGCGAACGGCATTCCGCGGAGCTTGTCCTCGCATGAAGCGCGAGGAACTTCTGAAGAAGCTTCGCGAGGCCGGCTGCTCCTTCGTCCGGCACGGCGGAAACCACGACTGGTACGTGCAGCCGTCCACCGGCGTCCAGCAGCCGGTTCCGCGCCATCGTGAAATCAACGAGCGCCTCGCGCGGCACATCCTGCAGATGATGTCCCGTTCGTAGCGCCGAGGGGCGCGGGCTGGCGCATTCGCGCCAAGCTTTGCGGCCTTCGCGTTCATTGCTCCTCCGCGTGCGGGACCCCCTCAGGCTCGCTTCGCTCGCCAGCTCCCCCAGCGGGGGAGCCGGCTTCGCCGGGACGGGGCTCCGCGGACTCCGCGCTCTCTGCGTGAGATTCTTCCTCAGCGGGGGAGCCGGCTTCGCCGGGACGGGGCTCCGCGCTCTCTGCGTGGGCTCCTTCTGCGTCGGGGCTCCGCGTGACGGGGAAGTCGACCATCCGGCCCGGGCGGCCCGAGGGAGCCGGCTGGTAGAGGCGAAAGCCGGGAATCGTGGTGGCGGGAAGGCGGCGCGGCTCGGGGGCGGCGTCCCGCGGTCCGGGCTCTCCACCGATCCGGCTGCGCAGGACATTCTCTGTTTTCAGGTCCCTCGGCGACCACGCCTCGAACTCCCGGAAGGCGACGGCGTCCGGGTTCGCGAGGCCGGGAACGGTCTCTTCCGGAAAGCGGAGAGGGCCGGGGTCGTAGGCGAGCGGCTCGCCGGTCCGGCCGTCGCGCGGCAGGCGCGCCAGCGCGCCCGACTCGACGAGCGCTTCGAGCGAGGGCGGGCATTCGCCGCCGTGGGCCCGGCGCCACCGTTCGACGGCGACGGCGGCGCGGACGAAGTCCGCCCGCGTCTCTTCGCCAAGGGTCAGCCGCTCGAAGCACAGGCTCCATGCGCCGGCGAGGAAAGCGGCGCCCGGCGGCAGGACGGCGTTGCGGCGCCCCTCCTCCCGGCGAAGCGCCTCGAACGCGGCGGCGCGCTCCGGGCCGGGGGGCGCGGCGAGCGCCGCGTCGAGTTCCGCCATCCCCCGCTCCGCGAAGTCGAGGAAGGCGAGGCGCTCCCGCGCGAACCAGTAGCGCAGGAACGGCCGCGCGGCACCGCCGAGGTTGCGGCGAGACGTTCCGAGGCCGGTCGCGGGGAGGGTGCCTTCGGGGAGGGCGCGCAGGGTGGCGTCCGAGAAGACGAGCTCGCCGGCCACGTATCGCTTCCATCCCGTCTTGGCCCGGTCGGCGGCGGCGTCCGCCGCCTGCGCGAAGGCGTCCAGCGTTTCGTCGCTCCAGCGGTCGATCCCGGCGAAAAGGACGCCGTCCCGGATTTGGCGGAAGGCCGTGGACAACAAGCCGCCGATCATCGACGGTTCGCGCTCCGCGATCGCGGCGAGGCGGTCGAGGCGCCCGAGGTCGGCGACGGCGCCGTCGGCGTCGCTCGCCGAGAGACGCGCCTTGCAACGAACGGCCAGAAATCTCGCGTGGGTGAGAAGTGCGGGAAGCCGCGGCTCCAGGAAGGTTCCGGCCCCGCTCCCGTCGATGCCGGCGGACGAAACGACGCCGGGCAGGCAGGAGCGGTAGCCGCCCGGCGCCGAGGTCGCCTCCGCGGCGGCGGCGAGGTTCGCATGCGCGGCGAACCATGCGCCAAGGGCGGCGATTTCCTCCGGCTCGAACGGATGGCGGCGGTATTCGTCGGCGCCGTCCTCCAGAGACTCGGCATCCAGCGATCCGACCATCTCGCGGAGCGCGTGGAAGGATGCCTCGTCGGCGTCGAGCTCCGCCTCGTCGATCGCCGCGACCGGGTCGTCCGACTCCGCCACGGCGGGGACCGCGCCCGGGAACGGCGCGCCGGGACGGATCGGCGATCCGGTCCGCTCCAGAACGGCGAGCAGCCGCTCGTCCGCCTCGCGCTGGAACCGTCCCGCGCGGAGAGCCGGCTGCGCGGCGAGCGAGACGGCGAGAACGGCCGCGAACGCGACGGCGACGGGACGCCGCCGGAGCGGCGGCGCGGGCAGCGACGTCGCGGCGGCGAGCACGAGCGCGACGCCGAGCGCGGCCAGCGCGAAAACCGGCCAGAACAGCGGGAGCCCCGCGAATCG
>CAMVRE010000084.1 GCA_947169825.1 uncultured Verrucomicrobiota bacterium | reverse complement strand
CGCTCGCGGCCGCGCTCGTCTCGCTCTGCCTCGCCCCCGCCGCCGCACGCGCCTCGCTGCGCGGCTTCCTCGACGCCGTCGAGGAGTTCCTCGCCGAGGTCGAGGGGACCTCGAACGGAACGCCGGCCCCGGCCGCCCTGCGCCGCCGCGCCGCGGAGGGCGACGCCGAGTCGCAGTTCGCGCTCGGCGAGCGCCTGCGGCTCGGTCGGGACGGCTTCGCGCGCGACGAGGCGGAGGCCGTCCGCTGGATCCGCGCCGCGGCCGAGGGCGGCCACGCGAAGGCGCAGTGGCGGCTCGGGTATCTTCTGGAGAAAGGCCTGGCCGGCCTCGAGAAGAACGATGTCGAAGCCCGCGCGTGGTTCGAGAAGTCCGCCGCGCAGGACTACGGACGAGGCCTGAACCACCTCGCGAACATGATGGACGCCGGCCGCGCCGGATTCGGGCCGGAGGACGCCCTCCGCGCGCCGGAGCTCTGGCGGCGGGCGTGGGCGAACGGCTCCTGGGGCGCGCCCGACAACCTCGGGATGGCGTACGAGTGGGGCCAGAACGGGCTGCCCGTCGACTACGCCAAGGCCGCGCTCTGGTACCGGCGCGGCATCGAGGCCGGCTGCGCGAAATCCATCTGGCGCCTGGCCTGCCTCTACGACGAGGGAAAGGGCGTGGAGAAGGACGAGCGAAGGGCCCTGCGGATGTATCGCGAGATCGCCGGCCTCGAGACGGGCTCGGACCCCGACCGGATCGACGCCGTGCGGATGGCGATGAACTCGATCGGAACCTACTACCAGCACGGAAAGGGCGGCCTCGCCGCCGACGACGCCGAGGCGCTGCGCTGGTATCGCAAGGCCGCCGCGCTCGGCAACGACTATGCCGTCCACAACATCGCGTGGATGTACGAGAACGGGCGCGGCGGCCTGGCGGCCGACCCCGCCAAGGCCCTCGAATGGTATCGCAAGGCCGCCGGAATGGGGCGGACGGGCAATCCGCTCTCCCTCTGCCGCCTGGGGCTCTGCTACAAGGACGGCCTGCTCGGCTGCGAGACGAACCTCGCGGAAGCGGCGTCCTTCTTCCGCCGCGCGGCCGAGGCCGGCGACGTGGACGGCATGGAATGGACGGCCCAGTTCCTCCTGGACGGGAAAGGCGGCGTCGCGCGCGATCCCGACGCCGCCGCGGACTGGCTCCGCAAGGCGGCGGAGGCGGGCGGCTCCTGGAGCGCCGCGAAACTGGGCGTCCTGCTGTCGAACGGCTGGGAGAACCGTCCCGCCGATTTCGCCGCCGCGGTCCCGTGGCTCGAGCGCGGGGTCGCCCGCGGCGAGCGCTTCGCGAAGCGCCGTCTCGCGAAGATCCTCGAATTCGGCGAGCCCGGCGTCGCCGCCGACCCCGTCCGCGCCGCCGCGCTCTTCCGCGAAGAGGCCGAGGCCGGCGACGCCTGGGCCGCTTCGCGGCTGGGGCGGATGTACGAGTCGGGACGCGGCGTCGGGACGAACGACGCCGAGCGCGTGCGCTGGACGCGCATCGGTGCCGAAGGCGGCAACGCGGACGCGTGCCTCGCCTACGGCTGGTGTATCGAGAGCGGGATCGGCGGGCTTCCGGTCGACTGCGCGGAAGCGGCCGGGTGGTACCGCAAGGCCGCGGACGCGGGCGTCGTCCAGGCGCAGTACAACCTCGCGAACTTCCTGTCGGAAGGCCGTCCGGGCGTTCCCGTCGAACCGGCGGAGGCGGCCGCGCTGTTCCGCAAGGCCGCGGCCGGCGGCCGAGCATGGGCGTACTGGAAACTATGGCGGATGCGCGACGGCGGCGTCGCGCCAGACGCGTTTCCGGAAACGGACGCCGAGGCCGACGCTTGGCTCCGCCGCGCCGCCGCCGGCGGCGTCCCTCCCGCGATCGAGGCCTGGCCGCGCATCCACCCCGACGAGCCCGTTCCCTCCACGCCCTAGCCCCGCCAGTCGCGGACCTTTCAACCCCTTCAACCCGATGAAACGCCTCGCCCTCCTCCTCCCCCTCCTTGCCCTTTCGACGGTTCTTGTCCTGGCGTCGTGCCTGGGAACCGGTTGCGTGCTGATGGCGAACCTCGGACTGATGCGTCTCGATTCAGAGCGCCGCCTTTCGATCCGCGAGCGGGTCGCGGCCGGAGACCTTTCCGTTCTCGACAAGGTGCGGAAGTCCGACGTCAACTACGTCTTCGACGACGGAGGGTCGCTGCTTCTCGCCGCGGTGTCTTCCTGCGACTCGAACATGGTCGCGGCCCTGATCGCACGCGGCGCCGACGTCAACCAGCCCTTCGAAGATCCGCGATATTCGGAATTCGACCGATTCGACACGAGTCGCGTCGGGCAGACGCCGCTCCATTGGGCCGTTGGGAGGATGGTCGCGCGCGATCTATTCCGACATCCGGAAAAGGCGGATCGCGCGCACCCCGTCCGTGTTGGCCTCCACGTCAAGGAGTTGAACCTCCACGATCTGGAGGACCGACAAGTGGAGACGAACTTGATCGCAATCGTTTCGATCCTGCTCGAAAACGGGGCGAAGCCCGATGTCCGGACAGAGGGATGGTTCAACGAGAGGCAAACGGCGCTTGCCTACGCTCTCGCGTTGGAGGATCCTTACCCCGTTCTCGAAATCCTGATCAAGGGTGGTTCCGATCCGAACCAACTGGTTCTGGCCTGTCAATCGCTGCCGGACTCGATGGAACGGGACCTCGCGTGGTGGCAGAAGCGCCACGGCGACCGGTCTCTCTCCGCCGAGGAATCCGCGCGGATGGAGAAGACGGAGAAACTGATCCGCTATCTCCGCAACGCGGCGGAGCCGAAACCTCACGCAGAGAACGCAGAGAACGCAGCGACAGAACCTCACGCGGAGCCCGCTGAGAACGAGTCTCCGATTTCGCTTGATTCGGCAGAGGAGATTCGGTAGAATTGCGCGTTAGTTTGCAAACCTTGCGTTTTTCCGAAAGGAACGAAAATAAAAGCGATGAACTTGAAGAACTGGATCGTGCATCGGGAACGGATCGGGCAGCCGTGCTTCTCGCACGCCGAGGCGGCGGCGGCGTTCCCGGCGCTGTCGCCGAACGCGCTGGACGCGGCGCTGTCGCGCTTCCGCGCGACGGGGCTCCTGCAGCCCGTGCACCGCGGCTTCTACTGCGTTGTGCCGGCGCACTATGCGCTCGCGGGCGTCATTCCGCCCTTCTACTACGTCGATTCGCTGATGCGGTGGATGGGGCGGCCCTACTATGTCGCGCTCCTTTCCGCGGCGGAGCTTTGGGGTGCGGCGCACCAGAAGGTCCCGGTCACGCAGGTGATGACGGAGCTTCCTCCCGCGTCCACCTCCGCGCGCAAGAACCCGTCGATCGAATGGATCTACCGCCGACGGGTCCCGGAGGCGTTCCTCGCGCGCAAGAACGGCGAGAACGGACCGGTCGTCTACTCGGGCGCGGAGCTCACGGCGCTGGACCTCGTCCGCTACGCGGGGCGCGCGGGCGGGCTCTCCTTCGTCGCGACGGTCCTCGCCGAGCTCGCGGAGGCCACCGACTTCGCGGGCGCCGGGGACGGCGTGTTCCGAACGGCCGCCGTGGCGGACGTGCAGCGCCTCGGCTACCTCTTCGGCGAGGTGCTGGGCGACGGGGGCCGGGCCGGCGTCATCCGCGACGAGCTCCGCCGGACGGGCGCGGCGCTGCGGACGGTCCCGCTCCGTCCGGGGCCGGGCGGAGCCCCCGCCTCCGGCGTGGACCGGACGTGGCGCGTCGCGATCAACGAGCAAATCGAGGTGGACGAGCTATGATCGACCGCGCCGCCATCACCAACTGGGGCGCGTCGCACCCCTGGTCCCGCCAGGCGTTCGTCGAGCAGGACCTCGTCATCTGCCGCGCCCTCGTCGCCATCTACTCGGATCCGGTCCTCGCGGACGCGCTGGCCTTCCGCGGCGGCACAGCGCTGCACAAGCTCTTCCTCTCGCCCCAGGCGCGCTACTCCGAGGACATCGACCTGGTGCAGGTTTTCCCGGGGCCCGCCAAGCCCCTCGTCGAGCGGCTGGACGCCGCCCTCGCGTGGCTCCCGGGCCGGACCTTCTCCGCGCGCCGGTTCGGCTTCCGGACCAAGTACCGCTACGAGTCGGAGACGCCGCCGACCGAGCCGATGCGCCTCAAGGTCGAGGTGAACACCTTCGAGCACTTCGCCGAGCTCGGCTACGCCTACGCGCCGTTCCGCGTCGAGAGCCCCTGGTTCTCCGGCGACTGCCGGATCAAGACCTACGCCCCCGCCGAGCTGCTGGGGACGAAGCTCCGCGCGCTCTACCAGCGCCGCAAGGGGCGCGACCTCTTCGATCTGGCCTGCGCCGTCGGCCGGCTGGACGTGGACGTCGCCGCGGTCGTGCGCTGCTGGCGCCGCTATGTCGCGTTCGGCGGCCACGACGTGCCGACCGCGGCCGAGTTCGAGCGCAACATGGAGGAGAAGCTTGCCCTTCCGGACTACGCCGCGGACGTTCCCCTCCTGCTCCGCCCCGGCACGCCCTTCGACATCGCCGCCGCCTACGCCGCCGTCCGCGAAACCTTCATCCGCCCCCTGGGAGACTAGCCCCTCCTCCGCCCCCGCCCCGCCCCATTCAGCATTCAGCATTGCGAAAAGTCCCGTCACGCAACTTCACCCTTTCAACCCCTTCAACCCTTTCAACCTAGCCGCCAGCGGCACAACAACGAACGGAGAGAACCATGCGAAAATCATCCGCCCGCCCACGCCAGTTCCTCAATCGCAGAGGAGCCGGATTTTCCAGATTGTGGGAAAGTGTGAGAAATCCGTTTTCGGACCGCGGAGGGGTTGACGCGCCCCGCGCCGTTCCGGTAGAATCCTCCCCGTGAACCGCTCCGCACCAGACGCTCCCCCCTGGCCGCTCGAAGACGGCGAACGCGTCCTCTGGGAGGGCGCGCCCGATCCCGCCGCGCCGCCGTCCGACGGCATCGGGCCGGTTTTCCGAACGAGGTTCCTCGCCGGATTCCTCCTCCTTCTGCTCGCCATCGGGCTCGCGCTCGCCGCCTACCGGCTTCGCCTGTCGGGCGACACATGGACGCTGCCGTGCGCCGACCCGTCGCTCCGGATCGAGCTTCCCCTCGAGACGCTGGACGACGCCGCCTTCGCGTTCTGCCTCGTGGGCGCGCTTGTCGGGTTCATCTTCCTCGGAGCGGGCCGGGCGCGGCGCATCCGCCGCCGCACGCGCTACGCCGTCACCGACCGGAGAGTCCTCGTCGCCGTCGGACGCCGCCTCCGCACCGTCTCCCGCGACGCCGTCGTCCGCGTCCTCCGCGAATCCTGCGTCCCGCTTGAGCCCAATCCCCCGCGGGAGTGGTTCGGACTCGTCGTCCTTCTCCGCCCGCGGCGCCGCTGGCAGACGCCGGAACGCGTCGTCCTCGGCCCCCTCGCGCGGGAATCCGGCCTCGCCTGCGAAGCGCTGCTCCTCGGGCTGGACCCCGCCGAGGAATCGGGCGAAACCGCCCGCACGCTGCCCGACTGGCTGCCCGACGACTCCCGCCGCCGCCTGCTCGCCGCCCTGTCGCCGGGCGAGCGGATCCTCTGGATGGGACGCCCCGTCTTCCGCCGCTTCCCGCCGGAGCTGGTCTTCCTTGCGGCCGTCGTCGTCGCCGGCATCGTCGCGATGGCGTTCGCGAAGGACCCTTCAGCGGGAGAAGCGTTCGAGAGGCTCATCGAAAGGGAGCGGTTTCTCTTCGTCCGAATGGGCTGGCCGTTCGGCTGGCTGTTCGGCATCGTCACGTTGTCGCTGCCGGTCCTCCTCCTGGTCGTCATCGTCATCGAGGGAAAATGGTATCTCCCGGCGGAGCGCCGCCGCGAGTGGAGCCGGCGGTTCTTCCTCGTCACCGACCGCCGCGCCGTCTCCCCGTACGACACCGTCGCGGACGATTTCGACCGCCTTTTCCCGCCCGTCGTGAAACGCGTCGGACGCGACCGCGCGAACGTCTATTTTGCCGCCCGTCCGGGCTCCCCGCCGCCCCGCCGTCCCAACGCATCCAACGCAGTCGGCTTCCTCGACCTCCCCGACGCCGACGTCCCCGCCGCCCTCACCGCACTGGAGGAGCTCCGCAACTCGGCCGCACCGCGATGAACCCCCTTCTGGTCAAATTCCGCAACGACCGCATCTTCCGCGAGGGAACCTTCCCGGAAATGCGTTCGGAATACATCGCCGACGTCGCGCCCGAGCCCGTCGCGCGGAAGACGGAGTTCCGCGTCCGGGAGAACCTCGTGCGGACCGACACCGTCTCGGCCGTGCTGTCGTTTCCGGGCCGTCGCGTCTGCGCGCTGAACTTCGCGAACGCGAACGTCCCGGGCGGCGCGTACGTCCTCGGCGGGAACGCGCAGGAAGAGGCCCTCTGCCGCGCGACCCTGCTCTACTACACGCTCCGCACCGCCCGCGGGTTCTACCGCCGCAACCGCCTCCACGTCCTGCCGGACTACACGCACGGGATGGTCTATTCCGAAAACGTCCCCGTCGTCCGCGACAGGGACGGAGCCCTTCTCGGGCGTCCCGCGGCCTGCGATTTCATCACGAGCCCCGCGGTCAACCGGACCTTCGCCCGATTCCTCTTCTCCCGCGCGCGGCTGGACCGCACGATGCAGGAGCGCATCGACCGCATCGTCGCCCTCGCCGCGCGCAAACGCCCGGACGTGCTCGTCCTCGGCGCCTGGGGCTGCGGCGTGTTCGGCAACCGGCGCGAAACGGTCTATCCGCAGTTCGAGCGGGCCATCAACCGCTATCTTCCCGACGACGTCCGAGTCGTCTTCGCCGATCCGCGCCCCGCCCCCGAGCCATGAAACCGCCCGATCCCGTCCACGAGCTCGAATGCCGCACCGCGGCGGGCGAAGTCGCGCCCATTCCCGACCGGAATCGGCGCGGTTTCGACCGCTCCTTGAGCGCCGCCCTGGCGCAGCTCCGGCTCCGCGAAACGAAGCCCGACCTCGACCCCGTGCCGCGGATGCTCGCCGAAGTGCGCCGCGTGTTCGTCGAACGCGCGATCTGCTCCCGGCCCGAAGCCCTTTCCCGGATTCTTCCCGGCGATTCCTTCGAGACCCTGCTCGCGACGCAGGACGACACCGCTTGCTTCATGGACGAAATCCTCCAGCTCGGGATGGCCTGCGGCCGCCTCGCCGACAAAGAGTTCCTGGATTGCCGGACCATCGGCGACCTCGTCGCCAACATGGAACGCGCCGAACGCGAAGGCCGGCCGAAGCCGACGCAGGAAGACGTCCGCCGGCTCGTCCGGGAAGAACGGAAGTTCAACTGTTTCGCCGCACTCGTCCTGCTCGTCGTCCTCGGCCTGTTCTGGCTCGCCATCCGTCTCGTCGTTTTCTTCGTCTCGAGGTCTTGACCCTCGTTGCCTTCCGCTCCCCGCCACGCGGAGGACGCGGCGGAAGAAACTCACGCAGAGAGCGCAGAGAGCGCAGAGTTAAAACCTCACGCAGAGACCGCAGAGACCCGTCCCGGCGAAGCCGGCCCCCTCCCTGAGGGGGCTGCCGAGCGAAGCGAGGCTGGGGGAGTCTTCCACGCAGAGAGCGCAGAGAACGCAGAGTGAGCTTTCGTCTGGCGTCTAGCGCCTTGCATCGGGCCAGCCGCGAGACGCCAGACGCCAGACGCCGAGACGACAAGACGCCGAGACGACGGAATTCCACCACGCAGACGCCGTCGCACGAAACGGGGCGGCGGCGCGCCCGTCCGCTACGCGTCCGCGGGGCGGGCGCCGATGCCGAGGCGCTTGAGACGGTAGTTCATCATCCGCGGGGAGACGCCGAGGTCGCGGCCGGCGGCGGAACGGTTGCCGCCGTGGCGGCGCAAGGCCGCCTCGAGGATGCGGCGCTCGAGCGCGTCGAGCTGCTCGTCGAGCGTGCGCGGCGGCGCGTCGGGCCGGAACGGGTCCTCCGCGAACTCCGGCCCCTGGATCGCGGGCGGGAGGTTGTAGGTGCGGATGCAGCCGTCCTGCGCGGTGAGGACCGCGCGCTCGACGCAGTTCTCCAGCTCGCGCACGTTGCCCGGCCACGCGTAGGCCTGCATCGCGTCGAGCGCCGGCGGCGAGAAGCGGTCGACCTTCTTGCCGTACTTGAGGCACGCCTTCTCGAGGAAGTGCCGCGCCAGCAGCACCACGTCGCCGCCGCGCCGCGCGAGGTCCGGCAGCGCGATCGGGAAGATCGCCAGGCGGTAGTAGAGGTCCTCGCGAAAGCGTCCCTGCGCCATCATCTCCTCGAGGTTGCGGCTCGTCGCCGCGATGAAGCGCACGTCGCTGCGCCGCTCCTCGTTGGAGCCCACGCGCGAGAAGGTGCGCTCCTGCAGGAAGCGCAGGAGCTTCACCTGCACCGGGACCGAGAGGTCGCCGATCTCGTCGAGGAAGAGCGTCCCGCCGTCCGCCGCCTCGGCGCGCCCGATGCGGCGCTCGCGCGCGTCCGTGAACGCGCCGCGCTCGTGGCCGAAGAGCTCCGACTCCACCAGCGCCTCCGGGAGCGCCGCGCAGTTGAGCACGACGAACGGCCTGTCCTTGCGCGGCGAGAGCGACTGGATCGCGCGCGCGACGAGCTCCTTGCCCGTCCCGCTCGCGCCGCGCACGAGGACCGTCGCCTCCGTCGGCGCGACCTGGCGGATCTGCGCGTAGACTTCGCGCATCTCCGGGCAGTCGCCGATGAGGCGCCCGGGCGTCTCCGAGAGGAGGCTGCGCAGCTTGCGGTTCTCCTCGACGAGCGCCTCGCGCTCCGCGCGCTGCGCGCGGTAGGCGCTCGCGGCCTCGCCGACGACGTTCGCGACGATCCCGAGCAGCTCCACCGCCTCCTCGAGCGGACGCGCCCCGGCGCGGATCTCGCGGTCGGCCGAGAGCGTCCCGACGACCTGCCCGCCGTGGACGAGCGGCACGCAGACGAACGACACCGCGTCGCCCTTGCCGCGCGCCTTCGTGCGGTTGAGGAAGCGCGGGTCCTTGCGGACGTCCGGGACGACCTCCGCGCGGCCGGTCTTTGCGACGAGGCCCGTGATCCCCTCGCCGATGCGGTAGCGCCCGAGCGCACGCTCCTCGGCGTTGAGCGTGCGCGTCGAGGCCTCGATGCGCAGCTCGTCGCCCGCCAGCAGCGCGATCGTCCCGCGCACCATCCCGAGCCGCTTCTCGGCGATCTCGAGCACCTGCGGGAGGAGCTTCCCGACGTTGCGCTCGCGCGCGATGGCGGTGGAAATGTCGTGCAGCAGGGGGACGGCGATGGATTCGTTCGCGTTCATGGGCCCCGGATTCTACCCCCGCCCCGCCTCCGCCCGCAAGCACTTTTTGACAAAAATGGAAAGGTTCGACAGAAACTGAAAACATGCGTCCGTCCGCCGCAATTGTTGGGGATTTGTCAAATCGTCCGGCAGGGGGTTCCGCGGGAAGGACGGTGTGTGGTAGGATTCGGGCTCGACGGCGCGAACGCCGCCCGACGCAATGCACGAGCCCGCCCCACTCCGCTTCCCCGAATCCGACGGCCGCACCGTCCTGCTCGCCGTCGCGGACGCCGCCTGGCGCGACGCCGCGCGCGACGCGTTCGCCCCGCTGCGCGTTTCGGCGGTCTGCACGCCGGACGCCGCCACAGCGCTCGCGCTCGTCGAGGGCGGCCTGCGCCCCGACCTCGTGGCGGCCGACCTGGACGCCTTCGGCTCCGGGGCGCTCGCGCTCTGCCGCGCCGTCCGCGCGCGGGACCGCGTCC
>CAMVRE010000083.1 GCA_947169825.1 uncultured Verrucomicrobiota bacterium | reverse complement strand
GCACCCTCAACGCCCCCGCCCAGAACATGGTCGGCGTCCTCGCGGCCTCGCTGCGCAGCGTCCTCTACGTGCTCAAGGCGAAGGTCGACAAGGAGGGCGGCGCCGCCTAAACCCTTTCGGCGGGCTTTGCGGGCTCCGCGCCCGCCGGGCCCGCCGGAAATCCATCCATAAAACCGAAGCAGCCGCGCGGCGGGTGCCGCGAAAGGGCGCCGAGGTTCCATCCGGGCGAAAGGCCCGGAGGGTTGGACAAACAAAACAGAAAGACAAAGAAAATGACCAAGGAAGAAATCGTCGAAGAGCTCAGCAAGCTCTCCGTGCTCGAAGTCGCCGGCCTCGTGAAGGCCCTCGAGGAGAAGTGGGGCGTTTCCGCCGCCGCTCCCGTCGCCGTCGCCGCCGCGGGCGCCGCCCCGGCCGCCGCCGCCGCCGAGGAGAAGACGGAGTTCGACGTCAAGCTCGTCGAGACCCCCGCCGACAAGAAGATCGCCGTCATCAAGGAAGTCCGCGGCGCGCTCGGGCTCGGCCTGGCCGAGTCGAAGAAGCTCGTCGAGGAGAACGGCATGATCAAGTCCGGCGTCTCCAAGGCCGAGGCCGAGGAACTCAAGAAGAAGTTCGAGGCCGCCGGCGCCAAGGTCGAGGTCAAGTAGCCTCGCCGCCCGCCCGCGGCGCGCACGCGCGCGCCGCGCGGCGGGCCGCTTTTTATCCTGCTTTCCTGCTCTTTGTCCCATCGCTGGCCTTACTCGGTGCGCATAGCCGGGGCCCGCCCAAACCCTTTCCGCGGAGCGTTGTCGCTGCTTCCGCACACACCCCACGCATCCCCCCACGAGGCACACGATGGCAGAAAGAACCGTCTTCGGCAAGCTCAGGCCCGTCCTGACCCCGCCCGACCAGATCGAGATCCAGACCAAGTCCTACGAGGAGTTCCTCCAGAAGGACGTTCCGCCGGAGAAGCGGGCCGACATCGGCCTGCAGGGCATCTTCAAGAGCATCTTCCCGATCGAGAGCTACGACGGGCACTACGTGCTGGACTTCATCCAGTACCGCCTCGGCCGCGCGCCGGAGGACCGGGCCGCGCCGGAGCCCAAGGACGATCCGCTCACCGCGCTGCGCGAGGGCGTCACCTACTCGGCCGCGCTCAACGTCGAGTTCGCGCTTCGCAACGGCGAGTCGACGATCCGCGAGTGGGTCTACCTCGGCGACGTCCCGCTCATGTGCGAGGACGGCGCGTTCGTCATCAACGGCGCCGAGCGCGTCATCGTCTCCCAGCTGCACCGCTCCCCGGGCATCTGCACGGAGCGCGCGATGCACGCCAACGGCACGCCGCTCTACTCCGTCCGCATCATCCCGGACCGCGGCTCGTGGCTCGAGTTCCAGTTCGACACGAACCACAAGATCTGGGTCTACATGGACCGCCGCCGCAAGGGCCGCAAGTTCCTCGTCTCGACGTTCCTGCGCTGCCTCGAGTACTCCTCGGACCGCGACATCCTCACGAACTTCTATGCCTACGAGAAGAAGGCGATCGGCTACGAGACGATCCGCACCTCCGGCCAGTCGGTGCCGCCGGCCGCGCGCCTCGCGACGATGGTGTTCGTGGAGAACATGCGCGCGGGCAAGGAGCTCGTCGCCGACCAGTACGACTTCGTCACCGCGCGCGTGCTGCGCAAGCTCGCGCAGGCCGGCGTCAAGGAGGTGAAGGTGCTCGACGCGGGCTGGGACGCCCGCCGCCTCGAGAACCTCGTCTTCCCGGAGGACATCCGCGACCCGAAGACGAACGCGCTGCTGGCGCACCGCTACGAGTTCGTGAAGGTCAACGCCCTCAACCAGCTCGCCCAGGCCGGCATCCCCGAGCTCGAGGCGCTGGACGTGGCGTGGGACGGCGGCGTGATGCTCGAGACGATGCGCGCCGACCCGACGCACAGCCAGGAGGAGGCCCTCAAGGACATCTACCACCGCCTCCGCCCGGGCGACCCCGTCACCGCCTCCAACGCGCAGCAGCTGGTGCGCCGCCTCTTCTTCGACAACCGCCGCTACGACCTCGGGAAGGTCGGCCGCTACAAGCTCAACCTGAAGCTGCGCGACTTCCGCGACCCCACCCGCCAGGAGCCGCCCGAGCTCCCGCCCGAGCTGCGCGTGCTGGACAAGAGCGACATCATCGCCGCGCTCCGCCTCCTCGCCGCCGTGAACACCACGGCCAAGCAGCCCAAGGGCGGCGACCGCATCCCGCAGTGGCGCCAGGCGACGACGGTGGACATCGACGACATCGACCACCTCGGCTCCCGCCGCATCCGCACCGCGGGCGAGCTGCTCGAGAACCAGTGCCGCATCGGCCTGGCGCGCACGGAGCGCACGATCCACGAGCGCATGACGATGGCCGGCAGCCAGAACGCCGACAACGAGAGCGAGATGCTCCGCCCGACGCGCCTCGTGAACTCCAAGACGTTCGGCGCCGTGGTGAACGAGTTCTTCGCCCGCAGCCAGCTCTCCCAGTTCATGGACCAGACCAACCCGCTCTCCGGCCTGGCCCACAAGCGCCGCCTCTCGGCCCTCGGCCCCGGCGGCCTCTCGCGCGACCGCGCGGGCTTCGAGGTGCGCGACGTGCACCCCTCGCACTACGGCCGCATCTGCCCGATCGAGACGCCCGAGGGCCCGAACATCGGCCTCATCTCCTCGCTCGGCATCTACGCCAAGATCAACCAGTACGGCTTCATCGAGACGCCCTACCGCAAGGTCGAGCACGAGAAGGACGGCACCCCGCACGTCACGGACGAGGTCGTCTACATGTCCGCCGACCAGGAGGAGAAGTTCGTCATCGCGCAGGCCAACGCCCGCCTCGACGCGAAGAACCACTTCATCGACCCGACGATCCGCGTCCGCTACCACGGCGAGTTCCAGGAGGCGCCCAACCGCCGCGTCCAGTTCATGGACGTGAGCCCGATGCAGGTGATCTCCATCGCCGCCGGACTCATCCCGTTCCTCGAGCACGACGACGCGAACCGCGCGCTGATGGGCGCCAACATGATGCGCCAGGCGGTGCCGCTGCTGCGGACGGAGCGCCCCTACGTGGCCACCGGCCTCGAGGGCGCCGCCGCGCGCGACTCCCGCGTCATCGTGGTCGCCGACGAGCCCGGCGTCGTCGCCGAGGTCGACGCGACGCACGTGCTCGTCACGCCCGACGGGAAGAAGCCCGCCAAGGGCGCGACCGGCAAGGCCGCGGGCCGCTGCTACAAGCTCCAGAAGTTCCGCCGCACCAACGCCAGCACCTGCTTCAACCAGTGGCCCGTCGTCTCCGAGGGGCAGAAGGTGAAGAAGGGCGACGTCCTCGCGGACGGCCCCGCCACCGACCAGGGCGAGCTCGCGATCGGCAAGAACCTGCTCGTCGCCTACATGCCCTGGTGCGGCTACAACTTCGAGGACGCGATCCTCATCTCCGAGCGCTGCCTGCGCGACGACACGTTCACCTCGCTGCACATCGTCGAGTTCGAGTGCCAGGCCCGCGACACGAAGCTCGGCCCCGAGGAGATCACGCGCGACATCCCGAACGTCGGCGAGGACGCCCTCCGCAACCTCGACGACCGCGGCGTGATCCGCGTCGGCGCCGAGGTGAAGCCCGGCGACATCCTCGTCGGCAAGGTCACCCCGAAGGCCGCGGACTCCGAGCCGCTCCCCGAGGAGCGCCTCCTGCGCGCGATCTTCGGCGAGAAGGCCGCCGAGGTGCGCGACACCTCGCTCAAGGTCCAGCCCGGCACGTTCGGCATCGTGATGGACGTCAAGGTCTCCAGCGGCGAGGACGCCCCGCGCGGCCACAGGGCCTCCGGCGGGTTCGGCGCCTTCGCGCAGTCCGAGAAGCCCGCCAAGCCCAAGACCCTCAAGGAGATCGAGAAGGAGCACGCCGCCGCCGTCAAGAATCTCGAGAAGGAGCTCCTCGGCGAGCTCTCCAACGCGCTGCTCGGCTCCAAGATCCCGTTCGACGTCGAGGCCGGCGCGGACGGCTCGATCCTCATCCCCGCCAACCGCAAGATCACGCAGGCGATGCTCAAGAAGGTCGTCGCCGCGCGCGACGACGTCCGCGCCGACAAGTCCCCCGTCGGCGACCAGCTCGCGCAGATCCTCGAGAAGTCCCGCCGCAAGTTCGTCGACGCCGAGGACCGCCGCAAGCGCGACCTCGACGACCTCGAGCGCGGCGAGGCCACGAACGGCGCCGTCCGCTTCGTCAAGGTGTACCTCGCCGAGAAGAAGACCCTCAGCGTCGGCGACAAGCTCTCCGGCCGCCACGGCAACAAGGGCGTCGTCGCCCGCATCCAGAAGGACTGCGAGATGCCGTTCCTCCCGAACGGCCAGCCGGTCGACATCGTCCTCAACCCGATGGGCGTCCCCTCCCGAATGAACCTCGGGCAGGTGTTCGAGACGCACCTCGGGGCCGCCTGCCGCGCGCTCGGCATCCACGCCGCGACGCCGGTGTTCGACGGCATCCACGAGGACGAGATCCACCGGATGCTCGGCGACGCCTCGAAGAAGGAGGACTTCGGCTGGATCAAGGAGGACGGCAAGTCCGTGCTCTACGACGGCCGCACCGGCGAGCGCTTCGACCAGCGCGTGATGGTGGGCGTGACCTACATGCTCAAGCTCCACCACCTGGTGACCGACAAGATCCACGCCCGCTCCGTCGGGCCCTACTCCCTCGTCACCCAGCAGCCGCTCGGCGGCAAGGCGCAGGCCGGCGGCCAGCGCATGGGCGAAATGGAGGTGTGGGCGCTCGAGGCCTACGGCGTGGCCTACGCGCTGCAGGAGATGCTCACCGTCAAGTCCGACGACGTCGCCGGGCGCACGCGCATCTACGAGTCCATCGTCAAGGGCCAGAACTCCCTCAACGCCGGCATGCCGGAGACCTTCAAGGTGCTCATCAGCGAGCTCAAGGGCCTCTGCCTCGACATGCGCCTCGAGGGCGAGAAGGAGCGCGCCGCCGTCGCCGCGGCGCTCGAGAACAACTAAGGACAGGCCAAGGAGACACACGACATGAACTACGCCATGAAGGAAATCTTCGACGAGAACGTCTCCGTCGATTCCTACGACGACGTCCGCCTCACGCTCGCCTCCCCCGAGACCATCCGCTCGTGGAGCCACGGCGAGGTGAAGAACGCCGAGACCATCAACTACCGCACCTACCGCCCGGAGCGCGACGGCCTCTTCTGCGAGCGCATCTTCGGCCCGACGCGCGACTGGGAGTGCGCCTGCGGCAAGTACCGCAAGGTGAAGCACAAGGGCATCGTCTGCGACCGCTGCGGCGTCGAGGTGACGATCGCCCGCGTGCGCCGCGAGCGCATGGGGCACATCGAGCTGGCGGTCCCGGTCTCGCACATCTGGTTCTTCAACTGCCAGCCCTCCCGCCTCGGCACGGTGCTCGACGTCCCCGTGAAGGCGCTCGAGCGCGTCCTCTACTACGAGGACTACATCGTCACCGACCCGGGCGACCTCGAGGGCGCGCTGGCGTTCTCCGGCGGCTTCAACCCCGCCGCGAGCCAGCTCCCGCCGCTCAAGGTCAACCAGATCCTCACCGAGGCCGAGTACCAGCGCTACCGCGCCGTGTTCGGCGACGAGTTCGAGGCCCAGATGGGCGCCGCCGGCATCCAGAAGCTGCTCCAGCGCCTCGACCTGGAGAAGATCAAGGGCGAGCTGGAGGAGCAGATCGAGGCCACCAAGAGCAAGCAGGCCAACAAGAAGCTCGCCAAGCGCCTCAAGGTCTGCGAGGGCTTCCGCACCTCCGGCACCAAGCCCGAGCACATGATCCTCACCGTGCTCCCGGTCATCCCGCCGGAGCTGCGCCCGCTCGTCCAGCTCGAGGGCGGCCGCTTCGCCACCTCCGACCTCAACGACCTCTACCGCCGCGTCATCAACCGCAACGGCCGCCTCCGCGGCCTGCTGCAGCTCAAGACGCCCGAGGTCATCGTCCGCAACGAGAAGCGCATGCTCCAGGAGGCCGTCGACGCCGTGTTCGACAACGGCCGCCACGGCCGCGCCGTCACCAGCCAGACCGGCGGGCGCGCCCTCAAGTCCATCTCCGACATGCTCAAGGGCAAGACCGGCCGCTTCCGCCAGAACCTCCTGGGCAAGCGCGTCGACTACTCCGGCCGCTCCGTCATCGTCTGCGGCCCCGAGCTCAAGCTCTGGCAGTGCGGCCTCCCGAAGGAGATGGCGCTCACGCTCTTCGAGCCGTTCATCATCCGCCGGATGAAGGAGAAGAACCTCGCCCACACCGTCCGCTCCGCCAAGAAGCTCATCGAGCGCCGCGACCCGCACGTGTGGGACGTGCTGGAGGAGGTCACCAAGGGCAAGACGGTCATGCTCAACCGCGCCCCCACGCTGCACCGCCTCTCGATCCAGAGCTTCGAGCCCGTGCTCGTCGAGGACAAGGCCATCCGCCTCCACCCCCTCACCTGCACGCCGTTCAACGCCGACTTCGACGGCGACCAGATGGCCGTCCACGTCCCGCTCTCGGTCGAGGCCCAGATGGAGTCGCGCCTCCTGATGCTCTCCGCCAACGCCATCTTCTCCCCGGCGTCCGGCAAGTCCATCAAGACCCCGACGCAGGACATCGTCCTCGGCGTCTACTTCATCACCGCCGAGGCGCAGGACGACCGCATGCGCCGCGAGAACGGCCTCCCCGCCGACCCGCCCTTCGAGCGCCTGCCGCTGTTCTGCGACGCCTCCGAGGTCCACTTCGCCTACGACGAGAAGGACGTCGGGATGCACACCCGCATCCGCTTCGCCAACCCCGACCGCGGCAAGGACACCCGCCACGGCGACAAGGAGAAGGCCGTCATCGAGACGACCGTCGGCCGCGTCTTCTTCAACGAGATCTGGCCCTCCGCGCCCGGCCCCGACGGCGTCGCGATGGGCTTCGTCAACAAGAAGGTCGACAAGTCGCTCCTCGGCGACCTCATCCGCGACTGCCACGACGTGGCCGGCCCCAAGGTCACCGTGACGACGCTCGACGCGCTCAAGGACCTCGGCTACGCCAACGCCACGCTTGCGGGCGCGTCGATCGACCTGGTGGACATGATCGTCCCCAGCGCCAAGCAGGCGATCATCGACGAGGCGCAGAAGACGGTCGACGGCATCCGCTACCAGTACCGCCAGGGCGTCATCACCGAGGGCGAGCGCCACAACAAGGTGGTCGACGTCTGGTCCGCCGCGGCCGACAAGCTCGTCACCGTCATGTACAAGGCGATCAACGAGAACGGCTGGACGAAGGAGGACGCGCAGAAGGGCCTCACCAAGGACATGGAGATCAACCCCGTCTTCATGATGGTGGACTCCAAGGCCCGCGGCTCCAAGCAGCAGATCCGCCAGCTCGCCGGCATGCGCGGCCTCATGGCCGACCCCTCCGGCAACATCATCGAGACCCCGATCAAGTCCAACTTCCGCGAGGGCCTCTCCATCCTCGAGTACTTCATCTCCACGCACGGCTCCCGCAAGGGCCTCGCCGACACCGCGCTCAAGACGGCCGACGCCGGCTACCTCACGCGCAAGCTCGTCGACGTGTCGCAGGACGTGATCATCACCGAGGAGGACTGCGGCGCCCCCAACGGCATCGAGGTCTTCCCGATCATGGACGGCGAGAAGGTCGTGACGCCGCTCACCGCGCGCGTCCTCGGCCGCACCTCCCTCAACGACATCGTCGACCCCGCCACGGGCGAGGTCATCGTGCCGGCCAACGAGGAGATCGACGAGAAGGCCTGCAAGGCCATCGCGCGCCTCAACCTGCCGTCCCTCTGGATCCGCTCCGGCCTCACCTGCCAGGCCGAGCACGGCATGTGCGCCAAGTGCTACGGCCGCGACCTGGCGACCGGCAAGCCCGTCCAGATCGGCGCCGCCGTCGGCATCATCGCCGCGCAGTCCATCGGCGAGCCCGGCACCCAGCTCACGATGCGGACGTTCCACGTCGGCGGCACGGCCTCCACGAGCGCCACCTCCACCGACCACGTCACGCTCGCCGCGGGCGTCGTCCGGTTCTCCGACGACATGCGCAAGGTCGTCAAGGAGAACGGCGACGTCGTCGTCCTCAACCAGGGCACCACGATCACCGTCGTGGACGAGCAGGGCATCGAGGTCGACCGCTTCTCGCCGCCGCTCGGCGCCACCGTCCACGCCAAGGACGGCGACAAGGTCAAGGCCAAGTTCAAGATCGCCGAGTGGGACGGCTACGCCACGCCGATCCTCACCGAGTTCGCCGGCCGCGTCGAGTTCCGCGACTTCGTCGACGGCGTCTCGATCGACAAGCAGGTGGACCCCAAGTCCGGCGTCCAGCAGCTCGTCGCCATCGAGACGAAGGAGAACCTCCACCCGCAGATCATCGTCTTCGACGACTCCGGCGCGGAGGGCCCCGTCGCGAAGGGCTACTACTCCATCCCGACGGGCGCCGTCGTGGTGGTGAAGGACGGCCAGCGCGTCGCCGCCGGCGACCAGCTCGCCAAGACCACGCGCAAGGAGAACAAGACCCGCGACATCACGGGCGGCCTCCCGCGCGTCTCCGAGCTCTTCGAGGCCCGCCAGCCCAAGGAGGTCGCCGAGATCGCCAAGATCGAGGGCGTCGTGGACTTCGGCGACAACGAGCGCGGCAAGCGCGTCGTGATCGTCAAGGACGACGCCACCGACACCGAGGAGCGGCACCACATCGCGATGGGCAAGCACATCATCGTCTACAAGGGCGACCGCGTCCGCAAGGGCCAGCCGCTCACCGAGGGCGCGCTCTCCCCGCAGGAGATCCTGGACGTCTCCGGCCGCGACGAGCTGCAGCGCTACCTCGTGAACGAGGTGCAGAGCGTCTACCGCCTGCAGGGCGTCGAGATCAACGACAAGCACATCGAGATCATCGTGCGGCAGATGCTGCGCAAGGTCAAGATCGTGAACCCGGGCGACACGGACTTCCTCTGGGGCGAGCAGGTCTCGCACGAGGAGTTCATGCGCAAGAACGAGGAGGCGATGGTCGAGGGCAAGCGCCCGGCCGAGGCCACCCCGGTGCTGCTGGGCATCACCAAGGCGTCGCTCGAGACGGACTCCTTCATCTCCGCCGCGTCCTTCCAGGACACGACGCGCGTGCTGACGGACTCCGCCACGCAGGGCGCCCGCGACTACCTGCGCGGGTTCAAGGAGAACGTGATCCTCGGCCACCTCATCCCGGCCGGTACGGGCTTCCCGATGCACCGGTGCCTCAAGCTGGTGCCGCTGTGCGACCCGATCCCGGAGGAGGAGATGCCGCTCTCGGAGGACGAGAAGGCCCGCCGGGCCACCCTGGCGGCCACCGCCGCCGAGGAGGGCCGCGAGGAGGACGTCCCCGAGGCCGAGTACGTCGACGACACCGCCGAGTCCCTCGCCGGCGAGGCCCCCGCCTCCGACGACGAGGAGAACCCGGAGGCCTAGTCCGCTTTCGGACCGGCTAAGCGAAGCGGGGCGGCCTCGGCCGCCCCGCTTCCTTTTCGGCGCCGCGCATGCGGTTTGCGCTTGGAAACCGGGGCGCGTTCTGGTATACTGGGCCCCGTTCGCGCGCCCCGTGCGGGGCGCGTTGCGTTCCATCCACACACCGCCCCGCCCGGGGCCAGAACCGGAGAAATCCACCATGCCCTACGAAATGACCGGCACGATCAAGAAGATCGGCGACCTCCAGACCTTCGCCAGCGGCTTCGAGAAGCGCGAGCTGCTGCTCAACGACGAAGACCCCCGCTTCCCCCAGGACATCGCGTTCAGCTTCACGCGCGACCGCACCAAGCTCCTCGACCAGTTCGCCGAGGGCGACCGCGTGAAGGTCTCCTTCGACATCCGCTGCCGCGAGTTCAACGACCGCCACTACATCGACCTGAACGCCTGGCGCATCGAGCGCCCCGCGGACGCCTCGCCCGCCGCCGGCATGCCCGGCGCGCCGGCCCCCGCCGCCTACGCGGCCCCCGCGCCCGCGCCGGCCC
>CAMVRE010000082.1 GCA_947169825.1 uncultured Verrucomicrobiota bacterium | reverse complement strand
CGAGAACGCCGAATCGCGGAACGGCGGATATTCGACCATCGCGGCTCCGGCGCGTGGCGGGGTGCGAACCCCGCCACGCGGCCGGGCGAGCGAGGGGCGTCAGAGTCGCGCTTTCAAGCCCGGGATTTCCGTGGAGTCCATCTTCGTGAAGCCGAAGCACTTCTTGCTGAGGTCTTTGAGGGAGGCGCCGATCAGGTAGAGGTCGCGGTCGTCGACGACGAGAAAGCGGTCGTGGAAGTTCTCGCGGAAGCGCTCTTCACCAGCCGGTCCACGAACGCCCGCGCGCCCCACAGCTGGCCGTCGTAGAAAATCTTCTGCGGCGGGAAGTCCCCGCCGTCCATCGCCTTGAAGATCGTGTCGAAGCGCTCCTCGTTGTGGGCTTGGTCGGCAATCTGGCGACGCTCGACGACATCGATGCGGTTCAGGAGCGGTGCAATCGAGGCCAGTGCCTTGCGCATCGCGACGAAGACCTCCGTAATGCGAACGCTTGCGGCTACGGCTGCATCGCTTCTGAGAACGCTGGCCAGCATGATGACGCCATGTTCGGTAAACGCAATGGACGGCTTTCGGACGCCGCCCCAGCTTGATGTCGCATTTTGCGACTTCAAACGATCGTTCGGACTCCGTTCCGAACTTGATGTCGCAGTTTGCGATTTCAAGTCGTCGAGTTCCGGTCGGGAAAGCCGGAACATGAAGTTGGGTGGAAACCGTCCCGCATTTCGTTTGACCTGTTCGTTCAACCGACTCGTGCTTACTCCGTATATCTGCGCAAGGTCGCGGTCCAACATGACCTGTACGCCGCGGATCGTGAGGATGCGCGACTTGATGAAACCATCGTCGATGGAGGCGGGGGAAACGGGCACCGGCATCGGCGATGCCGAAACGAGCGGGCGGTTTGATTGGTCCATTTTGATTCTCCTTCTTGCGGGCGGGATGTTTTGGGGTTGTTTGGCGGTCTGTTCCCGCGGAACGGGGGATAGACTGCCACAACGCCCCGGGGAAAATGTCGCCTGCCAGGCGACATTTTCCCCGGGGCAATGCGCGGCGGCTCGCCCGGAGGGCTCGCCCCACCGGCGGTGGGACCGAGCTGCGAGGGCGCCGGCGTGGCGGGGTGCTACGCCTTCTCGAAGGAGGATGGCTCCGGGAAGGCGGCGTCGAGGGCGCGGACGAGGACGGCGCCGGTGCGCTCCGGGTCGTCGTTGCCGTCGGTGTCGTTCACGCAGATCTGCGGGACGGTGCGGCCGGCGATCGCGGCCTCGATCGCGGGGAGGTTCGCGGTCGTGAGGTCGACGAGCGTCCCGCGCCCGCGCCCGCGGACCGGGGAGAAGCGGCCCGTGGCGAGGTTCCAGGCGTGGACGACCCACTGGTTCACCTGGTCGTCGGTGCGGAAGCGGCGGCTCGACGTGGCCGCGAGGACGTCCGGCCGCGCCTCCCAGATCTCGGCGAGCGTGGACTTGAGCATCGGGAAGGAGAGGTGCCCCCACCCCTTCACGGGGAGCGTCCCGTTCACGAGCAGGCACGCGAGGTTCCGCGCGGCGCGCGCCGGGCCGAGCCGGAACGGGTCGATCCATTGGAGGGCGTGGCGGCGCAGGAGCGCGGGGACGTCGAGGCACTGGTGCAGCAGCGCGTAGTCGTTGAAGACCGTGCGGTTCGAGTTGTTGAAGCCGACGCGCCGCGGGTAGCCCAGGTCCGCCGGCAGGCGCGGGAGGCCGCGGCGGAAGAAGAAGTCCGGTCCGACGGGCCGCAGGAGGAACATGTCGTCGTTGAAGAAGACGAACCGCTCGGCGAGGTCCCCGATGCGGTGCAGGTTCAGCTCGATCGGCCGCGCGTTGAAGGTGGGAAGCCACTCGGCGGGGATGAAGTCGCGGTGGTCGACGAGGCGCAGCTTCGGCGCGGATTCGTCGAGCCAGTCCGGCTTCTGCCCGGCCGTGACGAGGAAGACCTTCCGCACCCACGGCGCGCACGCCTCCACCGCGCGGAACCAGTGCCGGAGCGTCCCGAAGTCGCGGTAGCGGCACGCGGCGTTCGCGCCGCCCGCGCCCTTTTCGCCGTCCCCGCCGCCCTCGGGACGGAACCGGCGCCGGCTCTCCAGCCACGCCGGATCCGCGCCGTCGACCCACGTGACGACGAAGTCGATCGGCCCCTCCTGCGGCCCCGCGGCCCTTCCCTGGTTCGTTCCCATGCCGCGAAGTCTACCATACGGCCGGTTCTCGGGGCAAGGGGCGGCCTAGCGCGGCTAGGCGGGGACGAAGGCCGGGCGCGCCGCGAAGTCGCGGAAGGTGAACTTGCGCGTCACGGAGCGGCGGAGCGGTTCGTCGGCCACGCCGAGCGACGCAAGGCCGATGCGGTTCAGCTCGGCGAGGATGCTCAGACGCTCCGCCGCGGTCTGGTCGGCGCAAAGGGCGTCCTCCGCGTCGCGGAGAGAGGTTTTCCTGACAACTTCCTTCTTCATCGGTTCCTCCGTTCCGCGATTTTCTCGAGCGCCGCGGCGTCGGCGGCATCCTTCGCCCGGCCCGTCGAACGCTTGTTGGCGATCAGCGCGTCCAGGCCGACGACCGGAACGGACAGCCCATTGATCGTCTCCCGAACCATCTGCGGGGCGGCTTCGTCCCACGTCACGCCGTCGATGCGCGTAAGGATGTCGATTCGCCGGGGGGCCACGCCGATCTGGACGACCATGTCGGGATGGTCGAAGTCCGAGACGGTGACATCGCGGAGCGGAGCGCCGAACGCCCGGAGCGCAGCCAATACCCTGGGCGCGTTCGCCGGCGTCGGGCGGACCCAGAAATCGATGTCGAACGTCGTTCGCGGATACCCGTGGACCGAGACCGCGAAACCGCCGACCAGCATAAACTCCGCGCCCGCGTCGAGCAGGGCCTTGGCCATGTCGGCGTAGTCGGAGTTGAACAGGTTTTCGCGGTCTGTCGGCATTGAAATGCGGTGGTCGTTCGAACGGCTCCTATTCTACCAAAACGCCCTGGGGCAAACAAGGAGTTTTCATGGAGCCAAGAGCCGCTACGGCTGATGGCGGCGCGGCCGCGGAGCCGGCTAGCGGGTGAGTTCCTTGAACAGGTCTTCGGCGGAGAGGGAGGCGGGAGCGCGCGGGGAGTCGTAGGGATCGGTGGTTTCCGGGGGCTTGAGGTCGATCGTCTTGCAGAGCTTGCTTCCGCGGAAGACGCTTGCGGTGCCGTCGGAGAATTCGACGTGGCCGCCGCTTCGCCAGGGAAAGGTCTCGTGCTCGACATAGTGGAAGACCCAGCCGATGCCGGGACTGCGGACGTAGAGGTCGATCGCGAAGGGTTCGACGGGCGGCGTGCTGAAACGTTGGACGAGAACGTATTCGCGTCCGTCCGGCGCGGTGCCGCGGTCGAGGATCTTCTCGTGCCACGGTCCGAACGTCGAATCGAGCGCGAACGCCGTGAACAGGAGCCAGACCGTCGCGACGGCGATACGGCCCGCGCCGTGTCGCCCGTCCGCGACTCGCAGGATGCCCGAGACGAGCAGCCCGATCGGCAGCACGAACAGCACGAAGACGAGAAGCAGGAGAAGGAGGAGCGCGAGCGGGAAGACGAGCATGGCTGGATCCGCGGTGGCGCGGCGGGGAATTCGGGAAGGCCGCTCCGCGGCGGGCGGCGGCTACGCCGCGCCCGCGCGGAGCGGAGGGGTGCTAGGGCGTGGGAGGGCGTGCGGACGGGACGGGGAATTGCGACGGAGGCGTTTTTCTCTTTCCGAACCAAACGAGAAACAGGACGTAATACACACAAAGGGAAAAGATGAAGAAAGGCACCCGAGTCCAAACGGGATGCCGGGCCGAGTAGCCGTGGCATGTCAGGCCGTGCTCCTTGAGGATACTCTCGTCCAAATATTCGAGCCGCTGCAGCCAAATCCAGGAATCGGGATTCTTCTCCAGATCGCCGTCGTAGACGATGCCGATCGTTTCGCCCTTGAAACCGTAGAAATGCAGCGTCCTCGTGTATTCCTCTTTGATGGAAAACGGACTCGCGCCGGAATAGGGCGTGTCGTTTTCCGGAGACAGTTCCTTGCACTGGATGTGCATCCATCCTTTCCCCGAATAGGCGCCAACGATGTCGATGCCGACCACGACGTTCAACACGGTAACGATGATCGCAAACGCCGTGACCGCGAATCGGGGGACGGCAAGAGAATCGCCGCGTGGCGCTTCGATCGCGTAGTTGCAGGAGTTTCGTTTCATCTTTGCGGACTTCGCGAACTTTGCGTGAGGGGTCAAGGGACGGAAGGGACAACAGGGACGGAAGGGACGGCGGGGCGGGGTGCGGGGAATGTTGCCAATGCGGAAGTGTTGCCAGTTCCAATGTTGCCAATTGCCAATGTGGCGGCAATGGCGGCGCGACGGTGCGGGATTCTACCACGGGCCGGGGGAAATGACGAGGAAAATGTGCGGAAATCGCGGGCGATGTGATATACTTGCGTGCGCGTGGCGGGGTGCGGACCCCGCCACGGCGCGGATGGCGACTTGGCGACCGGGCGACTTGCCGACTTGGCCCAAGTCGACGGGTCGGCGAGTCGCCAAGTCGAAGAGCGGAGCGGAGAGGCTAGGGGGCAACTCCCTTCCGGCCGGGACGGGACCCGGCCTTCAGGACTCTCCGCGAACTCCACGGACTCCGCGTGAGGCTTGGGCTCTGCGCTCTCTGCGTGAGATTATCTCCGCGTAGCTCCGCGTGCGGCGGCGAGGTCGCGGCGGAAGAGGGCGAGGACGGCCGCGCCGGAGAGGGCGGCGGCGGCGGCGGCCTTGGCGAGGAGGCCGGCGAAGCCCGAGAGCGGGACGAGCCGCGCGCAGCCCCAGGTGGCGGCGCAGAGCGCGACCGCGAGCGCCGCGAAGCGCGCCTGCCGGCCCCAGTAGGCGCGCGCCTCGGCCGGGCCGAAGAAGCGCGTGAAGAGCACGCGCGACTCCCACGGGATCTGGATGAGGACGTAGGAGAGGATGGTCGAGAGGATCACGCCGTCGAGCTTCCACTCGTCCGGCAGCAGGATCACGAAGGCGACGTTCATCGCGAGGTTCGCCGCGCCGCCCACGAGCGGCTTCCAGCGGTCGGGGCGCCAGAGCGCGGCCGCCGTCTTGAACGTGAGCAGCATCTGCCGCGCCTGGTTCACGTAGAAGTAGACGACCATCAGCAGCGGCGTCGCGAAGTGCCGCGCGAGGTCGGGGTTGCCCTTCGTCCACACCGCGATGAACGGCTGGTAGAGCGCGGTCATCATCGCCGAGCACCACAGGATCGCGACGAGCGAGAGCCGCAGCGCCTTGAGGAAGGTGCGGAAGTTCGCCTCCTTCGATTCGGTGTGGATGCGGTTGCCGAAGCCGCCCGTCATCGCGTTGTAGACGGTGGCGACGAACCCCGCCACGGCGGTGACGACGTAGTAGTAGTTGCCGTAGGCCGCGACGGCGACGAGGCCGAGGAACGCCGAGACGACGAGGTTGTCGGTCTGGTAGGAGATCACGCCGCCGACCTTGTGCATGAAGATGTGGCGCACGTCCGCGACGACCTGCCGCCGCTTCTCCGGCGCGAGCGCGCCGCGCGGCCCGATCTTCGGGAAGAGCCGCTTGGACTGCACCATGATCGCGACGTTCGTGAGCGCCGTGAAGAGCACGGTCGTGCCCACGTAGAGGTAGTAGCTGCGGGTCAGGACGAGCACGAGCACGACCGCGGCGAACTGCGCCAGCGCGAGGACCGTCCGGACGTTCATCGCGACGTCGCCGCGCTGGTAGGCGCTCAGGACGGGCCCGCGGTAGGCGAAGACGAAGTAGCTCAGCGCCGAGTTGGCCAGGTGCACGAGGTAGAGGACGTGCAGGTCGACGTCCGGCGGGACGGCGCCGTGGACGAGATGCCGCAGGAACGGCAGCAGGCACAGCCCGATGCACAGCACCGCGGTGCCGATCCAGCGGTAGACGGTCCGGTAGAAGGCCAGATAGGCGCAGACGAGCTCCTCGTCGTCCTCCGCGATGGGCTTGTACATCGAGCTCACGATCGCGGTGCTGAAGCCGAGCTCGGCGAGCGAGAGGACGCCCAGCACGGAGCCGAAGAGACCGTTGAGGCCGAGGTAGGCGGGCCCGAGGAGCCACAGGAAGAGCGTCCGGTTGACGAACGGGATCACCGTCTTCACGCCGTTGTTCACGGCGGAGGCGAGCATGTTGCGCCGGGCGTTGCGCGCGAAGTCGAGCTTCATCGCCCGGAGATCCTCCGCAGCAGCAGGTCGAGCCGGAAGGCGAGGCGGTAGCGCAGCCAGTAGGCCTTCTGCACGAGCCGGAAGCGCCAGAGGCCGTTCTGTGGGCGCGGGATCGTCGAGTCGTCCCCGCGCGTCCGGGCGCACGGGCGCGAGGCGACGAGGACGCGCACGCCGCGGCGGGCGAAGGTCGACCAGGCGTCGCACGGCACGGCCATCGGCGTGAGCAGCTCCGCGAGGCGCCGCCCGGCGGCGGCGTTGAGCGCGTAGGCGTGCGCGCACCAGGAGCGGCCGACGTCGCGCGTCGCGAGCAGGTCGTACCACGTCCCGGCCGGCTCGCGCGCGGGCCGCGGCATCCCGCGGTGCAGGAGCCACACGGTCGGAACCGCAGGGTCGTTCGTGCGCTCCGCGTCCGCGAGCAGCGCCCTGAGCCCGTCGGGCTCGAAGAAGACGTCGTCCTCGAAGACGGCGGCGACGGCCTCGCCGCCCGCGAACGCGGCGTCCCACGCCTTGCGGTGGGAGAGCGTGCAGGCGATCTCGCCCGGGCGCACGCGGCGCGCGTTGGCGAGGTAGAAGCGGACGGGGGGCGCCGTGCGGCGGCGCTCGGCGTCCGACATCGCCCTCGCGTCCACCGCCGGCACGCGCTCGAACGCGAGGCCGGCGTCGGCGAAGAGCTTCGCGGTGTCCGCGAGGCGCTCCGGCGCGCGGTCGAGGTTGATGACGAAGTGCTTCATCGCGGCAGAAGGGCGCGGACGAGGTTCACGGCCTGGATCGCGCGGGTGTGCAGCGCGCCGGGGTGCGGGGTGCGGAGGCCGAGCTTGTGCGGCGGACGGCCGGGGTCGCGTCCCGCGAGCTCCCGCATCAGCGCACGGTAGGCCTCGCGATGCGGCGCGACCTTCGCGAGCCACGCGGCGCGGACGCGCCACGGGTCGGGCGGCGCGGCGACCCAGCGCTCGATGCCGGCGCCGACGGCGTCCGGCGTCGCGTCGACGGAGGCGACGAACTCCGGCGGATACACGACGTCGCGCCCGCCGAGCGCGGGCGTGTCGACGACCGGGAGGCCGCAGAGCAGGTATTCGCTCGAGGCGAAGCACGCGCCCTCGCGCGCGGAGAGCGCCAGGCCGCAGCGCGCCCGCGCGAGCAGCGCCGAGATCTTCGCGCCGGAGAAGAACGGCATCCAGGTCGCGCCGGCGAAGCGCTCGCGCATCTCGCGCACGTAGTCGGCCTCGTCGGGGCGCGTCTGCGCGCCGAGGAAGAGCAGGCGCGGCGCGAGCGCGGGCGGGATCAGCCCGTGGCGCTTGAACGGGGTGAGGCGCGCGATGTAGGCCGCGTCGTAGCGCTTCGCGGCGCGGATCGGGCGGTACCGGCGCTCGTCGAGGAACGCGTTCTGGTGGACGAAGCGCGCCCCGACGCCGCGCCTGCCGAGCGCCTCGCATTCCTTCTCCGTGTTGCCCAGCGCGATGACGCGCGCGGAGGCCGGCGCCTCCGCGCGGAACGCGGCGACCGCGGCCGCGAGACGGTCCGCGGCCTCGTCGCTCTCGTGCTCGAACCCGAGCTGCAGCAGGAACGCCGCGCGCGGCCGCTCCCGCGCGAACGCGGCCAGCTCGCCGGCGTGCGCGGCGAAGTCGGAGTCGTAGGCCGCAAATACGGGCGGATCGGCGCAGAGAAGCGCAACGGTTCGCGCGCTCAGAAGCTGGTCAATCGCGTTCATGAAGGGGAATTCTAGCAGAACCCGCCAGTCGCGGCAATGCAGTTGCAAGCGACTTGGCGACTGGACGACCGGACGACTTGATGTTGCCTCAAGTCGGCAAGGAAAGTCAGTGACTTGGCGACTGGACGACCGGACGACTTGATGTTGCCTCAAGTCGGCGAGTCGCCGAGTCGTCAAGTCGGGAAGCCGGCGACTTGGCGACTGGACGACTGGGCGACTTGGTGTTGCCCAAGTCGCCCAGTCGGCGAGTCGCCAGCTCGTTCAGATACGAGATCATCGCGAAGAGGATGACGAGGACGAAGAGGTTGAGGGGCTGGCGGAAGACCCATTCGAAGCAGCTTTGCAGGTAGGCGGCGGCGAGGCCGCCGGCGAGGCCGGCCGGGACGAAGGCCCACGGGGTTCCGCGCAGCGATCGCGCAAGGGGGATGCACCTGAACAGGTGCCACGCGAACCAGGCGAGCAGCGCCAGCAGCGCCGGGATGCCGCATTCGGCGGCGGTCAGCAGATAGACGGTCTCGACGAGGGCGTCGGAGGTGTCGCCGCCCCAGTCGCGCACGCGGCCGGCGCGCTCGGCGTATTCGTAGGGCGGGTTGATCTTGATGCCCCAGTTGTTGAGGCCGACGCCGCGCAGCGGCTCGTCCTTCACCATCTCCCACGCGCAGAGCGCGAGCTCGACGCGGGTGGAGCCGGACTCCTTCGGGGCGGTCTCGAAGCGCTGCACGATCCGCGGGGCCATCGCGGCGAGGGCGACGAGGCCCGCGACGGCGAGCGGCACCGTCCGCGCAAGCCACCGGCGGGGGCGGACCCGAACGACGCAGAGCAGCCACGCGAGCCCGTAGCCGACGGGCATCAGCGCGAGCGCCATCCGCGAATACGAGCGCAAGGCGGCGGCGGCGGCGCAGAGGAAGCCGGCGAGGCACAGCCGCCCGAGCCGCGTCCCCGCGCCGTGCTCGACGTAGCCCGCCAGGAACAGGCAGCCGAGGAGGTTCATCGCGACGGCCATGCTGTTCTGGTGCGGGAAGAGCCCGTGCGGCTGCCAGACGCCCGCGACGTGCGCGCGGACGACGACGGCGAAGTTCACGGCGGCGAACGCGGCGAGCGCGCGCAGCACGGTGCGCAGGTCGTCCGTCGCGCGCAGGTAGCTCCGGACGGCGAGGTAGAGCACGTAGAGAAGCGCCGTCTTCCAGACCTCGAAGAGCCCGAAGAGGACGTTCTCCGCCGCGGAGAGGCTCGGCAGGCAGAGCAGCGCGTAGAGCAGGAAGAGCGCGGCGCCGCGGTCCGGCACGAGGCGGCGGAGGCGCCCGGAGAAGGCGACCGCGCCGAGCAGCGAGAACGCCATCAGGTGGGCGAGGCTCACCTCGAGGCCGCGCGAGGTCCCGCGGTAGTCCGGGTGCGCGAGGAAGTTGATGGAGGTGGCTTCGTAGAGGCACATCGCCGCGACGACGCCGACGAACGCGTAGCGCATCCATCGCCGGTTCTGCGCGAGCAGGAAGGCGAAGGGCGGGACGCAGAGCGCCGCGGCGGCGAAGACGAGCCCCTTCATCACCAGCTTCCGGACGGGAAGGCCGGGCGCCGCGGCGCCGGCGCGCCGAACCCGCCCGCGCCGCCGGCCTCGGCCGGCGGGACGTGCACGATGTCGCCGGGCAGGATGCGCACGTCGCGCTTCTCGCCGGCGAGGATGCCGTCCACGTCGACGCGCCAGACGCGCGGGCCGTCCGGCCCTTCGCGCACGACGAGCGCGGAGCCCCACGCCGTCTCGAGCCGCCAGCCGGACTCCGCGAGCGCGCCGACGAGGCTCCGGCCGCCGCCCGCGCAGGGCAGGACGCCCGGCTTGCGCACCTCGCCGCAGATCGTCACGCCGGCCTCCTCGCGGCGGGCGAGGAAGACGTAGTCGCCGGGGCGGACCTTCACGTTCTCGAGCGGGTCGCCGCGCTCGACGGCGGCGCGGAAGTCGACGGGGACCGCGGCGCCTCCGCGCACGAGGACGGAGCGCGCCAGGTCCGCGTCCGGCGCGGCGCCGGCCAGCGCGCAGACGTCCGCGAGGCGCGTGCCGTTCGAGACCGG
>CAMVRE010000081.1 GCA_947169825.1 uncultured Verrucomicrobiota bacterium | reverse complement strand
GGACGCAGAGCATCACGAGCGGCCCCGCGCCCGTGTTGCGGACGGCGCGCTTGCCGGCGGGGGCGACGCGGACGACGCTGCCTTCCTTCACCGGGATGTTCGTGCCGTCGACCTGGTATTCGCCTTCGCCGGCGAGGAAGAAGTAGAGCTCCTCGTGGTCCTTGTGGACGTGGTAGAAGCCGCCCTCCGTCCCGGGTGCGAAGACCTGCAGCGAGAAGTCCGCGCCGCCGGCCTTGACGGCCGCGCCGCCGAAGACCTTGCCGGGGATCTTCGTCTCGGGTCCGAGCGCGAGCACGTAGTCCTTCAGTTCGGCCATCGGGCCGATGTCGATCGCGGTGGCGTTGGCGATGTCGCAGGTGGTCTTGATTTCCTTCATGGTGTTTTCCTTTCGGTTATGGTTGTTTTCGAGGTAGTTGCTCAAGCTGTCGGATCTTCGTCCCGGGAAAGCGACTTTTCGAGGAGGCGCTCGAGGGTCTCGGACTCCTCGCGGGTAAGCCCGGCGTAGAGGAAGGCGCAGAAACGGCGGGAGATCGAGCGGAAGGCGGGGCGGAGCGCCTCGCCGGCCGGCGTGAGGCGGACGAGGACGCTCCGGGCGTCGCGCTCCGACGCCTCCCGGCGGACGTATCCGAGCGCCTCGAGCTTGTCCACGAGCACGGTCGTCGTCGCCTTGGTCCGCCCCGCGAACGCCGCCAGCTCGCGCATCGTCGCCACGCCGCGCCCGAAGAGGCGGGCCAGGACGTCGCCATGCGACGGCGAGAGCCCCGCGAGGCCCGCCTCCGCGAGCGCCGCCGCCATCCAGCGGCCGGCCCGGTCGTGGGCCCGGGAGAGCAGATGTCCGAGATTGCGTTTCACGGGGCCGGCATTCTAGTTAGACATCTAACCTTTGTCAAGCGGGAGCCTCCGCCGCCGGCCGGCGCGACGGCGGAACGAAATTCGCGCTTTTCCGCGCGGCCCCGGTGTGGTAGGATGGAGCGCATGAAACACATTCTGATCGTCGACGGCGGTCCGCGCCGCAACATGAACACCGCCGCGCTCTGCGACGCCTTCGCCGAAGGCGCGCGCGCGGCCTCGCCCGAGATCGAGGTGGAGCGCGTCCGCCTCTACGACCTGCCGCCCTACAAGGGCTGCGTCTCGTGCCTCGCCTGCAAGCTCAAGGGCCGCGAGACCGGCCTCTGCGCCGTGCGCGACAGTCTCACGGACGCGCTCCGCGCCGCGAACGACGCGGACGGCCTCGCCATCGCCTCGCCGATCTACTTCTCCGAGTGGACGGCGATGACGCGCGCCTTTCTCGAGCGCCTCGTCTTCCCGTGGCTGCGCTACACGGATTTCTCCTGCGCCGCGCCGAAGAAGAAGCCGCTCGCGTGGATCTACTCGATGAACGCGCCGGAGTCGATGATGCCGGACATCCGCCAGCACCTCGCCATCCTCGAAGGCGCCGTCGCGCGCGGCGTCGGCGACCCGGAGCCCGCCTTCGTCGAGGCGCACAGCACCGTCCAGGTGAAGGACTACTCCCGCTACGCGATGGACGGCCTTCAGCCCGACGCCCACCTCGCCTGGCGCGACGCCCACTGGGAGTCCGACCTCGCCGCCGCCCGCGCCGCCGGACAAGCGATGGCGCAGAAAGTTTGAAGCCCCCGCGCCGCGCCCCGCGGCGCGGCGGCTTCGGCGCTTCACCCGGCCGGTCGCTTCCATGTCAATTCCAAAATCAATCATACTCGATTTTGGTATCTTCCAAAATAGACTTGACTCGATTTTGGAAACACCGGCCCGTGCCATTTGGACTGCAATAGCGCGGCTGTGGGACTTCGGGCGTCTCCTCGTCGGAAGCTCCTTCGAATCGCTTCGCCGCCGGCTCGAGGCCTCCAACGCCTTCCGGGACGACGAAACCGCCATCCTGCGGTTCTAGCCCGCCGGACGCGCGCGGCGGGGTGCGTATGTGCTTTTCAGAATCAACAAACGGCGCGCTCGGGTTGATTCGCCCGAGCGCGCGCGAGACCGGAAACGGCCAAAGGTTTTCCGGCTAGAATCAGTCGAATGGAAGCTTGACTCCCGATGAGGGCGCGGACGGTTCCGGCTTTGCGGTTTCGACGAGAACTGCGCGCGTCGGTCGGCAAAGAACTCGGTTCTCGGCGACAACTTCCGCGGGAACCTCGCCCTCGATGACTCGCGCATAGGAGAGCTTCGCCTCCACGCGCACGACCTGGAGGAGCGCGATGCGCGACTCCTCGCGGCCGAGTGACTCGTGGTTGTAGGCGTCGACAATCACTTCGCCGAGCCGATAGGCGTCGAGCATCTCCCCCTCCCAGTGCAGGGTCCCGCCTTGGTTGAGGACCACCTCGCCGTTGTCGAGGACGCGGGCTGCCCGGACAGGATAGATGTTTCCGAGGGCCTGGGCGCACACGGCGCGCGCGGCGGCGTCGACGAGAGCATCGTAGGCGGCGGCCTCGTCGCCCCGGAGCGCCTTGCACTCGTCCGCGTCGAGGTCGACGGATACTTCGTCGGCCCATTTGACCTGGCCAGTCGGCATCACGAGGATTCGATAGTCGAGCGCAATGCGCGCACGGAGAATCTTCGGCGCCGAAGTTTCGCCGAATAGGCTCTGCGTCTGTCCCTTGACAACCGTGACGTCGGCAATCTTTCCGCAGACGAGGTAGTCCGTTCCGAGGGCGGCTCCGATCTTGGCGTATTCGTCGATTTCAGCGGATTCGCGGAGGATGAGGTTTTTCTCGGCGAGGATCGCATCGGAGTCCTGGCGTCCCAGTATCGTGAACCGGCGAGACTGAACGAGGAACGTCTCGAGCTTGCCGCGGAACTTATCGGCGGTCGCCCGGGCGGACACGTTCTGGGCGCCCACGGAATATGCCGCTGATATCGTTGCAAACGGCGCAATAACCATCTTGCGTCGACTGTTCGGGTCGATGCCAGGGGTTTTGTACTTCGCGACCTGGACCGTGACGATGGCGTGCCATTCGCCGTTCTCCTCCTGCTCGCAGGAAACGATGTCGTATCCCTTGATGGCACCCTTGACCTTCTCCTGCATTTCCCGTTCCGAGGCGGTCAGGACCGCGGTCTGGCGGTGGGCGTCTCCGTCGACGGTCGTGGACGACCGCGCGACGGACGTTTCCTGCGTTCCGGTGGTCGAGAACAGGAATCCATTGATTTTCTTAACGCCTTCCACGCAGGCGGACTGGACGGCTGTGTCGCGCGTCGCGCCCCAACCTTCGGCTTCCGTGGAGACAATCTCCTCCGCCCCGCGGGCAACGGCGCCAAAAAGCGCCGTCGCCGCGAGCAGGGCAATGAATCGATGGTTCTTCATGGATTGCCTCCTAGAAATCGTCGACGTCGTTCACGAGAAACCCGTCAAGCTCCCCTGCGACGCCAGCCCTCTTGGCCGGATCGACGCCACCGGGCGACGACATAGCGCGGTCAAGTGATTTTACGGCGTCAAGCCCGGTGTAGGTCCACGCGCGGATCACGTAGCACATCTGCTGTCCGGAGGGGAGTTTCACGAACTTCGATCCGAGCGTCGTCAGTCCCTTCATTTCCATCTTGGCCTGCGACTTGGCGAACGACTGGGACTGCTTGATCACCTCCTTGGCGGTCTTTTCAAACGTTGAGGAATCAAGCGTCATCTCGCGCGTGACGCTTTTTTCGACCGATTCGCCCTGAAGGCGGGAGGACTGCGCGCTCATGCGGCCGGCGACAACTTCGGCGATCTGCGCGTCGGCGTTGTCCATGGCCTGTTTGCGCGCTTCCTCCTTGAGTTCGTCGTTGATGTAGTCGTCGTCGCCGTCCGGCACGTAAGACCCCATGCCGTAGGAGATGATCGCCGGGCGGCCGTCTGCGTCATAGGCAAGGCGCGTCCCGAGCTGTCCGGCCCACCGCTCTGGGGTTTTCGGAACGAACTTCTCGTGCAGGTCGGCGCCCTTGCCGGAAACAAGAGACTTGCGCTGAAGCGAGATATCTTTTGCGACCTGGACGGATTTGGGTGACATAATGAGAATGACGCCGATTTTCGCATTGCCCTTTTTGTCCATTTTGACCGTGGTCTGGACGGGGAATACGCCCGCGATTTCGCCGGAGGCCGTTTTGAGCGTCTCCTTGAGCATCGCGTTCTTGAACAGTGTCTTCTTCTTCTCGATGGGTGCCGTTTGGTATTCCGCGCGAGGAACGCCGTATTCTTCGAGTGCCTTGTCAAGCTTCGCCTCAGAAAGCGAAAGCGACTTGTCGAGGACGCGCAGAGCCTTGTCAGCCACGTCGCTGGAGTCGCCGGTGGGAGCCGGGGCGTCGAGCGGTATTTCTTTGGCGTTCGTGGAGTTGTCACGGAATGTCTCGCGCGTCTTTTCCGTGACAATCCGCCCGAAGCGATCCATCAGCATGCGCTGCTGCGCTTCAAGCATGGCCACGTCGAAGGCGGACGCGAGCGCGTCGCCGAACTGCGGATCCGTGTTCGGAAGCGCGACGTTCGCGGAGCCGAAGATCACGTATTTTCCGTCGGGCGTGACGCCCTCCTCCACCTTGAGTTGCCGGAGAGCCGCCTCCTTCCAGTCTTCGACGAGGTCGGATGCGCTCACGACTGCCTCTGGGTCGGAAAGACGGTTCTGTTCGTCGACGTCCGCCTGCGAGAGATTCGCCGGGGCGGGGTCTTCCGCGAATGCGAATGCGGTGGCGAGGACGGCCGCGAATGTGATTATGAATTTGGTTTTCATGTTGATTTTCCCTTGCATTTACCAGTTGACGGTCTTGGAGCTGCCGCGCTTGACGATAGGTGCCTGGCCTTCCCAGAAGACCGCGCCACGCGTCTTGCTGTCCGGATCGCAGTCCGTGAGTTCAAGTTCAAGGTAGTATTCGGTCTGCTTCTTGCCGCTCGAAATCTGGATGTTCCGCTCGCTGACCTTTCCGGTCATGATGAGCTGCGGCTTGAGCCCGGGTTCGTCTGAATCCGGCGGAATCGCCGTCACGACGGCCTTCTTGCTTTTCCGTAGCTCGATCGTGACTCCCTTCGTGAGCTGGGTCGTCTCCCAGTTTTGAGTGGTCTTGTTGATGACGCGTCCAACGTAGATGACGTAACGTCCGTCGTCACGATCCAGTGTGCCTTCTTCAAAAAGGCTTCGGAGGCTCTCGACGACGGCCTCGTTGAAGTCGCGGTAGTCTAGGCCCATGACTTCGGGACCTTTGTCGTTGTGGCGGTCGACGCGCTCTGGCGTCGTGGCGCAGCCGGCGAGGAGTACGGCGGCGAGAACGGGAATCAGCGTATGTTTCATGTTTTTCAATCTTTCGAGATGACGATTCGGAAGGAATCTTGGTTGGCGTTGGGGGCGACCTCATGGAGGGTCGTGACCTCATTGGGAAGAAGGGAGACGCGACGGGGCTCCGCGAGGAGCGACCGGAAAGCCTGTCCGTTGGCGAACCACTGGACGGCGACCTTGACGGTCTGCGCCGAGGAGCGCTCGTTGCGGATCGTTAGATCGACGGTGCGAGAGCCGGACTTGATTTCGTCGTAACCGACGTGAAGGACGCTTACGGTGCCACGGGCCGAACCATCGACGATGACGCGCGGGTCTCCGACCGGAGCCGTTGCGCAGCCGGCGAGCAGCCCAAGGGCGGCAAGCGCGGGAAGGAGGATTTGTTTGATGTTCATCGTTTTCCTTGTTCGTGGAGACTTGATCTCTGCGCGACCGCCGGAATCCGGCGGCCGCGCGAGACTGTTCCGAATTACTTGGCCGCGGCCGAGACGACCGAAACCGTCGCCGGGACCGCGGCGGCGGGCGTGTGGACGAACACGATGGCGGGGGCTCCTTCGGGAATCTTCGCCGTGCCGATCGGCTCGGGCGCTCCGGGGGCCATCAGCTGGAGATAGCCCGACTTGGGACGCTCAACGACGGCGATCTGGAAGTTCTTCGGAAGCGACGCCCAGATGCGGGTGTCGGCATGCTTGGTCTTGCCGAACAACGCACTGACGGCACCAGAGATGAAGATATTTGCCTCCGGGTGCTGGGGATCCTCAAGAGCCTTGACAATGACGACTTGAAGAACGTCCTTCATCGCGCACTGGATGAGGTTGCGAAGCAGAATCCACTGGAAACGCTCGCGGTATTCAGAAGCCACGACAGCGTCCATGTTGCAGACGGAAACGGTCTTGGCGAGTTCCGCTCCGTTGTCGCAGACGGACAGGTAGGGGAACGCCTCGCTGCGCGCAACCAGCTTGGGGAGAACGATGGTCGAGTTGATGATTTCCGTCTCAAGAACCTTGGTCGCCTTGTTCGGAAGCTTGATCGGGATCCACAGCGGAATCGTGAATTCTTCCTTCATCGGCCCGAGCCCATTCTCAAAGACGACGAACACGGTCTTCTTCTTGTCACCCTTCTTGAGCTTTCCGTTGGCGTCGTCCGTCGCGAGGACGAGCGCCTTGGCGGCGGGATTCTTGGCGGGATCGGGTTCGACGCGGCACGCCGTTTCAAAGAAATGGACGGCCGCCTCGGCGTCGCTCTTGTCTTCGCCGAAAGCGAAAAGGAACACGCCGTGCATATAGGTCGCAAACGGGTTGGTGAACGCCTCCTGGGCGCCCCACGTATCGGCGCTGAACGAGGCCTCGTATTCATCGCGGGCTGCGGCCGTCTCCGGGTGCGACGGGTCGGGGTTCGTGAGCGACCCTTTCACCACGTCCATGCACTCGTTGAACTTCTGGGCGACGAGTTTCCTGATCTTTGCACCGATTCCGTCTTCCTCTTTCTTCTCGGCAGAAGTTTCATCCATTTCGGCCATAGCCGCTTCCGGATTGGCTTTCTGCTTTGCCTCCGCCTCCTTTGCCTTGGCAATCTGCTCCTTGAAGCGTTCGGCCGCCATACGCTGGCGTTCCTCGACGCGCTTGAACTCAACGCGAGCCTTGTCGGTCTCTCCCTGTTGAAGCAGGTTGACTGCCTTGTAGGCGTTCACCATGATGCCATCGTATTCCTGCACTTGGTAGGGGAGGACGTTGTCATTGGCGAACACGGCTGCGACTTGTCCTGCTACTGCTCCCGCGAGCGCTGCCTCCTGCTGTTCGCGGATGCCCTGCTCGGCCCGCTCGAAGGCTTCGTTCGAGCTGTCTAGGTCGACGAGTGCGCGATAGCCGGCACCCATTTCGATGTCATCGAGCGCGTAGTCGCGGGAGCCGGGAACGGGAAGGTTTTCGCCGTTCTCGTCTTGACCGGCATCCTTCTGGCGATCAACCATCTCGGCCTCGAAATCAGCGATGGATTCCTTGTAGAGTCCTTGCGCGTAGAAGTCTCGGTGGTTGGTGTATTTCTGCGGCGTGGCGCAGCCCGTGGCGAGCAGGGCGACCAGTCCGGTCAGCATCGCCGTCGGGGCGAGGAACGACGTCTGACGTCTCTTTGCATTGTGTTTCATGTTTGTCCGGTTTTCGCCTTGAGGTTTTGGTTGATTCCGGACTCCGACGCCAAGGCAAAAAGAAAGCGCCTTCCTCCGGTGTCTTCGCCTAGGCTCCGTGGAAGTGGCCTTGTAGGAAACACGTGAAGGAAGGCGCGCCTTCTTGGCGCGTTCTTCCGCTCGTGCCGTCCTACGAAATCTTTCCACGGATTTAGGCGAACGACTCTTGCAGAATTGCAAGCTGGTTAGTTTGTGGTCAAAGGGTGCTGGGTGGCGGGGTGGTCCTCAATGCCGTGCGATCAATGCGCGGTGCAGGATGGATGGAGAACGGGGGGGAGACAGGATCAAGCCGGCGCGGGAACCGGCACGGTAAAACGCGGAGAATCGGTTTCACGGGCAAACGGCTCGGGCGTCGTGATGCCGAATGCATCGCGGTCGATTTCGGCCGGTTTGAAATCGGAGAAACCACGCGCGGCGGCCTCGGCGATAGCGCGGAGGTCGTTGCCGTAGAACGCCGCGATCATGTGGCGGGCCTTGCGGACTTCTTCGACGATGAGATCTGTGTTCATTCCGATTTTCCCGTAGCGGGAGCGCGCCGCGCCCCACGCGCGGCGGTAAAGGAGAGTATGCCAGAAACGGAGCATGGACGCAAGTGCGGAAATCCACCACTCTTCCACGCGCGGAAAACGACGAATGCCGCCCGCGACGAAGTCGCGCGGCGGCATTCTCGGGAAATCGGGTGCTTGGTGGCGGAGAGGTCCTCAATGCAGTGCGCTCAAAGCGCGGTGCAGGATGATGAAGGACGGGGCCGGGCGCAACTGTTTTCAAAAAATCGCTTATTGCGGACTGCTGGATATGGCAGACTCCCAAAACGCCGCTTTCGCTTCCGTCAAGGATATGGTAGGATGCGCGCCATGACCTTCTTCAAACCGTTGATTGCGGTCTTCCTGCTGCTGCTGGCGGGCGGTTGCGTCTCCCCGCGGCCGCAAGAGGGCGCGCGTCCGGAGCGTCCGGCCATCGCCCGCATCGAGGCTCGGGGCGTCCTTCTCGTGGGCAGCACGGGCGACTACCGGCCGCTCACCTGGCGCGACCCGGAGACGGGCCGCTGGGAGGGCTTCGGCATCGAGGTCGCGGAGCGGATCGCCGCCAAGCTGGGCGTCCGCGCCGAGTTCGTGCAGACCTCGTGGCCGACGCTCGCCGCGGACGTCCAGGCCGATCCGCCGGTCTTCGATCTCGCCATCGGGGGCATCACCGTCACCGACGCCCGCCGCGAGACGATGGACATGTCCGACGGCTATCTGGCCAACGGAAAGACCATTCTCTGCCGGGCCGAGGACGCCGGCCGCTTCCGTTCGCTCGCCGACATCGACCGGCCGGACGTCCGCGTCCTGGTCAATCCCGGCGGGCTCAACGAGGCGTTCGCCCGGGAGAACCTCCCGCACGCCCGGCTGGCCGTCCATCCCAGGAACGAGGAGATCCCCTCGCTCGTGGCCGACGGAACGGCCGACGTCATGGTCACCGAAATCGTCGAGGCGCCCTGGTACGTCCGGAACGACCCGCGCCTCGCGGCGCCGCTCCTCGCCGAGCCGTTCACACACGGCGAAATCGGCGTCCTCCTGCGAAAGGGGCAGGACGACCTGCTCGCCTTCGTGGACGCCGCCCTCGCCGAAATGGCCGAGGACGGCACCCTCGATTCGCTCAAGGCGAAGCACGGTCTTTCGACCGTGACCGACATTTCCACACCAACCGAAACAACCAGCACCCCGGAGACCACCGCAATGACCATCCACGACTTCACGGCCAAGGGTCGCAACGGAACGAGCCTCGACCTCGCCATGCTCAAGGGCAAGGTCCTTCTCGTCGTCAACACCGCCACGGGCTGCGGCTTCACGCCGCAGTACGAAGGGCTCGAGAAGCTCTACGCCAAGTACCATGGCAAGGGGCTTGAAATCCTCGACTTCCCCTGCGACCAGTTCGGGCACCAGGCCCCGGGCACCGACGACGAGATCCACGCCTTCTGCGCGCTCAAGTACAACACCTCGTTCGACCAGCTCGCCAAGATCGAAGTGAACGGCCCCGGCGCCGACCCGATCTACGTCTTCCTCAAGACCGCCCGCCCGAAGGACGACGCGACGGACGAGGCCATCGCCGGTCTGCGCGACCTGCTGAAGAAGCACAATCTCGCCGGCGCCGAGGCCCCCGGCGACATCGAGTGGAACTTCACGAAGTTCCTGATCGACCGCGACGGCAACGTCGTGAAGCGCTTCCACCCCACCACGACGCCGGAAGAGATCGACGCCGAGATCGCGAAGCTGCTCTAGCATGAATCCAATCACCGACCCCAACGTCCGCGCAAGACGCATCACGCGCACCAGCTATGTCGGCATCGGCGCGAACATCCTGCTCGCCGGCTTCAAGGCGGCGGTGGGATTGCTCTCGAACTCCGTGGCGATCGTGCTCGACGCCGTGAACAACCTCACGGACGCCCTGAGCTCCGTTCTCACGATCCTCGGCGTGAAGCTCGCGCGGCGCCCGCCCGATGAAAAGCACCCCTTCGGCTACGGGCGCATCGAATACTTCAGCGCCATCGCCATCGCGGCGCTCGTCCTCGCGGCCGGCGCGGGATCGC
>CAMVRE010000080.1 GCA_947169825.1 uncultured Verrucomicrobiota bacterium | reverse complement strand
GGCGGCGTGTAGAATCGGCGGCATTCCTGCGGTTCGCAGGCCCCGTTCGGCCCGTCCTCGCACACCCGAGCCGGTCGCCCGTCTTCGCAAACGCCCGAATCGTTCGCCCATCCGACCATGCCCTTCTTCTACCAGCCCGCTCTCTTCGGCCCCGGAGGGCTCGGCAGCCCCACGAGCCCCGAAGAGGAGTACGACGAGACCGCCACCGCCCTTCTCCTGATGGCGTGCGCGGGGACGGCCGGCCTGCTCGCCTTGGGCGGTGGAATCGCGGCCCTCGTCTGCCTCGCGTGCGCCGAGGAGCTGCATCGCCGATACCAGATCCTCACGCGGAAGGGCTACTACGGCTGCGAACGCCGCCGCGAGGAGGCCCATAGGCGGTTCGAGGCGGGAATCGCCGCCCTGAAGGTCGATTCCGCCCACTGGGCGGCGAACTACAACCGCGTCTTCAAGGACTACGTCGCCGAACTGCGCCGCATCGACGCCGACTTCGAGCGCGAGACCGGGCGGAGCCCCTTCCGCCTCGCGATGCAGAACGCGCGACGGCGGGCGAAGGCGTCGCGTTGCTGGAAGGAGAATCTAGGCGAAAACGGGCCTTTCCCGGGCGGATTCTGCCGAAGCCGAAACCTGCGCTGGACCGGGACGCCGTGGGCCTCGCCGAAGGCGCGGGCCTCGCGCCGACGCCGGCGCGAGAAGCGGCTGGCGATGTGGCGCGAATGGGCGCAGAAGTTCGCCGAGGCGGTGCGGCTCGGAAGGAACCCTCCGCCCTCGCCCGCGGAGCGCCGCGCCGGCGGCGGCTCGCCGATCCGCCGGCTCTGCGAGCGGTCGTCGAGCCCGCCGCCCACGCCCGAGGCGCTGCTCGCCCAGTACGAGAAGGCGAAGGGCCGCGGCCCCGTCGAGGAGAAGCTCCGGCTCGGGTCGATGATGCTCGACATCGAGGCGGCGGTCGACAGCTCGCTCGTGCGCGACCCGAGCGGCGAGATTGTCGGGCGCAACGCCGGCGTGCGCGGCTGGATCGCCGAGCGCTGCCCGGCGCTCCTCCGGCACTACGCCTCGCTGATGGGCTACCGGCGGCTCGCGGACGAGTTCCGCAAGGTCCACGGCCTGCGCGACCCGCACCCCGCCACGCGACTGCTCGAGAAGGACTTTCCCGCCGAGGCGTTCGCCCCGGCGATCCGCGAGGCGATGCGCGCGAGCCACGCCGCCGCGCGGCGGCGGCTCTCCTCGCCCGCCGCAAGGACGGCGAAGGGCTTCGCCGAGGCGTTGTCACGGGCGCGAAGAAGGAGCATCGTCCCGCGAAGACGAACGGGGTAGAGTCCGTCCGTCTCCGCCCGACCTCGGATTGTCGCCAGACACGACACCAGAGCCCGGCTCCGGCGCGAACACTTCGCGTGCGCGAGCCCGCACGTTTTTTCTTGCACAGCGCGCCCGCGTGAGCTAGAATGCGCCCATTCCCGCCCCGTTCAGGTAGTCTTTCACACCCGTTTCCCCTCCCATGCCACTCATCGAAACCAACGTCATTCCGGGCGCCTCCGTCTACGGCGTCCCGCAGGTGTCCTACACCGTGGATGGCGACGCGGGCAAGGACTACTCCGCCGCGCTCACCGTCGCCGCGTTCAAGCAGTCCACGGCCATCGAGGCGGCCGCCTCGGCCAGCTCCGAGATCGTCAAGACCCGGGCCCGCAAGGTCGAGGAGCTCGGCCAGGTGATGGCCGAGCTCGCCAAGGCCTACGCCAAGCTCCGGGTCAAGAACGCCGAGCCCGGCGACTCGGCCACCGTCGACAACGGCGCCTGGGTCAACGGGACGGCGCTCAAATACGGCATCACGCTCGTCTTCAAGGAGAACACGGCGGACATGACCCGCGCCAACCTCATGAAGGGCCAGAACGAGATCCAGTACGCCATGGACTTGGAGAACAACAACCTGCAGCAGGACATGGTCTCGCTCCAGGGCCTCATCTCCAAGCGCGACAACGCCTTCTCCGCCGCCTCGCGCATCGTCCGGAAGGCCGACGACGCGGCGTCCTCGACCATCGGAAACATCGTGTAGGAGGAACCCGAAATGCCCACCATCGACAACGTCCAGGTCGCCCAGGACCTCACCGCCCTCTGGGGCGTCAACGCCTACGAATACAAGATCGACGGCAAGCAGGTCGACTTCCAGGACCTGATGATCAAGGTGAGCGAACGGCGCGCCGTCACGGTCGAGGGGGAGGTCGCGCCCCTCACGACCCGCATCCGCGCCCGCAACAAGGACCTGGAAATCCTCGGCAAGGCCCTCTCCGAGCTCTCCGCGGCGCAGGCGACGCTGAAGAGCGACGCCGGCGGCGACGACCACTCGACCTACTCGTTCAGCGCCGACGTCAAGGCCCGCGTAAAGGAGCTCACCGGAACCAATCTCGACAACAACGAGACGAAGAAGTGGATCGAATACTTCACGCAGCGCGTCAAGAGCAAGATCGACGCCCTCAACAACGAGTCGCAGACCGACATGTCGCGCCTGCAGTCGCTCGTCGACCGCCGCGACGAATCCTACTCCACCGCCACGAACCTGATGACCGCGGTCTCGGACACCCGCGCGAATCTCATCCGCAACCTGTAGCCGCCATGCCCATCGAGACGATCCAGATCGCGACGAACCGCTACGCCCCCGAGGGGAGCGAAGCGATTTCGATGTACGACACCGGCGCGAGCGGCGCGCTCACGCTCGGGCAGCTCGTGCAGGCCGTGTGCATCCGCACGGCGGCCGCCTACGAGGCGCAGAGCGTGGTCAAGATGAACCGGATGAACGAGGGTTCCGTGACGCTCGACGCCGCGGCCGCGTGGCTCCCGCGGATCGTGGCCGGCACGGCGGACTGGGGCGCGGCCAGGGCGTTCCTCACCGGCACGCTGGGGATCGAGGGGAGCGCCCTGCCCGAGGACCTCTCGAGCTACGACCGCCGCATGCAGGCCGCCTCCGCCCTCAAGAACGCGATGGACGCGCGCGTCCAGGACCAGCAGGAGCAGATGATCGACCTGCAGACGATGGTCAACCGCCGCGACGTCGCCTACTCCACCTCCTCCAACGTCGTCCGCGCGCTCGGCACGTCGCAGTCGGGCAACGCGCAGAACTTCTAGCCCCCCGTCCACCGCTCCAGCCCTTCACTCTTCACTCTTCACTCTTCACTCGGAGAACCGCCATGCCCATCGAAACCATCGAATTCGACCTTTCCATGGTGAGCCCGGAGACGGGCCGCTACCTCACGGCCCGCGCCTACACGGTGGACGGCGTGAACAACGTGGACGGCACGCCGCGCCAGCTCTCCATCGGGCAGCTCGTGATGGCGATCTGCCTGCAGCGCGCCACAGCGCTCGAGGCGACCATCATCGCGCTCATGGAGGAGATGAATTCGACTTCCGCCAAACTGGAAGCGTTGACCGAAATCGAAACCGAAGTGCTGAAATGGCCGGACGAGCTCAAGGCGGCGGGGACTTCCGCCCGTTCCCTGAACAACTACAATGTTTCCAGCGACAATGCCGCATACCCGGGGGTCACGTACAAAACCGCATTGGTGAACATGGGCGTCATCGCCAACGGCATCAGCTACGTCCGCGTCTCGGGCAATCCCGACTCGGACGACATCATGTTCGACGACTTCATCACGCAGCTTGAGGCGAAGATGGACGAGATGAACAGCTTCTCGCAGCAGAAGATGATCGAGCTGCAGTCGCTCACGAGCAAGCGGGACCAGTCCTACGACATGATCTCCAACGTCCTCAAGAGCCTCAACACCGTCCAGGTCGGCATCGTGAACAACTACTAGCGCGCCTGGCGCGAGACTTCGAACGCCCGCGAAGCGGGCTTCGGACGCGTGCAAATCCCGCCTGGAACGCCCCGCAGGGGCATTGACCCCCAAACCACCATGCCATCCTCCCTCGACCAGTTTCTCTCCGCAATCGGATACCCCGAACGGGCGCCCGAGGGGGCGACCTCGTTCTCCGTCCTCGTGGACGGCGGGGAAGTGCTGGTCCGTGCGGAGCCGGGTCGTCTTCTTTTTTCGCGCGCGCTTGCGTGCGACGAAGGGGACCTTCCCCGCCTTGCATCGTTCGCACCCGGCCGGATGCTGCGCGAAGAGGCCATCCTCGCCGCCGACCCGACGCCGGGCGGCGCCGCGCTGCTCTGGCGCGAACTGCCGGCGGACGCCTCCGCCGGCGCGATGCAGCTCGCCTTCGAATCCTTCTGCGACTCCTGCGACTGGTGGCTGGAGCGCATCGACGAGTTCTCCGCCCCCGAGCCGGAGATTCCACCGCTGATGATCCGCCCCTAGCCCGAAGCCCCCTTTCTCACGCCCAATCCGTTTCCCGATGAAACGATCCCTCTCCCCCCTTCCCGCCCTCGCCCTCGTCGTCGCGCTGTTCGGCTGCGCCACCGACCCGCCGCGCGGAGACCCGGATCTCGAACTGGATCTCGAACGGCCGATCGCGGACGAGGAGCCGTCGATCGAGCTCGTCACGCGGAGCGTCGACGAGGATGATTCCCACGCGGAGTCCGCGGACGCAAAAACTCACGCAGAGAACGCAGAGAACGCAGAGAGCGCGGACGCAAAAACTCACGCAGAGAACGCAGAGAGCGCGGACGCAAAAACTCACGCAGAGAACGCAGAGAACGCAGAGAGCGCGGACGCAAAAACTCACGCAGAGAACGCAGAGAGCGCGGAGACCGGCTCCGGCGACACGAAGGGGAAGTCCTCCGCGGCGATCGCGGAGGCCAGCGACGACCTGATCGATACGCCGAGCGACGCAGAGGCGACAGCCCGCGCGGAGAGCCCGGAGGGCGATTCCCGCTCGACGTCCGCGGATTCCGGGAAGGCGGCCGCTACGCCGGTCGTCGCGGCCACGGCCGACGCGAGCCCGCTCAAGCGCTACGAGGCGGACATCGAGGAGCTGCTCCGGGACGTCGTCCGGTCGGAATGGTTCCACAAGTGGTTCCGGGAGCATTTCGACGAGTTCAAGGACACCCTGTCGGGCCTCGTGGACAAGGCGACCGGCGGCGCGTCCGCCGCGGCGGCCCCGGCGCAGCCCGCCGCCGCGCCCGAGATCCCCTGGAAGACCGAGACCTACTCGCTCGTCGCGCGGTCGATGGACCTGCGGCAGGTGCTGGAGACGTTCGGCGTGGCGCAGGGGATCTCGACGATCCTCTCCCCCGCCGTCGGGGGCGCGCTTTCGGGCGAGTTCGCCGACGTGCCGTGCGGCGAGTTCCTCGACCGGCTCTGCTCGATGCACAACCTGGCGTGGTACTGGGACGGCGCGACGCTCTGGATCAACGCCGCGAGCGAGATGCAGACGATCCTGCTGGACCTGCGCTACATGAAGGCCGGCGAGGTCCGCGCGATGCTCGCCGAGCTCGGCGTCGAGGACCCGCGCTTCCCCCTGAAGACCGCGAGCAACGACGAGCTGATCATGGTCTCCGGCCCGCCGCGCTACGTCGGGCTCGTCGCCGAGATGATCCAGAAGGCGGACGTGCTTCGCGAGCGCCGCACCTTCAACGAGATCGAGACGCGCCTCTTCCCGCTGCAGAACACCTGGGCGGACGACGTCGCGTTCAGCGCCAGCTCCCCCGAGTCGAGCGGCTCGATCAAGGGCGTCGCGTCGATGCTCAAGGACATCGTGGGCACGATCGCCTCGCCCGGATCCCGCGCCGCCGGCGACACGAACGCCCCCGCCTCGTTCAAGCCCCTCATCACCTCCGAGAACCGCCTCAACGCGGTGATCGTGACCGACGTCGCGCCGCGCATGCCCCTCTACGAGCGCCTCATCCGCGAGCTCGACGTCCCGCAGAAGCTCGTCGAGATCGAGGTCACGGTCGTGGAGATGGCGCGCAAGGACGCGCTCGACTGGCAGCTCTCGATCGCCGGCACCGGCACGAGGGACCGCCTCTCCGGCAGCGTCGGCCAGAACGCGGGCAATCTCTTCTCGGCCGAGGACCTCGCCGGGCGCGGCCTCGCCGGCGCGCTCTCCTACCTCGGGAGCAAGTCCACCGTCTCCGCCTCGCTCACCGCGCTGCGCGACAAGGGCAAGGCGCGCAACATCTCCCGCACGACGCTCCTCACGGTGAACAACCTCGCCGCCTCGCTCTCGGACCAGCAGACCTACCACGCCCGCATCATCGGCACCGAGGTGGCGGAGCTGGCGGATGTCTCCGCAGGCACGACGCTCCAGGTCAAGCCCCGCATCATGCACCTCGGAAACGACGCCGTGCCCACCCGCATCTGGCTCACGCTCTCGCTGGAGGACGGCGGCTTCGAGAGCGTCTCCGTGGACTCGATGCCGATGACGCGCACCTCGTCGCTCGACACGCAGACCTCGGTCTACGAGGAGGACACGATCGTGCTGGCGGGCTACCTGCGCGACATCGAGGAGACGGCCGGCTGGGGCATCCCCTGGCTGCGGGACATCCCGCTCCTCGGCTGGCTCTTCGGCGGGCACTCCTCCAAGACCGAGACCGTCCAGCGCCTCTTCCTCATCTCGCCGCGGATCGTCGACCCCGACGCCGAGGACCTCGCCCGCCTCCAGGCGATGCGCCTGCGGGACATCGAGGAGATGGAGACCCTCAACGAGGACGCGGAGGACGCGGACGAGGTGCGCGAGCTGCGCGCCATCGACCGCCAGGAGCGCCGCGAACGCCGCCAGGACGCGCTCGACGAGCGCCTCGAGGAGCGCAAGCGCGAGCTCGTCCGGGCCCGCGAGGAGCGCGCCCGCCTCCGCAAGGAGCGGGAGGCCGAGCGCGAGGAGGTCGACAAGCGGAGGGGATGCCTCCCGTGGTAGCCGAGCTCTCCAGCGGATTCGCCGTCGTCGGCGCGGGCGCGTGGCTCTTCGGCCGCGCGCAGCCCGCCGCCGTCCGCGGCACGCTGAGGAGCCGCGGGCTGCGCGGGTTCGTGTGCCCCGACCGCGGCGCGCTCACACGCGGAGAGCTGACAGGGGGAATGTCTCGCACAGAGCGAGCAGGGAACACAGGGATTGAATCTCACGCGGAGAGCGCAGAGAACGCAGAGTTAAAATCTCACGCAGAGAACGCAGAGGGCACGGAGCAGGACGCCCGCGCGTGGTGCTCCGCCTCCGCGTGTCCGTTCCTCACCCGCATCGACTGCGGCGCGCCCGTGACCGCCGTCTCCGACAAGGTTCTCGTCGCGCCCGCCGCGGCCCGTTCCGGCGCCCGCCTCCTGCGCGTGGTGCCGATGTCCTTCGCCCGCTCGATCCGCACCACGGAGTTTTCGTCCGAGTGGGTCGTGATGGCGACCCGTTCGCGCACGGCCCGCGTCGCACTCGCCGACGGCGAGTCCCTCGGCGTGCGGCCGGACGCCGCCGTCGCGTGGACCGGGGCGCGCCCGACGGGCTTCTGCCCGCGGCTGCGCCTCCTCGACGTCCTCCTGCCGCGCGGCCCGCGGGACCTGATGCTCCACTTCCACGGCCCGGCGATCGTCTGGATCGAGGGCTCCGAACCCCTGCCGCTGCGCACGGCGGCTCCGAGAAGGGCGGTGTTCTGATGCCGATGGACGCCGCCCAGATCCTGCGCCACGTCATCTCGACGCAGTACGACGTCGCCGCCCGCCAGGGCGAGGCGCTCGACCGCGCCGCGCAGGCCGCCACGACGGCCCCCGCCGCCGAGACCGGCCGCGCGATGGGCGTCGCGCTCACGGTCCAGGCCGACCCGACGGCCGAGCTCATGGACTCGATGGAGGAGCTCACCGCGCAGTTCGAGGAGAAGTCCCTCAAGAAGCTCGCCGACCGCAAGCTCGGCGAGGCGCAGGGCCCGCGCTCGTCGTTCCTCCGCGCGATCGAGGCCTGGAGCAAGGTCCTGCCGGACATGCCCGGGCGCGACCAGCTCGATGGCATCCTGCGCCAGGCCCGCCTCGCCCGCGCCGGCGGCCAGCCGATGTCCGCCGACGATCTCCTGCGCCAGCTCGGCCGCGCCTCGACCGACGCCACGCACCAGTTCGCGATGCTGGACCTGCTGGAGCAGATGCTCGGCGAGTCCGAGGGGGACCTGGCGCAGCTCGTCAAGGACGCCCGCGCCCAGCTCATGGCCGAGAAGGGGCCCGACGTCAAGGCCGGCCTCAACCTCGCGCAGGAGGTCAACGCCCGCGCCACGACGCCCGAGGAGATGCAGGGCCTGCGCGACCTCTACCGCTCCGAGGTCTTCGGCTTCACCAAGCCCCAGGACTGCTTCCGCTCGCTCCTCGCCGCGCGCGGCCCCGAGGGGCTCAAGGGCGCGATCTCGTTCCTGCTCGCCGGCTGCGGCGCCGACCTCGCCGCCTCGAACCCCTCGATGGATCCCGTGCAGCTGCGCCAGATTCTGCTGGACCTGCAGTGCGTCGACGTCCTCCAGACCGTCCTCGGCGACCTCGACAAGCTCGGCGCCCGGATGCAGTCGCAGTTCGGCGAGGCGTGCCGCCTCACCGGCGAGCAGATGACGGGCCGCGTCCTCGACTTCACCGAGCAGGCGTTCGTCACCGCGCCCGGCATCGGCGCCTTCGTCGGCGAGGCCGGCCTGCAGGCCCTCCTCGCGCAGATGGACTTCACCCGCGAGCTCGTCGGGCTCTTCCGCCGCCTCTCCCCGCGCCTGTTCGGCAAGGAGACCGACCGGCAGAAGCTCGTCGACGCCGCCCAGGAGCACCTCGACGGCCTCGTCTCCCTGGAGGAGGAGGCCGAGCAGGAGAAGCAGGAGGAGCAGTCCGCATGAGCAGCCCCGCCCCCGTCTGGCTGGACGACATCGTCCGCGAGTTCGGCCGCTCGGCCGGGCTCTCGGACTTCTCCCTCAACGACCGCGGCGCCGCGGCCGCGACCTTCGAGACCGGCGCGCAGCTGCGCTTCGAGTACGCCTTCGAGTCGCTCGTCGTCGCGCTCTCGTTCCCCTACCCCGTCTCCGACCCCGCGGCCGCGCGCCGGCTCCTCGCCGCCGCGCACCCCGGCGCCCGCGCGCCCTTCCGGCTCCGCGCCGGAATCCTCGCCCGGTCCGGCCGCGCGATCCTCGCCGCGCGCTTCCCCGAGCGCGAAACCACCCTGCCCGCCGTGAACGCCGCCTTCTCCGCGCTCTGGCGCCTTTCCGAAGACCTCGCCGGAGGACCCGCCTGATGGAAGTCGCCCGCACCACCCACGCCCTCACCTTCAACACCGGCGTCAGCAACGCCGAGTGGACGAGCGGCGTCGTCGGCCAGACCCCGGGCCAGACGCAGCAGGCACTCCTGCCCGGCTCCACGACCGTCACCGCCGCGCTCGACGAGGTCTTCCCCGAGGCGCGCACCGCCGCCAGCGACATCTTCGCCGCGCTCGTCGCCGGCAACGGCCCGGCGCTCCGCACCCCGGGCGGCTTCAACGCCGCCGCGCGCAGCGCCCTCCGCAACCTGCGCGGCCGCAAGGGCCCCGCCGCCCAGCGCGCCGCCCGCGAGCTCGGGACGCTCCTCGCCGACACCGAACTCTTCGAATCCTACCGCGCCGCCCTTCTCGAAACCTAGCACCGCCATGCCCAGCAAATCCTCCGACATCGCAGGCCTCTTCACCCGCTTCGGCGACCTCGTGCTCGCCGTGCTGGTGGTGTGCATCATCGGGCTGCTGATCATCCCGCTGCCGTCGCCCATCGTCGACCTGCTGATCTCGACGAACATCATGATCTCGACGGTCCTGCTGATGCTCTCGCTGTATCTTCCGCGGGCGCTCGCGTTCTCGACGTTCCCGTCGATGCTGCTCTTCACCACGCTCTTCCGGCTCGCCCTCAACGTCACCACCACGCGCTGCATCCTGCTCAAGGGCGCGCAGGACCCCAACGCCGCCGGATCCATCATCAACACGTTCGGCAACTTCGTCGTCGGCGGCAACTTCGTCGTGGGCGCCGTCATCTTCCTCATCATCACGATCGTCCAGTTCGTGGTGATCTCCAAGGGCGCCGAGCGCGTCTCCGAGGTCGCCGCGCGCTTCACCCTCGACGCGATGCCCGGCAAGCAGATGTCGATCGACGCGGACATGCGCGC
>CAMVRE010000079.1 GCA_947169825.1 uncultured Verrucomicrobiota bacterium | reverse complement strand
TTTGCGGAAAAACTCGGAATCGAGGGGGTCGAGGTCAAGGACGGCACCTGCTCCCTGACGATCGACGACATCCCGATGGACTTCACGGAGTCGCCGGACGGGCTGGCCGTGGTGGGGGCCGCCGTCATCGGCGAACCGCCGCCGGACAAGCGCGAGGCGTTCTACGAGATGCTTCTGAAGGCGAACACGCAGCTCTACGGGACGCAGGGCATCGCGCTGGGAATCTCGCCGGACACCGGCGAGATCATCCTGATCGGCGGCCTCCCGTTCAAGGGCCTGGAGATGGAGGAGTTCTGCAAGGACCTGGACGAGTTCGTCAGCAAGGCCGAGGAATGGCGCGAGACGGTGGAGAACTTCCGCCCCGCCGCGGAGGAAGCCGCCGTCCGCGACGAGGAGGCGACCCAATTCTCCAAGTTCGGCGGGAACGGCCCCGGCTTCATGAGCGTCTAGGCGCTGGAAGGCGCCTGGGGCGCGACCTTTTGTCCTGAGGTCCTTTCGTCCTGTCGTCGAACCGGCCGCCTTTCGGGGGAAGCCGCCCCCGCCCACGGCCTTTCGACAGACTCGACGCCCGACCGACTCGACCGAGACGGCCTCTTTCCGCTTCGCGCGCCTCAGGCCGCAGAAGCGCGACTCGGTCGATTCGGTCGATTCGGTCGTGATGTCGACCGGCCGCACCTCGGGCTGCGCCGCGTTGCGGCGCTTGCCCCCAAATCGGCCGTATGGTAGACTTCGCGCCATCACGCATCCCACGGAGCCACCCCGCCACCCGGAACCCCTGAACCACAAACAAACCCTTTAGCGAACTGCCGGTATTGCCACACGGAAACGATTTCCTTCTTATGACTGGAAAGCCCAGACAATCGAAGACGAAAAACGTTGTTCGGAGGCGCCGTTCGAAGACGGCCACTCCTTCGACGGGGATCGTTTCGCCATCTGCCGCGAACGCATTTTCCGGCCGCCTGTTTTCCGACTTGCGCAACCTCGTCCGTTCGGCGCGCCAGCGTGTCGCCGTCGCGGTCAATTCCGAAGCCATTTCCCTGTACTGGCAGGTCGGCTGCCGGATCAAGAAGGACATCCTCAAGGGCGGCCGGGGCGCCTATGGAGAGGAAACCGTCAAGAAATGCGCCGCGTTTCTCACGGGCGAGTTCGGTTCCGGATGGGGCTTCCGGACCATCCAGCATTGTGTACGCGTCGCGTACACTTTCACCGAGGCCGAGATCGTGTACGCGCTGCGTACACAATTGAGCTGGACGCATGTCCGCGCGCTGATGGGGATCGACGACGAGCTGAAGCGGATGTTCTACCTGGAGATGGCGGCCCACGAACACTGGAGCACCCGCCGCATGGAAGAGAAGATCGACGCCATGCTGTTCGAGCGAACGGCGATCTCCCGCAAGCCCGAGGCCGTCATCCGGGCGGAACTCGCCAAGGTCGGCGAGCGAGGGGAACTGACGCCCGATCTCGTCTTCCGAAGCAGTTACTTCTTCTCCCTGACGGGCCTGCGGGACGACTATTCCGAAAACGATCTGGAGGACGCGATCCTCGCGCAGATCGAGACGGCGATCGAGGAATTCGGGACCGACTTCGCCTTTCTCGGTCGGCAGCGGCGCATCACGATCGACGCGACGGACTACAAGATGGATCTGCTGTTCTTCCACCGATCCCTCCGGCGGCTCGTCGTCGTCGACCTGAAGCTCGGCCGATTCAAGCCGGAATACGAAGGGCAGATGAGGCTTTATCTTCGGTATCTCGACCGCAACGAGCGCAAGCCCGGCGAGGAATCGCCCATCGGGCTCATCCTCTGCTCCGAAGGCAACACGGAGCACATCGAGTATCTGATGCTGGACGAGGAGAACATCCGCGTCGCCCAGTATTTCACGCAACTGCCGTCCAAGGAACTTCTTCGCGGAAAACTCCAGCGCGCAGTCGCCATCGCCGGCGAAACGCTTGCGGAGCGCCGCACAAACCGCTAGAATCCCCTTCGCACACGCAACCCACGGAGCCACCCCGCCATCCGGAACCCCTGAAACACAAACAAACCTCTTAGCGAACTGCTAACGACGCCTCACCGAAACCTAGGAAATTTCCGGAGTCGTTCTTCCGATAAAGGCCTAAACGGCTTTGTCTGAATCCATACAGCAGAACGCGCCCACATTGGGCGCGTTCTCCCATGTGATTCAGACGGGCTTTCCTAGGGCCCAGGTGAGGGCATGGACGAGGACGCGCTCTTTTTATAGCCGCCCGACTTCCGGCCCCGCTCGCGATGCAGCTTGCATCGCGAGGACAATATGACCAGACAGCAAATCATCGACACCATTGGCAAGGAGTTCCTTGTCGGAAACCTTGAGACCGGAGAATACAGCTACCCGAAGGCGTTGAAGGGCGTCGGTAAGGACTACAGGAAGTTTCTTGTCGGACATCCTGAAAAGGAACACAAGTTCGTCGACATCCGCTTCGAGAGCGAAAAACTCGTCGTTCTCGTGGAGACGAAGGACAGGTTCACGAAAAAGAATATCGCCGACGGCATGCGGCAGCTCCAACAGTATTCGGACTACGAAGCGCAGTTGCCGGACGCAAAGAAGGTTGTTGCCATCCTTGCGGCGACCGAAACGGATGACGTGCGCGTCTGGCAGGACGGCTCGGGCATCATTGACGATGGCCATGTTGACCCGGCCGAGAAGTCCATCCGTCCGATGGGGGAATACGTCAACCTCCATTTCGGGACGCGAAACAACAAGATTGCCGTCATCCAAAGCACCTACGCGCTCAACGAGCTGTTGCACGGCTACGGCATCTGGGCGCGGATTCGCGGCCAGTTCGTCGGGACTTGCCTTCTTGCGCTGAAGCGAGGGCTGAAATACAAGGGACTGACCACGGCCCAGATTCGCAGCGGCATTGAGACCGAACTAGAGACACTGCTCAACAAATGTCTCAACAAGGCTGAAAAACTGGTCATTCTGAAGCAGAAGGTCGTTGACGCCCAATGTGTCCGCGACCTGAAGAAGGAGGAGTTCGAGGAGATTCTTGAATTCATCGAAGCCCGGATTCTCCCCTACATCAACGACAAGACGACGCAGGGGCAAGACCTTCTCAACCTCTTCTTCACAACCTTCAACAAATATGTCGGCAAGTCGGACAAGAACCAGGCGTTCACGCCCGACCACATCGTCCACTTCATGTGCGCCGTCGTCGGCGTGAACCGCCATTCGGTCGTGCTCGATCCCTGCTGCGGGAGCGGCGCGTTCCTCGTCCGCGCCCTCACGACGGCGCTCGACGACTGCCGCACCGAGAAAGAGCGCACACACGTAAAGGAGACGCAGATCCATGGCATCGAATCGGACGAAACCGCCTTCGGGCTATCCACCACGAACATGCTCATCCACGGCGACGGAAACTCGAACATCCGCCAGGGCAGCTGCTTCAGCCTAACGGACTGGGAGGAGAAAGGGGTGAATGTCGTCCTGATGAATCCCCCCTACAACGCGACGCGTGTCGATTGCAAGCCGGAATACGTGAAAACGTGGAAAAAGGAGACGAAGGAAGACCCCTCGAAGGGCTTCCATTTTGCCTACGAGATTGCCCACCGCGCGAAGCAGGGGAAACTGGCCGTTCTACTGCCGATGCAGTGCGCCATCGGCTCCTCGTCGGAAATCCAGCGATACAAGAAACTCATGCTCGACGAGAATACCCTTGACGCCGTCTTTTCGCTCCCCTCCGACATGTTTCATCCCGGAGCCAGCGCGTGCGCCTGCTGCATGGTATTCAACCTCGGTACCCGCCATGAGAACGCGCCCATTCCCGAAACCTTCTTCGGCTACTTCAAGGACGACGGCTTCATGAAGAAGAAGAACCTCGGCCGTATTGAGCGTCGCGACGGCCTCTGGGCGGAGATTGAGGCGCGCTGGCTCGATCTCTATTTCCATCGCAGGTCCGAAAAGGGCATCTCAGCCGTTCGCAAGGTCACCGCCGACGACGAGTGGCTTGCCGAAGCCTATATGGAGACCGACTACTCTGGTCTTTCGGATCAAAGCTTTGAACAGGTTGTCAGGGATTATTACGCTTATCTCATCAAGCAGAGCCGAATGGCGAATGAGGAAGCGGGAAATTCGGTTCCGACGGATGACTGGGGTGAGTTTCGGGTCGAGGATTTGTTCGAGCGATTTGAGGTCGGTAAAGCTCACGCGGGGATGTTGGAAGACGGCGACGAGTGTCTGTATCTGGGAGCAAAAAAGGATGACAACTGCGTGATGCAACGTTGCGCAAGAAATCCAGTCTTGGTCCAGCAAGGGAACTGCATTGTCTTCATCTGCAATGGCGAGGGTTCCGTTGGATACGCTAATTACATGGATCGGGAGTTCATTGCAACGACCGACCTTGTAATGGGATATTCGGAAAAGTTGAACAAGTACAACGGCTTGTTCATCGCGACGATATTGGACCGCGAACGCCCAAAGTATTCCTTCGGAAGAAAGTGGAAGACACATCTTCGAGATACGGTCATCCGACTTCCGAAAACAACCGACGGCAAGCCAGACTGGGACGATATGGAAAGACGGATTCGGGCGCTTCCCTATGGCGACAGGATTTGACGGAGCGATGGAGAAGAGGAAGAAATCGGAATCGTGGAATGTCATCTACAACGCGCCGCGCGAGCTACAACCGCGAGAGCGTATGAAGATGATTTCGTCCGCGGAGGAATTGGCTGCAATTCCTGACGAAGTTCTCCTTGCCAACATCCTCCGCAGCGGCGTGAAGGGGACGAACGTCCTTGAAGCAGCCACGAAGCTGCGGGCGTCGTGTACTTCGTTGGCGGAATTGCTCAAATACCCCACGTTGCGCAGTTTCATGGCATTTCTGGCAGAGAAAAAGATCGGTCGCATTGGCATCGGAGAGGACAAGGCATTGGGGTTGATCGCGGCGTTTGAACTCGGACGAAGGGCCATTGATGCCGAAAGAAACATGCGCAATCGGACGCTGCCTATCAGAAATGCTCGGGATGTGTTTTCGCTTCTCAAACCGGAAGCAGACAAACAGGAACGCGAGGTCTTCTGGTGTCTTCTGCTGGATGTTCGTAAACGACTCATCTCCAATCCCGTAGTCGTGTCCGCGGGAACGAAGGACGTCGCGCTCGTGATTCCTCGTGACGTATTCCGTCCGGCAATCCGCGAAGGCGCAATCGCCGTCATTGCCGCACACAACCATCTTTCCGAAGATGTTTCGCCGTCGGACGAAGACATCGAGCTCACACGAATGCTTAAAGAAACTGGAGAAACGATCGGAATCCCATTGCTAGACCATGTGATTCTTAGTTCCGTTCCTTCCTGCGACCAATGGCAAAGCATAAAAACAATCTCCGCGCAGAATCCGAACTAATTCACCATGAAATCACTCGAAGAAGTCAAAGCCCACTGCCGCTTCGTCGGCGAAGGGATCGAGAAGAGCGTCGCGGACGGGGAGGACCTGTTCGCGCGGTTCGAGGGAACGCCGATTCTGCGGTTCAAGGTGGAGCGCGAAGGCGCCTGACCGCGCTCGGTCGCCGAAGTCGACGCCGTCGTCAAGGACGAGGCGATCGACGACCTCGATTCCTACCTGCGGCCGGGGAATGCCGCGCACTTCGCGGAGCCCAACCCGACGTTGTTCAATACGTTCCAGGTGGACCTCGGGCGCGCCACGGTCGTGATCGGGGACAGGATCCACGAAGTCAACCGGACGAACGTCGCGGACGGCATTCGTCGTCTCTCGCTCCGCCCGGCCTAGCGCCGCTTCTCCCCGCCGCTCCAGCCGGACGACTTGAGCCGGGCCAGCGCGAAGCACCCGCGGACGACGAGTTCGACGGCGATCGCCTCCCAGACGCCGCGGAGCCCGTGGCGGTCCGCCAGAAACGCCGCGAGCGGCAGCCGCACGCACCACATGCTCAGGGAATTGAACGCGCCGGGAACCAGCGTGTCGCCCGCGCCGCGCAGCGCGCCGCCGCCCACGATCGCCGCCGCGAAGAACGGTTCCGCGAAGGCCACGGCGCGCAGCGCGGCCGCGCCTTCCCGGACGATGTCCGGCTCGCGGGTGAAGAGTCCGATGAGGTGGGGCGCGGCGAACCAGAGAAGGACGCCGCCGCAGGCCATCGCGAGCATGCCGCACGCCGTCGCGAGAAAGGCGAAGCTCCGCGCCGCGGCCGCGCGCGCGGCGCCGACCGCCTGCCCGACGATCGTCTGGGCGGCCGCGCGGATGCCGATGCACGGCAGGTAGCACAGCCCCTCCGCCGTGGCGGCGAAGGAGTTCGCGGCGATCGCGACGTCGCCGAGCGGGGCGACCACCGCCGTCGCCGCGACGACGGCGGCGTTCATCGCGGCGTTCTCGAAGGCGACCGGGGCGGAGAGCCTCGCCGCCTTCCGCACGACCCGGCGCGACAGGCGCAGCCGCTCGTCCGCGCGCAGCGAGAGAACCGGGTCGCGCACGAGCAGGGCCCGGCCGAGCCGCAGCGCCGTGACGGCCTCCGCGAGCGCCGTCCCGAGCGCCGCGCCCGCCACGCCGAGCCCCGCGCCGGGCAGCCGCAGCGCGAACCCGGACGGGAGCGTCCACTCGCGCGCCGGAAAGATCAGCAGCAGGTTGAACAGGACGTTCAGCGCGCACATCTGCATGTTGAGCGACCCGGGCGTGCGCATGTCGCCCCTCGCCTGGAGCGCGGCGGTGGAGAGCGCGCCGAGCTGCAGGAAGGGGACGCCGGCCATGCAGATGGCGAAATACCGCGCCGCGAGAAGCGCCGTGCCCCCCTTGCCGCCGAGCCAGCCGGGAAGCCAGGGCGACACGGCGGCGCCCGCCGCCGCGAGCGTGAGCGACAGGCCCCCCAGCACCGCGAGGCCCTGGCGCAGCACGGACCGGGCCTCGGCCTCCCGCCCGGCCCCGACGGCCTGGGCGATCTGGACGGAGAACCCGACCACGCCGGCCCAGCACACGCCGCCGAACAGCCACGTGGACGAGGCCATCAGGCCGACGGCCGCGGCGTCGGCCGTCCCGAGCCGCCCGATCATCGCCGCGTCGATGAAGGACATCGCCATGGACGCGAACTCCGCCATCATCGCCGGGACGCTCATCCGGAGGACGAGCGCCAGCTTCGCGCCCGCCGGGACGGGTTCTGCGCCGCGCAGCATCGCGGCGAGCGACGCGGCGGCGTCGGGCTGTCTCTTCGTTCCGGACATCAGGGTCGCTGGCCGCGGAGGCGGGCGAGCTGGTCGATGGCGGCGGGGTTCATCAGCCCGGCGCGGTCGATGTCGACGTTGAGGGTGACGGCGCAGCCGTCGGCCGTCCGCGTCCGGACGAGCGCGGCCAGCTCGTCGTCGTCGAAGCGGAGGCCGGCGAAGCCGGCGCCGTCGTGCACCCATTCCCGGTTGTCCATCGTGCACCAGACATGCATCTGCATGCCCTGGTCGTTCGTCCGGCCGCAGAGCGGCCAGGACTGCATCTCTTCGCCGCTGAAGTATTCCTGGCACGGCGTGTAGCTGAACGTGCCGCCCTGGGAGTTGAAGCTGACGAGGGCATCCGGGTTGCCGGCCTTGCACCCCAGGGCGATCTCGCGGAAGGGGAAGCGGTAGGAGCCGATCTCCACGCCGGTGTTGTAGCCGAAGGGGCCGTCCAGGCAGGCGATGGCGGAACTGTCGAACCACCAGCCGTCGACGCGATCCCCGAGCGTGCGAGCGATGTCGGTCACGATCGCGACGACGTTCGTGCCGAAATCCTCGAGGCGGCCGTCCTTGAAGCCGATCGGCACCATCCACGCGTCGTCCGGATCGGGATGGTTCCGGTGGTAGGCGCAGCCGTAGTTGTGGTAGAGGACGAGCCGGATGCCCTCCGCGTGGAGCGCCTCGCCGAGCTCGGCGAGCAGGTTGCGCCTCGTCGTGCGGCCGGGCGCGACGGCGTCCACCGCCGCGCTCGGCGCGGGCAGGTGGAAGCTCCCCCACGTCGAGGTGAAGATGACGTACTCGGCGCCGGCCCGCTTCGCCTGCGCGACGTAGCGCGGCACGTCGAACGCGTCCACCGCCTCCTCGAAGGGGTTGCGCCCCCCCTTCTGGTCCGTGGTGGCGAACGTCCAGTGCGTGCTGATGCCGAACGCGCCGGCGAGCCAGTCCGTCGACGCGCGCGGGTAGCCGTTCGCGGCGTCGGCGGCGCGTAGCTGCGCCGCCTTGCGCTCGAGGAACTCCCGGCCGTAGACGAAGCGCTCCATCGGCCCCGCGTCGACGAACGCCACCGGATCGATGGACTCCAGGTCCCGGCACGGCGAGAAGTCGACCGTTCCGCGCAGCCCGCGGCATTTCGCGAACGCCCCGGCGCGGCCGGTCCCGCACGAAGGGGCGATGGAGCGGAGGCGCGAACCGGGCGCGAACGAAAGCCCCGTCAGCTTCTCGCACCCGTAGAACGTCTCCGGCCCGATCCGTTCGACGCCGGCCGGGATCACGAGGTCGCCGGTCAGGTTCCCGCAGATCCAGAACGCGGCGTCGCCGAGCTCCTCGAGCCCCGCCGGCAGCGCGAGCGCGTTCGTGGCGCCGACGCACCCGGAGAACGCGCCCGCCCCGAGCGAGCGGACGGTCGCCGGGATCGCGAAGGACTTGAGGCGTCCGTCGCGCGAATGGACGAACCCCGGCCCGATCGCGGTGGGCGCGAGGCCCGTGTCGCGTTCGATGTCCGCAAGCGCGTCGAGCGTCCAGTCGCCCTCCGCCGGCGCCGAACGGACCTCCCGCAGGACGATTCCTCCGGGATGGGCGGCGTCCTTCTCGTAGACGATCGTCACCCCGTCGCGCGCGAGCGTCTCGTAGCCGTGGCCGTCCTCGCCCGCCACCCAGGCGGCCCGGACGGGAATCGTGGAGGAAGCCGCCAGGACGGCCGACGCAAGCAGGAGGGAGGGGTTGTCGTTCATGCCGGAGGAGTATGGCGCTTTTGTCCCCGGAAGGCAAGCGCCGCAGACGCGCGCATCGACCGATGCTCCCCCTCCCCTTCCCTACCCTTTCTCCCTCTCCGTCCCGCGCGGGCGCGAAAAAAATTCGCGCGGAGCGTGACATCGCGCCGGGCTTCTGCTAGAATGGCGCGCACCGGCCGGCCCCTCCCCCTCGACCGGAGGGCCGGAGAGCCGAAAACACCAACGACCATGAACAAGATTCCCGAGATCGGCGTCCTGAGCAACCTCACGCCCGACGCCTCCAACCTCAAGGCCATCGCCGACTTCGGCCTGCCCTGCGCGCAGGTCTGCAGCTGGGACAAGAACCTGTGCACGCTCGACCTCGCCCGCAAGGTGAAGAAGGACTGCGCCGCGCTCGGCGTCCGCATCACCGCGTTCTGGAGCGGCTACACCGGCCCCGCCGTCTGGAACTTCCGGCGCGGCCCCGTGACGCTCGGCCTCGTGCCGACGACCTACCGCAACATGCGCATCCAGCAGCTCAAGAACTGGGCCGACTTCGCCGCCGAGGCCGGCGCCCCGGCGATCATCACGCACTTCGGATTCCTGCCCGAGAACATGACCGACCCGGAGTTCGAGCCCGTCGCCGTCGCGATCGACGAGGTCGCCTCCTACTGCAGGAAGCTCGGCCTGGGCTTCTGGTTCGAGACCGGGCAGGAGACGCCCGTGACGCTCCTGCGCTTCATCGAGGAGGTCGGCCTGGACAACCTCGGCATCAACCTCGATCCGGCGAACCTCCTCATGTATGGCAAGGGCAACCCGATCGACGCGCTGCACGTCTTCGGCAAGTGGGTCCGCTCGATCCACGCCAAGGACGGCTGCCCGCCCACCACCGGCACCGAGCTGGGGCCCGAGGTCAAGGTCGGCACCGGATTCGTGCGCTACCCGGAGTTCCTCCCGAAGCTCCTCGACTGCGGCTTCACCGGCGACCTCACCATCGAGCGCGAGATCCGCGGCGAGCAGCAGAACAAGGACATCCGCGACACCATCGCCTACCTCCAGGGGCTGCTCGACCAGTATGCCGCTTCGCGGCAGTGACGAGTGACGAGTGACGAGTGACGAGTGACGAGTGACGAGTGACGAGTGA
>CAMVRE010000078.1 GCA_947169825.1 uncultured Verrucomicrobiota bacterium | reverse complement strand
CTCGGGCGGCGACCTCCCGCCCGCCGCGGACGTCTGCGCGCGCGGCATGCGCGCGCTGCGCTGCTTCGCCGGCCGCCGGCCCCGCCTCTGGCGCCCCCTCCTGCGCCGCGCCACCTCCCCGCTCCCCGCCGACCGCCAGCCGGACGCCGCCGCCTTCGCCCGCGCCCTGCGCCGCCGCCGCGCGCCCGTCTTCGCCGCCACCGCGCTCGCTTCGCTCGCGCTTGCGGCGGCGGTCGCAAGTCCCAAGTCCCAAAGGTCTCAAGGGTCCCAAGGGTCCCAATCGTCCCAAGTCGCGCTCGCGGCGGCGGCGGCGCTCGAAGCGGCTGCCCCGCCCGAGCTGCGCGAGCTTGCGACCTTCGATGCGCTCGGCGACCACCCGCACGTCGCCGTCGCGCTCGGCGGCCGCACGGTTTCGCTCGCGGAGCCGTTCCGGCTCGGCGGCGGCGCCATCGTCGAGGTCGAGGGCCCCGGCCGGCTCGACGGCATCCTCGAAGGGAACACGAACGACCTCGTGATCCTGCGGAACGCGACGCTCGTGAATCGCACCGAGGACCCCGACCCGGCCCACAGCCCGCGCGTCCGGCTCGAGGCGGGCGGGTATCTCCTGCTGCCCGAAATCCTCTCCCTCCACGCCCGCGACTGGGCGGAACCCTACGACGAGCCGGACCCCTTTGCGCCGAAGCCGGACGACCGCGCCGTCCGCTTCGGGCGCGTCGACCCCGACCTGCGCGCGCAGCTCCTGCGCGAGCGCGGGCTGCTCTCCGACGAGCGCGTCCGCGCGGCGGAGGACGGCGAGGCCCCCGCGCCGGAGCTCGGCGCGCTCCTCCTGCCGGACGGCCCCGCGGACGCCGTCTGGACCGCCTCGACTCTCCATCCCTGGAGGATCGACGCCACCGAGCCGGGCTCGATCTCCTGCGACCTCGACGGCGGCTACGGCGAGGCGTGGATCAAGATGAGGACGGAAAGTTACGCCAAGCTCCGGCTCCAGTACAAGAAGAACTACGCCGGCGCCGCCGACCACGGCGGCCGCGGCGGCGTCTTCGAGATGGTCGTGGACGGCATGGGACAGGAATACGACGCCGCGGACGGCAAGATCTCCGACGGCTGGCACTTTCTCGGACGCGAGAATCTCGAGCTCTATGGCGGCTCCAACGACGTCGTCCTCCGCTTCCGCTGCGACTCCTACGCCCTCCCGGGCCACTTCAACGGCGTCCTCCTCCGCGCCGCGCCCACGCTGAGTCCCGTGCCGAGCCCATGAGCCGGCCCGGACCACCCGGCCTCGTCGTGTTGGTTTCGCGCGAAGTCCGCGAAGCTTGATCTCACGCAGAGAGCGCGGAGAACGCAGAGCCGGCCGCCGGTTCAATTCTCACGCGGAGTCCGCGAAGTTTTGTTTGAGGCGGCTTCGCCGCCCCGGAGCAGGTCTTCGCGAACTTCGCGCGTAAGACGCCCCCGCGGCGCGCGAGTATGCTTTTAGAATCGCGCGCCGCCGCCGTTTCGGGAAACGTAGGAACGCTCTCCGCGGTGCGGCCGGCGGCGCGCTTTTTTTTCCTTTCCCCCGTGCCCCGCTTCTGCTACAATCCGCCCCGTCCGCGCGACCGCCGGCCCCCCGGCGTCCACGCGGGCGGACAAACGAACCTTTCGCAAACGCGAAGACGTCGATTCGGGAAACGTAGGAACTTTCTTGACGGTGCGGCTCTTCGGGTTTGCGCGCCGCCAAGCGCGCGACCCGCTCTCCGTCCACCCCAGGCTTCCTACGGCCTCCCGAAAGACGGAGACCCCGGGCCGCGCGCCTTCGTTTGATCCAGACAGACACACCCGACACGAGAACACGAACAAATGAACCCGACCGAAATCGCGACGGACGACCCGCGCACGCAATACATCGCCAAGGCGTTCGAACGGACGAACCGCAAGAAATACGAGAACTATGTCGTGACCGGAGTCTGGCATCGGCTCCGCGCGAAGGGCATCCTCCTCGAACCGGTGACGCAGCAATACGTGAAGCGACCGGAAGGATACGCCCTGCTTGACCTCTTCTTTCCGGCGCTGGACGCATCCGTCGAATGCGACGAAAAGCATCATCTGTCACAAGAGGCCGAAGATCGCCAACGCACGCAGGACATCATCGAAGCATCGAAGCTCGACCCGCTCCGGGCGATTGCGGCCGTTTCCCTGGAGTCCTTCAAGGAGTACCGCGTCGTCTGCGCGACCATTCCCGAAAGCGGAACGGAACCGACGTTCAACCCGATCGAGAAGATCGACGCCCAGATCGAGAAAGTCGCGAATGCAATCGCCGGGCTGTGGGAGAGGTGGAAACGCCCCGAGTGGGATCCCAGGCCGGCTGGCGAGAAGTTCCGCGATGCCGGCGTCATCCGCGTGGCGGACCGTTGGGTCTTCCGGACGCACGAGGAAGTCCTTTCCGCTTTCGGATTCCCCAGACCGAAAGACCAAAACTCGACGAAACGGATCCGCGACGGCCTTGAAATCTGTTTCATGACACTGACCCGACCGAACGTTCGCACGGAATCCTGGAACAACGTTCTCTCCGATGACGGGACGACGATCGAGGAGCTTGCCCCGCGGACCGGAATCTCCGACCGGGCCGAAAGAGGGTGGCGGGCGGCGGTTGAAGACCCGACCCGGCGGTTGCATCGGATCGTTTTCGGAAAGGCATCGAACGCCTTTGGAATCCACGGATACGTCTTTCTCGGCGAATTCGAAGCCACGGAGGCGAGATTCGACCTGCCGAGACCATCGCTTGTCTGGAAGCGGGTCTCCGATACCGCAAAGACGAACCCATAGACGCGCGTGACAACGAAACCAGAAAGGAAACGAGAAACCCCGTGAACGCGAAGAAGAAAACAGACTCCGCACCCAAGCTCCTCTCTTTCGACGAGTACCTGACGTCCCTGGAGGAGATGGAGGCCGCCGAGAAGAAGCCAGCCCCAAAAAAGGCGAAAAAGGCCGCCGAGAAGAAGCCCGCCCCAAAAAAGGCGAAAAAGGCCCCCGCAAAGAAGCCCTCAGCCAAGAAGGCGGAAAAGGCCCCCGCAAAGAAGGCCTCGGCCAAGAAGGCGGAAAAGGCCCCCGCAAAGAAGGCCGCAAAGAAAACGCCCGCAGTCGCGCCCGCGAAGGACACGATGACGATCGCCCTTCCCCGCGGCGTTGAGTTCGCGATGGTCCGGATTCCCGGGAAGGACTACTGGATGGGCAAGTTCCAAGTCACGCAGGCGCAGTGGGAGGCCGTGATGGGCGAAAATCCCTCCGAGTGGGAGGCCGTGATGGGCGTAAATCCCTCCGAATTCGAGGGCGCGGAAAATCCCGTGGAGAATGTCTCGTGGGACGACTGCCAGGAGTTTCTGGAGAAACTTAACGCGCAGCCCGCCGCGAAGGCGTCCGGACTGGTCTTCCGCCTGCCGGAGGAGGACGAATGGGAATACGCCTGCCGCGCGGGCGCGAAAGGCGACTACTGCAAGCTCGCGGACGGGACGGAAATCGAGGAGGAGACGCTCGACGAGGTCGCGTGGTTCTGTGACAACTCGGACGGTACGACGCATCCCGTCGGGCGGAAGAAGCCGAACGCGTTCGGGCTCTACGACATGCACGGCAACGTGGAGGAGTGGACGGCCACTGCGGATGGCGAGAACCGTGTCACCCGCGGCGGCAGCTGGCAGTTCCTGGCTGGGAGCTGCGAGTCCTCCCGCCAGCGCAGGACCCCGCCCGGCTTCCGGCGCGGCCGCCTCGGCTTCCGCCTTTGCGCCTCCGGCGGGGCAGCAACGAAGGCCCCCGCGAAGAAAACGTCCGCGAAGAAGACCGCGGAGGCCCGCGCCGTCGAGCCCGCGGTCGTCGAAGAAATCATCGCGTCGATGATCCCGATTCCCGGGAAGGACTACCGGATGGGCAAGTTCCCCGTCACGCAGGCGCAGTGGGAGGCCGTGATGGGCGAGAACCCCTCCGACTTCAAGGGCGCGGACAACCCCGTGGAGATGGTTTCGTGGGACGATTGCCAGAAGTTTCTGGAGACGCTCAATGCGCAGCCTGCCGCGAAGGCGTCCGGTCTGTTCTTCCGCCTGCCCGAGGCGGACGAATGGGAATATGCCTGCCGCGCGGGCGCGACGGGCGACTACTGCAAGCTCGCGGACGGCACGGAAATCACCGAGGAGACGCTCGGCGAGGTCGCGTGGTTCGATGACGATACGACGCATCCCGTCGGGCAGAAGAATCCGAACGCGTTCGGTCTCCACGACATGCACGGCAACGTGTGGGAGTGGACGGCCACCGCGGAGGGCAGGGAACGCGCCTACTGCGGCGGCAGCTGGTTCAACACGGCCGGGGACTGCGTGTCTTCCTACCGGAACAGGTGCTCGCCCTCCGACCGGGCCAACGGCCTCGGCTTCCGCCTCTGTGCCTCCGGCAGGGCTGACTAGGGCTCGCAAGTCCGATCGGTCCCCGCGTCGCGGATGCGCCGTGGGACCGGTCGGGCGTTGTCCCTCCGCTTCGCTCCGCGCACGCCCGGCCTTCGGGCTTCCGTGCGCGGGTCGTCGATGTCGTCGACATCGTCGATGTCGTCGACCGGCCGCGGCGCGGGGGGCTTCCCCCGGGGAACGGCCAGGCATCGACGCAGTCGACACCGCGACGCAATCGACGAAATCGGGCATCCCCGGATTCCCCGAAGGCGCGAGGGGGGCAAGCCCGACTTGGTCGACTTTGTCGATTGCGTCGATTGCGTCGATCGAGCGGCGGAGCCGCGAGATTCCGGCCTCGCGGCCGTGGCGGGGTGGGGACCCCGCCACGCCGTGCGAAGTCGCCGCGATTTGTTGCAAAATCCGGCGATTTAGGAAGATTTTTCTTGCGAAAAGTTGCATGGATTTCATTTTCAAGTTGCAAAAATCTGCAATCTGGCATAGAATGGAGCCGGTTTCCACCGCCGAAGATGGCGGAGGAAGGAGGCGACATGGCCGAACTGAAACGGGAATTCTACGACACGCTGAAGGAATGGAAGCGCACGAAGGGGGCGGAGTGCCTTCTCGTCAAGGGCGCGCGCCAGGTCGGCAAGACGTTCATCGTCGAGAAGTTCGCGCGGGAGAACTACGGAAACGCGGTCACGCTCAACTTCATCTCGAACCCCGAACTGGTTTCGGTCTTCGACGGCAGCCTTGACGCCGACCGCATCTACGCGGGGCTCACGGCGGTCCTCCCGCAGGTCCGGATCGTTCCCGGCGACACGCTGCTCTTCCTCGACGAGATCCAGGAATGCCCGAACGCCCGGACGGCGATGAAGTTCCTCGCGCAGGACGGCCGGTGCGACGTGGTCGCGTCCGGCTCGCTGCTGGGCATCAAGTACAAGCGCCGCAAGGACCGGCAGCCCAAGTCCGTCCCCGTCGGGTTCGAGCGGCAGGTCACGATGCACTCGCTCTCGTTCCGGGAATACCTGTGGGCGAAGGGCTGGGACGATGAACGGATCGATGTCCTTCGCCCGTATTTCGAACGGCGCGAAAAGGTGCCCGAGGCCGTGAACGAAACGTTCCACCGGCTGCTGCGCGAATACGCCGTCGTCGGGGGGATGCCGGAGGTCGTCTCGGGGTTCGTCGACGAACCGCACTTCGGCGACGTGCAGCGCACGCAGGAGAAGCTGGTCGCGTCCTGCATCGACGACATCCACAAATACGCGGAGGCGCCGGAGGTCCAGAAGATCGAGCAGTGCTACCGCGCCATCCCGCGCATCCTCGCGAAGGAGAACAAGAAGTTCAAGTACTCGGAGGTCGACAAGTCCGGCTCCGCGCGGAAGTATCTCGCTAGCGTGGAATGGCTCCGCGACGCCGCGCTCGCCTCCTTCGCCGAATGCGTCGAGGCGCCGCTGCCCGGACTCTCCGCCTACGTGCGGGAGGGCTGGTTCAAGCTCTACCTCTCGGACGTCGGCCTGCTCTGCTCGCTCTACGGGATGCTCGTCAAGAGGCAAATCCTCGACGGCACGCTCGCCGGCTCGCTCAAGGGCGGCGTCTACGAGAACCTCGTCGCGGGCGTCCTGGAGCGCAACGGCTTCCCCCTGCTCTACCACAGCAAGGACGGCGGACGGCTCGAGATGGAGTTCCTCGTCGAGACCGCGGACGGCGTCGTGCCGGTCGAAGTCAAGGCGAAGACGGGCGCGACGCTCTCGCTGGACAAGCTTCTCGCCGCTCCGTCGATCCCGTTCGGCTACAAGCTGACGGGCGGCAACGTCGGCGTCGCCGGCAAGAAGGTTACGATGCCGCACTACATGGCGATGTTCCTGCGCCCGGCCCGTTGAAGGATCTTCGGCCGAAACGTGCGTGGCGGGGTGGGGACCCCGCCACGCCGCGCGAGGCCGCCCTACCCGAGCTCGCGCTCGAAGATCTCGTCGATGTGCGAGAAGGAGTTCTCGGGGCGGCAGAGCGCGTCGAGGTCCGCGGCGGAGAGGCGCGCGGAGACCTCCGGGTCGGCGAGCAGGAGCTGCTTGTAGTCGCACTCCTTCGCCCACGACTCCATCGCGAGGCGCTGCACGAGGTCGTAGGCCTCCTCGCGCAGCATCCCCTTCTCCACGAGCGCGAGCATGACGCGCTGGGCGTGCACGAGGTTGTGGCTCATCGCCATCGAGCGGAGCATGTTCTCCGGGTGGACGAGCAGCCCCGAGAGGATGAAGTCCATGCGCTCGAACATGTAGTCGAGGAGAGTCGTGCCGTCCGGGATGATCACGCGCTCGGCCGAGGAGTGGGAGATGTCGCGCTCGTGCCAGAGCGCGACGTCCTCCATCGCCGTCACGGCGTAGCCGCGAAGCACGCGCGCGAGGCCGCAGACGTTCTCGCTCTTCACCGGGTTGCGCTTGTGCGGCATCGTCGAGGAGCCCTTCTGCCCCTTGCCGAACGGCTCCTCCGCCTCCCGCAGCTCCGTGCGCTGGCAGTGGCGCACCTCGAGCGCCATCTTCTCCAGGCACGCGCCGACGATCGCGATCGTGCACATGAGCTCCGCGTGGCGGTCGCGCTGCAGGACCTGCGTGGAGACGCTCGCCGGGACGAGCCCGAGCTTCTCGCAGACGTACTTCTCGACGAACGGGTCGATGTTGCCGTAGTTGCCGACGGCGCCGCTGAGCTTGCCGACGCGCATCGTCTCGGCCGCCTGCTCGAGGCGGCGGAGGCAGCGCCGCATGTCGCTGTGCCACAGCAGGAACTTCATCCCGAACGTCGTCGGCTCGGCGTGGACGCCGTGCGTGCGGCCCATCACCGGCGTGCGCTGGTACCTGCGCGCCTGCGTCTCGAGCGTGCCGAGGAGCTTCTTGCAGTCGGCGATCAGGATCTCCATCGCGTGGCGGATGTTGATCGCGTAGGCGGTGTCGACCACGTCCGTCGACGTGAGCCCGTAGTGGAGCCACTTGGAGTCGTCGCCGAGCGATTTGGCGACCGTGCGCGTGAACGCGACGACGTCGTGGTGCGTGCTCTTCTCGAGCTCCTCGATCTCCTCGACGGTGAAGCGGGCGTTTTTGCGCATCCGCTCCGCGGTGCCCTCGGGCACCTTGCCGAGCCTCTCCCACGCCTCGGTGGCGGCGAGCTCGACGTCGAGCCAGACGTGGAACTTGTGGTCGAGCGTCCAGATGGACGCCATTTCGGGTCGGGAGTAGCGGGCGATCATGGGGAAGGGTCGGGGGTGAGGGGGGAAGGGAACGGGAGGTTTCCCGGAAGAACGGTTTTCGCCGCCGTGCGGAGGGCGGCGCCTACATGCGGTCCGGGGCCCGGATGCCGAGGAGGGCGAGGCCGCGCCGGAGCACGGACGCGACGGCGGCGCAGAGGCGCGCGCGTCCGGCGCGCACGGCGGGGTCCTCGGCCTTGAGGACGGACAGCTTCTGGTAGAAGGAGCTGTAGTCCTGCGCGAGGCAGAAGAGGTAGTCGGCGACGAGGTTCGGGCGGCACTTGGCGCCCGCGGCGACGACGGTCTCCGGGAAGGCGAGGATGCGGCGCGCGAGCGCGCGCTCGAGCGGGTCGCCGAGGAGGATCGGCGCGGCGCGCCAGTCCTCGCCGGGGAACGCCTCGGCGTACTTGGCCAGGAGCGAGCGGATGCGCGCGTGGGCGTACTGCAGGTAGGGGCCGGAGTTGCCCTGGAGCGAGAGCACCGCGTCCCACGAGAACCGGATCGTCGTGATCGGGTCCATCGCGAGGTCGGAGTACTTCACGGCGCCGATGCCGATCGTCTCGGCGAGCGCGCGGGCGTCGGCGTCCGGGAGGTCCGGGTTCTTCTCGCGGACGATCGCGAGGGCGCGCGAGGCGGCCTCGTCGAGCAGCTCCTTGAGCTTGGGCATGCCGCCGCTGCGCGTCGAGAACGGGTGGCCGTTCTCGTCGGTGATCGTGCCGAACGCGACGTGCACGAGGTCCGTCCCGGGCGCGACGAGCCCGAGCTTCTCCGTGATCGCGAAGAGCTGCTGGAAGTGGGGGATCTGGCGGTCGTCGGTGATGATGACGATGCGCGCGGGATGGTAGTCCTTCTCGCGCGTCTCCATCGTCGCCAGGTCGGTCGTGTTGTAGTTGAACCCGCCGTCCTCCTTGCGGACGATGCAGATCCACTTGCCGTCCTCGCGCGCGGCGCTCTCGGCGTCGTTCTTGGCGAGGGCGGCCTCGACGGCCTTGCGCGACTGCTCGGCGAAGGCGGGGTCGAGGTCGCGCAGGTCGACGACGACCGCGCCGCGGCTCTCGTGGGCGAGGCCCGCCCTCTCGAGGCGCTCGACCATCGCGGCGAGCTGCGGCTGGTAGTAGCTCTCGCCGCGCGTCGTCTCGAACGAGATGCCGAGGCGCTCGTAGATCTCGTCGAACGTGTGGCGCGACATCCGGATGAAGTCCTGCCAGAGCGCGCGGTTCTCCGGGTCGCCCTGCTGCAGCTTCACCGTCTCGGCGCGGCAGGCGTCCATCCACGCCTCGTCCGCCTTCGCGCGGGCGTAGCTCTCCTTGTAGATGCGCTCGAGCTCGGGGACCGGATCGCGCGCGATCGCCTCCCGGTCGGCGAACTCGCGGTAGCCCTTGATGATGATGCCGAACTGCGTGCCCCAGTCGCCGATGTGGTTGTCGCCGATCACTTCGTAGCCGAGCGCGCGGAGGATCTCGACCACGGATCCGCCGATCACCGTCGAGCGGATGTGGCCGATGTGCATCGACTTGGCGACGTTGGGGCTGGAGTAGTCGACGACGACGGTCCTGCCGGCGCCGAGCTGCGGGACGCCGCCGTGCGCCTCGTCCTCGGCGACCGCGGCGGCGCGCGCGGCGAGGGCCTCGCCCTTGAGCGTGAGGTTGACGTAGCCCGCGCCGGCGACCTCGGCCTTCTCGACGCAGTCCGGGAGCGCGGCGCCCGCGAGGACGGCCTCCGCGATCTTGCGCGGGGGCATCCGGAGCGGGCGCGCGAGCTGCATCGCGTCCGAGCACTGGAAGTCGCCGAAGCCGGCCTTGGCGCTGGGGACGACGCGGCCGGCGCGCGCGGCCTCGGGGCTGTCGGGGAAGGCGGCGGCGAAGCGCGCGCCGAGCCAGGCGGAGAGCTCCTCCGCGAAGGAAGGGATCGGTTCCATGCGGCGACTACTTTTCGGCGAAGAGGACGGTGACGTCGGGGTGCTTCTGGAGGATGGAGGCGGGGAGGCGCGGCGTGACGGGGCCGTGCATGGCCGCCTCGAGGACGGCCTTCTTGGCGGCGCCGGAGGCGACGAGGAGGATTTTCTTCGCGCCCATGATGCCGCCCATGCCCATCGTGAGGGCCTGGCGCGGGACGTCGGCGGCCGAGTCGAAGAAGCGCGCGTTCGCCTCGATCGTCGAGGGGTCGAGGTCCACGAGGTGCGTGGCGTCCGTGAACTCGTCCGCCGGCTCGTTGAAGCCGATGTGCCCGTCGGGGCCGATGCCGAGCAGCTGCACGTCCGTTCCGCCGAGCGCCTTGATGCGGGCGTCGTAGGCGGCGCACTCGGCGGCGGGGTCGGCCGCGGTGCCGTTCGGGACGAAGGTGCGGTCGAGGCGGATGTCGACGCGCGAGAAGAGGTGCTCGTTCATGAAGTAGCGGTAGCTCTGCGGGTGCGTGCCCGCGAGGCCGCGGTATTCGTCGAGGTTCACGGTCGTGCAGCGCGCGAAGGAGAGCCCCTCCTCGCGGTGCATGCGCGCGAGCTCGTCGTAGGTGCCGATCGGGGAGGAGCCGGTCGCGAGGCCGAGGACGCAGTCGGGCTTGGCGCGGACGATGTCCGCGAGGAACTTCGCGGCGGCCCTGGACATTTCGGCGTAGGTGGGGAAGGTCTGGTAGTTCATTTTCGGTTTGGAGGTTGGAGGTGAATGCTGAATGCTGAATGCTGAATGCTGAATGCTGAATGCTGAATGCTGAAT
>CAMVRE010000077.1 GCA_947169825.1 uncultured Verrucomicrobiota bacterium | reverse complement strand
CCTCCGCGCGCAGCGCGGCGCTGTCCGCGCGCCCGGCCGCGGCGAGCGCCGCGCCCTCCGCCGCCTCCGCCTCGCGCCGGCGACGCTCGATCTCGCGCGACGACGCCTTCGTCGCCACCTTGCGGACGACGCCGAAGAGGAAGTCCCGGAAGCGCCCCGCCTCCCGGCGGTAGCCGCCGCGGGGGAAAAGGCCCGCGAGCGAGATCATCGTCGCCTGCACGAGATCGTCGGCGTCCTCCGGCCTCACCGACGGATGCGATGCGGCGACGATGCCGAGGAACCGCCGCACGACGGGATCGTAGCGCTGCGCGAACTCCGGCCAGCGCGCCGCGTCCGGCCCCTCCGCCAGGTTGCGGAGGAGCCCGGTCGAGGTCTCGGGGCCGATGGCGGCGCGTGGCGTGGCGGAGTCCATGCGGAGGAGTCTAGCACAACCGCCCCGGCTGTGCTATCCTTTTCGGCCATGGCGGAGCTCACCCCCGGCACCCGCTTCGGCGGCGACTACGAGATCCTGCGCGTTCTCGGCGCGGGCGGGATGGCCACGGTCTACGAGGCGCGCGAGGAGCCGATCGGGCGCGTCGTCGCGCTCAAGGTCCTCGACCGCGCGGAGCCCGCCCTGCGCACGCGCTTCCTCGCCGAGGCGCGCACGATGGCCGCGCTGCGGCACCCGGGCCTGGCGCAGATCCTGCGCTTCGGGACGGACCCCGCCACGGGGATTCCCTTCCTCGCGATGAAGTCGTATCCGCGCACGCTCGCCGACCGCCTCGCCGGCTCGCGCGCCCTCGCGGAGGCGGACGCCGCCGCGCTCGGGCTGCGCCTCGCCGACGCCCTCGCCGCGCTCCACGCCGCCGACCCGCCCGTCGTCCACCGCGACCTCAAGCCCTCCAACGTCCTGCTCGACGAATCCGGCGCGCCGGTCCTCTCCGACTTCGGCGTCGCCAAGCGCCTCGCGCCCGACGAGACGCAGCTCACGCTCGCTTCCCTCGGCGGCCAGCCCGGCACCTGGGCGTGGGCCGCGCCCGAGCAGCGCGCCGGCCTTCCGCCGACGCCCGCGGCCGACTGGCATGCCTTCGGCCTGCTGCTCTACCGCTGCCTCACGGGCGGCCTCCCCGCGCCCGGCGGAGAGCTCCCGCTCGACATCGCCACCACGGTCTCCCGCGCCTGGCGCCCGCTCCTGCGCGGCCTTCTCCGCGACGACCCCGGCGCGCGTCTCGCCGACCCCGACGCCATTCGCGCCGCCCTGCGCCGCGTCCTGCGCTCCGTGCGCCGCCGCGCCGCCCTGCGCCGCCTCCGCGCCCCTCTCGCCGCCCTCGCCCTCGCCGCGCTCCTCGCCGCCGGCGCGGTTTCCGCGGCAAGAGCGATCAAGGGGCGGGCGGAGGCGCCATCCCCTTCCGAACCCGCCGGCGCCGCCCCTTTCCCCGCGAAGGACTGGGCCCGGCAGCATGCGGACCGGCTTCGGGAGATTCTCGCCGCCACGATTCACGACCCCGTCCCGGACGCGGCGAACCGGATCGTCGTGCGCACCGGAGAAATACTGCTCTCCGGAGACATAGCGCCGTCCGCCGAACCGCCGACAGTCATCCTCGACGGCGGGGCGCTGCATTTTTCGCCTGGCGCGGCGGCGCTCCGGGATTGCATCAGGCGGTGCGACCAGTTCGTGGCGCAAGCAACCGGAAATGAAACGAAAGTGCCGAATGTGATCCAGAAGCGCAGGGAAATGTTCCGGAATCCGATCTTCGTCACGGAAAACGGGGGGCATCTCGACCATGCGGACGACACCTTTGCAACGCTTGTCGGTCCGATTGGACTTGCGCCCGGAAACGCATCGGGGGAACTCGACGTCTTCGGCTCCACCGAGATTGTGATCGACCGCGACGCGCTGGCCGATTCGCGGCTTGCGGTCACGGGATGCGGGCAGATTGGCGACGTGCTGCCGAACGGCCTCGTCCGAAACCGCCGCTGGTTCGACCCCGACGACCCGCTGTAGGGCGGGCGCGGCCGCCTCTTCCCCGGCAGGGCCGGACCCCGCCCCGGCGAGGGGACGGACGGTTCGCGGAAGCGCCTCCGCCGGACGCGAAGGATCCGTCAGAACTGTCCGTCGGCCATCGTTTCGTTGGCGGTGACTCCGTCTTCCCTCCAGAGTCCGCGCGGTTCGGCGGGCTCGCCGTCGGGCGCCTCTTCCGCCCCGGACGCCGTTCCGGCTGCCGACGGAGGGGGCTCGGAAGGCTCCGCCTCCGCCGCTGCGGCGGCCCGTGCGCGGGCGGCCGCAACGGCCTCCCGCAGACGGTCTTCGGACGGTCGGAGCGCCGCGGCGGATTCCTCCGGCAACGCCAGGACGACCAGCCATCGCCCGACCTCCGTCCGTTCTTCTCGAACGACCTCCGCACCGGACACCGTCACGGGCGCCGGATTCGCATCCCGGAACAGGGTCCAGGCGCGCGGGCGTTCCGCTTCCGTCGTGCCTTCGGGCCAGGATGACGTGTCGCACAGCCAACGGTCGAACCGGGCCCATGCCAGGGCCCTCGCCTTGCCGAACCCGACGGCCGCTCCTCGGCTTTCGTCGGAGACGGCGCGGCCGACGAAGAAGACAAGGCCATCGAAGGAACGCGCGTCCTCCGCGAGCACGGCGTCCCGGTTCCGCGCGAAGACCTCGCCGGCCGGGACCGCCGCCTGTCCGGAAGGGACGAGGGCGGCGGCCGCCAGCAAGGCCGCTGCGGTTCTAAAACGCGTCGCCATCGGCGTCCGAGCCCCGGTTCATCATCGTGCCGTTCGGATTCGCCGCAGGAACGGGCGGGCGCCGGACCGGCGCGGGGGCCCCGGGACCGGCGGCGGCGTCCATCGACCGCTTCATCGACTGCGCCCGCGCGGCGGAGTCGGGGCTCCACGAACAGACGGCGCCGTAGACGGTCTTTCCGGTGAGGGGGTGCCTGCACTCCCAGTTCTTCACGGTGGCGATCCCGGAAATCCGGAGGGATTCCGCCACGGCCTCGACCTTCTGCCGATACGCCGAAACATCCTCGTAGGACTCGGCGGCGTTCTCGAACTCCTCGACGCTTTCGGCGTTGACGGCGTCGGTCTCCACGGCGACGGACTCGCCGGCGAACTCGCGGATGGCGGCCATCGCCTGCATCTTGGCCTTGTTGCGGGCCGCGTTCGCGGACTGCGGGGAATCGGTCGCCGCGCCGGCCTGCCCGAACCCGACGAGAACGAGATGGCCGTTCTCGTCGATCTTCTGCTGGACGCCGAAGGTCGAAAGCAGCACCTCCTTGTCGGCCGGAATCTGGTCCTTGATCGGGCGCTTCCCGACGCCGGAGGGAAGCCTTCCTCCGTGCGAAAGGGACCGGGCCATCGCCTGCAGCTTCGGGCTCCAGACGGCGACCACGCCGATCTGGCCTTTCTCGCCGGAGGGAACGCCCTCGAACGAGCACATCACCTGCATGCCCGTGATTTCCGCCCTGGCGGCGGTCGAAATCGCCTTCCTGTAGAGGTCGGAGTTGAGCTGCTTCTTCGCGACGCGCTCGCGCGCGGCGCGGTCGGCGGCGTCGGGATCCAGCCCCTCGGCGCGGAGGGCGTCGTCGATCTTCGCGACGACGAGCCGCTTGAGTTTCGCCCCGATGCTCGTCTCGTCCCGTTCGGCCTCCTCGTTGCCTCCGACGTTTCCTTCGGCGTAGTCGTGCTCCGTTTCGGTCCGGATCGCGATCTCGAGGTATTCGGCCATTTTCGCCTTGGCGTCGAGCATGGCCTTGTTGTAGGCGTTGATGCGGGAGTCGGCGTAGCCGCGGCTGTCGAGCGGCGCCTGGATGACGCCGTATCCGACCGCGACGTAGTAGGCCGAGCCGTCCTTCTTCGCGTTCTCCCCCTCGGTGATGCCCTTGGAGGAGAGGTATTCGTCGACGACGTCCTGGACGGACTTGCGCTCGACGGCCGCCTCGTTGGCGACAGCGTCTTCGGGGGAGGATTCCTGCGCGTATGCGGCGCAGAACGCGGTTGCGGCGGCGAGCGCCGCGAGGATGGTGCGGGATGTGTTCATGTGTGTTTCCTCGGTGAGTAGTTGAAGGTTGAAAGTCGCAAAGCCTGTCCGTCACCAGGCGAAAGATATCGAATTGGCGTCGTTGCCGATCTGGCGGGGCTTGAACGGAACGTTCTCGCCCTCCATGGCGTCGGTCAGGTATTTACGGACGTCGTCGATGCCGGTGGTGCAACGGAACGTGACGGTCGCCACTCCACGGATGGCATCGGTCGCGATCTTCGGCGCGCTGCAGCCTGGGACCTTCCCGACGGCGGCGGCGATTCCTTCGAGAGATTCTGCATATACGTCGGAATAGTTGTCGAACACCAGCCGCGCATCGCGTCCGGAGGCAACCATGCCGCGCACCATTTCATCGAGTTTTTCGTGGATGGTGCCGTGGATTTCCTTCATGGCCTTTTCGGCGGAAAGCCGACGACGGCGAACATCGTCTCCGGTGAACGAAACGGACTTCTTCGGGTCGTTCTGCGCCGTCAGCATTTCGCGGCCCGTGGCGAGGTCGAGGATGCGGATGGAAAGAACGCAGCGGGTGCCGTCGCTTCCGTTGGCCGGGTGCATCACGCCCTGGAACGAGCCGTGGCATGCGATGAGATATTGCGCGGAGTCCTTGTCCTCCGTCACATTGCATCCCCAGCCGGAAAACGCCTCGATGGCTTTTTCCCGGATGAACGTATCGCCGCACTCCACATGGAATTTCACGTCCCCGAGCGATTCAAGCGCCGACTTGTAGGAATTGAGGAGTTCGTCCTTGGCGACCTCCACGACAACTTCGACCCGGTAGGCGGAATCGCCGACCTTGCCCTCCTGTATTACGCGGAACTGCTTGATGAAGCCGGCGGCGTTGGCGAAAACCTTGGCGCTGGCCTTGTCGTCCATCGAAGCGTCCGTAGCGGCCACGGTCGTGCCGAGCACCTGTTCGATGGCCTGCGCCTTTGCGCTTTCGGACGCCATCCGCTGCGCGAGGGCGATGTCGCCGCCGTTCAGCGGCGCGAATCCGGTCACCGTCACGGTGTTCGGGTTTTCGCCAAGCGCGTTTGCGAGCGCCCCCGAGGCGTCGGCGTTCTTCTGCGTCGCAAGGAGGACGATGTAGTTTGCGCCGTCCGCATCGACCGTGCCGAGCGTCATCGCCCCTTTCAGCAGGGCGTCGACGTTGATCTTCACGCTTGCCATGTATGATTCGGACGATTCCGTTTCATCGCCGCCGGTCGTCTCGGATGTCGAGAAGATTTCGGCCGCCTCGACGTTTTCCCCTCCGACGATGCCGGCGATCATGCGCTTTGCGGCGATGCGGGCGGCGCTCATGGCCTCGGCGGCGTCGCCCGTTTCGGGGATTCTGGCGATCGCCATGATGTAGCCGCCGGTTTCGGCGCTATTTCCCATTCGGGACGCTTCTCCCTCCGCGGCCATCGTCCTGGCCGTCGCGAGCCAGTCGGCGTCAGCCGCGAACGTTTGCGCGGCGCAAAGCATTGCCGCGGCGGAGGCAACGCCGGCAATGCGTGTCAGTGTCTTGCTCATTACCTTGCATCCATCGGGTTTTCGGGAACGCCGTAGCCTACGGCGAAGACCTCGTTGTTCTTGATGAACGCCTTGGGATCGGCGTTGAACTTCTTCTTGAAGATCGCGGCGTCCTTTCCTGTCTTGTCCCATGCGTACGGGATGATGCCCGAGGTGTTGTCGGAGGGTTCCGCGCGGGCGTAGCAGAGCGGGATCTTGACGCCTTCGTCTTCGACGAACACGACGCACTGCTGTCCGCCGGCGATTCCCTGCTCGAAGCCTCGGTCGAGCGTCATGCGCTCGCCGGACGCTGCGCATCCGACGATGCGTCCGCCGGCCGGATAGGTGTTGCCGAGTTTGTTCGCGACGACCGAAATCGCCTTCAAAGCCGCTTCGAATTGGACCGCGTATTCCTCTTCCTCGTTGAATCCGCCACGCATTCCACCGGTAATGCTCCACCGCTGCTTGCGCGAGGCGATCCCGGTCGCCGTATCGCCAAATGCCTGCGTGCCGTCCCGAAGGTTCCTGCACTTGAAGTTGAACTCGGCGACATATCGCACCTGCGTGTAGTCGCTGAGTTCGTGGATTTCCTTGGTCAGGACCATGCTTCCCGTCAGTTCCAGGTCGACCTGGCGCAACTCGTCCGGCGCGGCGACATTCGCTTGTCCCGCGTCTTCCATGTCCTTAAGAAAGCCATTGTCGTCGTATCCCATGTCGACGATCGTGAATCGTTTCAACTTTCCCATTTCGATTTGAAGCCTGTTGGAAAGGAAACGATCGACTTTTAGCGGCTTTCCGGTGGCCTTGTCAACGGCGGAGATGTTGTTGAACTTCACCGCGAGCCCGAGTTTGCGGAAGTTCTGCGTGTTGGCGTTCGGTGGCATCACCACCTGGCAGTTTTCCAGATCCTTCTGGAGGATGAATCCACCGCCCGACCCCGGCTGGGGCGGAAGCGGCGCCGAGGCGCAGCCGCAGAGCGCGGCGGCGGCGATGGCCGGACCGAAAGGAAGGAGAATTCTTTTCATGGCAGGGCAGGGGTATCGCGTGTCGTGAACGTGCATGGCACAAATGAGCTGCTCGCCGGGCGGCGGCATGGAATGCGTCGCCGCCCGGCGGGCGGAGGAACCTACTTTGCGACTTCGGCTTCGGCTTCCTTGGTCAGGCGCTGGACTTCCTTGTCCTCGGCGTCAAGCGCGGCCCAGAAATCCTTCGCCTTCGTCGTGTCGTCGAGGATCTTCTTCAATGCGTCGGCATCCTTGCCGACATTGCGAGTCTGCGAAATCAGCGCGACGCCGGCGAGCTTCGCGAAATTGGGATCTTTCTTCGCCATTGCGACGAGACCGCCGATTTCGACGCCGGCCTGGGCCAGTTTGGGAAGCATCGCCTTGAGCTGGTTTTCACGCTCGCCGAAATCCTGGTCGACGACGTACTTGACGTAGGCGTCGTAGGCGGACTTCTGCTCCGGCGTGAGTTGTGCAAGAACATCTGCCTTGACCGCTCCTTCCGCGACATCTCCCTCGACGGCCTTGTAGAGTTTGCGGCCCTTGGCCGTGGCGTACGCCTGATCGACCTTGTCGTAGGCGCTGCGCTGCATCATTTGGAGCGGAGTGCCGATGGCGTTGATCGCCGTCGCGACGGTTCCGACCGAGCACTGCGACGCAAACGCCTTGTTCGCATCCGCTCGGGAATCGATCCATGTCTTTACGACATCGATCTCGTTGCCATGTTCCGCTTTCTGCTTGGGCGCCGAGGCGCAGCCGGCTGTGACGAGAACGGCGGCCGCGAAGGCGATCGCCGCATTGAGTTTGGATTTGGTTTGCATGGTTTTGTTTTCCCTTCCGTCCCCCGGTTGTTGGAGGTTGACCCGGAATCGCGGCGAGGGCGGGAGGGAAAGGAAAGGCGCGCCTCCGGGGGCTTCCAACGGAGGCACCGCCAAGCGCCTGAGGAGAAAGCGGACCGAGGGCGCGCCCCTGGCGAGGTCGCGCGTCGGCGGGCTCTCGATCTCCTCTTGAAAGTTTGGCGGTTTTCCGTTGGATGAGAGTCTCGTCGATGTGATCGATGAGGTGCCGCTCGGCTCCCGGGTCGCCCCGGAGGCGTCGCGACGGGTCCCCATTCTACCACGTCGGCGTCGCGGGCGCAATCCCGTTTCCGGGCGCGTCCCCGATCCGCGTCTGCGTTGGATTCCACCCCCCTATTGCCCGGTTCCGCGCCCCGGACTTACGGATCGGGACAAAAAACGTCCGCCGGCCGCGGCGGCCGGCGGACGGATGGGCGAGGCGAGGCGGCACTACGGCGCGACGGACGCGACGGCCTCGCGGACCTTGGCCTCGCCGGCGCGGAAGTCGTCGGAGTCCCACGCGGTGCCGTTCCAGTCGCGCATCGTCTGCGTGAGCCGGTGGAAGAACGTCCGCGCGTCGTCGCGCGTCGCGAAGGACATCGGCGCGTCCAGCACGTCGCACAGCACGCCGAAGACGTGCCGCTGGCGCTCGGCGGAGCACGCGGAGTCCACCGCGTCGAAGGAGTTCTGCTGCAGGTAGGCCGTGTCGATGAGCTCGGCCTTGAGGTAGAGCACGAAGTCCGCGATGCTCGTGCCCTCCTCGCCGACGACCTTCATCATCTGCCCGACGTCGTTGCCCGAGCGCAGCACGCCGCGCGCCTTCGCGACGAGCGCCGGGTCGCACACGCCCGGATACTTGCTCCACGAGTCGAGCGGGTCGATCGCCGGGTAGCGGCGCGCGTCGGAGCGCGCGCGGGAGAGGCCGTGGAACGCGCCCACGACCTTGATCGTCGCCTGCGTCACGGGCTCGTCGAAGTTGCCGCCCGCGGGCGACACGGCGCCGCCGATCGTGACGGAGCCGATCGAGCCGTCGTTCAGGCGCACGCGCCCGGCGCGCTCGTAGAACGACGCGACGACGGACTCCAGATACGCCGGGAACGCCTCCTCGCCGGGGATCTCCTCGAGGCGGCCGCTCTGCTCGCGCAGCGCCTGCGCCCAGCGCGAGGTGGAGTCCGCGAGCATCAGCACGTCGAGCCCCATCTGCCGGTAGTAGGCGGCGAGCGTCGCCGCGGTGTAGACGGACGCCTCGCGCGCCGCGACGGGCATCGACGAGGTGTTGCAGATGATGATCGTGCGGTCCATCAGCGTCCGGCCGGTGCGCGGATCGGGCAGCTCCGGGAACTCGCGCAGCATCTCGACCACCTCGCCCGCGCGCTCGCCGCACGCGGCGTAGATCACGATGTCGACCTGCGCGAAGCGCGAGGTCGTCTGCTGCAGGACCGTCTTCCCGGCGCCGAACGGCCCGGGGATGCAGTAGGTGCCGCCGAGCGCGACGGGGAAGAACGTGTCGATCGTGCGGATCTGCGTGACCATCGTCTTCTCCGGGCGGAGGCGCTCGGCGAAGCACGAGATCGGGACCTTGACCGGCCAGCGCTGCATCATCTGAGCCCTGACCTCGAAGCCGTCCTCGCCGACGAGCGTCGCGACGTCCTGCTCGACCGTGTAGTCGCCCGCCGGGGCGACATCCTTCACGGTGTAGCGGCCCTTGAGCCCGAAGGGAACCATGATGCGGTGCGTGAAGACGCCCTCGGGGACCGTGCCGAGCGTGTCGCCCGCGCGGACGACGTCGCCGGGCTTCGCAACGGGCGTGAAGGCCCACTTCGCGTCGCGCGGCAGCGCGTGCATGTACTTGCCGCGCTGGAGGAAGAAGCCGTACTGCTCGGCGAGGCCGGGAAGCGGGTTCTGCAGTCCGTCGAAGATCTGCCTGAGGAGACCGGGCCCGAGCTCGATCGAGAGCAGGCCGCCGGTGAACTCCACCTTGCAGCCGGCGGAGAGCCCCACGGTGTCCTCGAAGACCTGCATGTCCGCGACGCGCCCGCGGATGCGGACGATCTCGCACATGAGGCGCGTCTCGCCGAGGAGCGCGTAGCCGATCTCGTTGAGGGCGACGGCGCCCTCGAACGCGACGGAGATGAGGTTGCCGTTGACGCCGGTGATGGTTCCTGTGGTCATGGTCTTTCGGTCTTTCGGTCTGGCGGTCCTTCGGTCGGGCGGGGGCGCGGCTACTTCGCCGCGAGGCGGGCCAGCTCGGCCTCGAGCGCGGCGACGCGCTCCTCGAGGAGGAAGAGGCGGCGGTCGACGGAGATCTTGCGGGCGCCGATGGCCGCCTTCTCGGCGAAGAGCTCGTCGATCTCCGCGCTGGTGAGGCCGATGTCCTCGCAGTAGTATTCGCCGCCGACGCCCTCGATGTGCAGCTCCGTCTTCTGGAGTCCGCGCCCGGCGACGGGCGTGTCGGAAACGAGCGGGATGATCATCGCGCGGCGCTCGCCGTCCTCGCCCGTGGCGAAGCTGATGCCAGGGCCGAAGTGGCACGCGAGGCCCCGCAGGTAGTGCGAAAGCGACATATCCGCCTCCGTGAGGACGGTCTTGCCCGAGGGGCCGCGGAGCTGGAACTTGAGGCGGGCGCCGTCCGGCGACGGGTTGAAGCCGATGACCTTGCCCTTGTGGTCGACGAAGTTGACGGTGCTCTTGTTGCGCGTCTGCGCGTTTTCGAGAATGGTGATCATTGAGGTTGAAGGGGTTGAAAGGGTTGAAGGGGTTGAAGAGGTTGCGGGCCGCCAGCATTCAGCATTCAGCATTAGCCTTCGGCGGGCGGATCCGCCGTCTTCCGGAGGCGTTCGAGGCCGGCCTCCTCGTCGGCCTTCGCGAGGTCGGCGGCGAGGACGAGGCGGACGGCGTAGGCAAGGACCGCGGCGGAGGAGAAGGGATCGAGTCCGGCGAGCTCCGTCGCCTGGTCCCAGCGCAGGCGCGCGAGGGCGCGGTGGCGGCGGAGGGCGTCCGGTTCCTGGAACGCGGCGGCGACGCCGCTCTCCACCGCGGCGCTCCAGCCGCCGTGCGGGCGGAGCCAGCGCGCGGCG
>CAMVRE010000076.1 GCA_947169825.1 uncultured Verrucomicrobiota bacterium | reverse complement strand
GCCAGGAACCCGTCGACCAGGTTCTCGAGCGTGGGCGGCGCGGGTTCCGCCGGCATCGCCGGCTCCGGCATGTTCGGCGGTCGCGGCGGCGCGGGCGTCACGAACGCCATCTCCGGCTACCCGGCCGTCTACGGCGCGGGCGGCGGCGGCGGTGCCGCGGGCTCCTACTCGACCTACAAGGGCTGGGGCGAAGGCGGCGCGCCGACGGCCGGCCACGGCGGCGAACAGTCCTTCGAAGCCCGCCTGCCCGCCAATCTTGCGACGATGAGCGGCGCGCCCGGCTTCGGCGGCGGCGGCGGCGGCGGCGGCGCGTCGGGCGATGCCGCCGACTACTCGGTCGGTTCCTGCTACGGCGGCGCCGGCGGCGCCGGCACCGTGATCGTCCGCATGCGCACGACGTCCGCGACGCTGCCCGCGCCGCAGGCTTCGCTCAAGTCGTCCGAGGCGGACGAAGCCTCGTGGACCGGCACGCTGCAGGTCTACTCGCTCGGCGCGGGCGCCGACCACCTCGACGCCACGCTGCGCGTCGCGCGCAACGGCGCGGCCACGACGAACGACTTTGTGCTTGGCTCCGTTTCCGCGACGGGTCCCGCCGCGCTCTCCGCGACCGGCCTCGCGCCGGACTCGGACTACGCGGGCGTCCTCGTCCTCGACAACGGCCTCGAGGGCGGCGTCCTGGAGATCCCGGTTTCGTTCTCCACGGCGGCTTCGTCCGCCACGACCGAACCGGCCGGCTCCGCGTGGACGTTCGGCCAATGGACGAGCGCCGCGACGGACTTCCACGCCACGAGCCTGATCCGCGACGTACCGCCCGCGGAGGTGGTCGACACCGCCACGGGCGCGGCCGCGACCGAGGCGAATCCCAACCGACTCGTCAACGGCGCGGACGACTACTACGAACTCTACCCCAACCGGCGTTTCTCTTGGACGTGGGTCGATCCGGTCTATCTTACGTCCTTCCGCGTGTTCTACAATACGACCGATTACCGTTCCGGCATCAACGTCGCGTCCGTCGAAGCGCTCGGCGCGGACGGCACGTGGACCGTGATTTCGCCCGAACCCGGCCACTACAACGCGAAGTGGGGAAAGAACTACGGCTACCTCTTTCCGGCCGCCGGGACGGACTACCTGTGGGAGAAGCCCGCCTACGGCATCCGGTTCACGACCGACGCTTTCTCCACATCGGGATTCCACAACTTCCGCGAAGTCGAAGCGGAAGGCGTCCCGGCCTCGACCGTCGCGGCCGATCTCTCGGTCTCGAAAGTGACGCGCACGGCGGAGAACCTCAAGGCGCTCGTCGCCTTCTCGCGCGAGCTGCAGGCCGACGCGACCGTGAAGGCGTTCCTCGCCGCCGCGCACGGCGGGACGGACGAGGCGGCGTGGACGACCGCCGCGACGGCGCAGGCCGCCGCGGGCGCGCTTTCGCAGGCTCTTTCGATCGACGCGGCGGACCTCGCGGGCATGAACTACCTGCGCTTCGACTACGTCGACGCGAACGACGTCGTCCGCTGGAGCGAAACGGTCTACCTGCCCGACGTCGAAATCGCCGCCTCCGTCCCGCCGACCGTCGCCATCGGCGGCGTGACGGACGCGACCGCCGGCTCGGTGTCCCTCGCGGTGAACCTCGCGGACGCCGGCAGCGGCGCCGAGGACTCCCAAGCGGATGTTTCCGTGCGCTACGCGATCGCGAGCAACGCCGTCGCGTCGGCGACGCCGGTCCTCGTCGCGCAAAACGCGGCCGAGGGCACGACGTCCGCCGTCCTCTCCGGCCTCATGCCCGCGCGCACCTACTGGGCGCAGCTCGTCGCGGTGAACGCCGAGGGCGGCGCGAACGGAACCGGCTACTCGGACTACTTCACGTTCGCCACGGCGGCGGACGAGTTCGGCACGGGCGGCGGCGACAAGACGTCCGCCGCGAACGGCTGGGAGACCGGCACATGGAACACGACGAAGACGTGGACGACGAACAACCTCCTGCGCGGCGTCGTCGCGACGGCGACGCTGCCGGAGGGGACGACCGCGACCGGCACGCCCGGCCTCCTCACGGACGGTGTCGCCTCGACCGCGGCCGGCACCTACTACACGATCCCCGGCGGCACAGTGCTCGAGTTCGAGCTGCCGGGCGTCTGTTCGCTCTCCGAGTTCCGCCTCTACCAGTATTGGAACAACGCCGACTACGGCCGCGCGTATCTGGTCGTCGACTCGCTCTCGTGGCGCGACGAAGCGGGCGACTGGCACGAGATCGACGGATCGTCGCTGGTCTTCAACGACAAGAGCGGCAACAACTACGGCTATCTCCGTCCGGCGGACGGTTCGCAGTATCTGGCCGTGGGCGCGACTGCGCTGCGGTTCGTGCAGGGCACGGTCACGGCGCAGGCCAGCCTGCGCGAAATGGAACTGCTCGGCGCCGTGACCGGTTCGCACCGCGTCCTCGCGATCGACGATGCCGCATGGAGCGCCGGCACGCTGACCGCCACGGTCTCGCGCCCGGTCACGAACGCGGTCGGCACGATCCACGCCGTGAGCGGCGCAACCTACCACGGCGCCGACAAGGCCGCGTGGGAAGCGGACGGCGGCGCGGCCGTTTCGATCGGCGCGCTCGCCGCGAACGAAGCGGCCGCCACCGGCTCCTTCGCGCCCGCGGCCGGCGCGGCCTACGTGCGCTTCTTCGAGACGGACGCGGGCGGCACCGTCGTCGCCTGGTCCGACACGCTGCCCGCGAGCGCCGCGGCCGTGCGCGTCGTCGACCTCGGCGCGACGGCTGACGGCGACACCGCCACGTTCCCGATCCGCGTCGCGAACCCCGGCACGGGGACGCTCTCGGTCGTCGTGCAGGTTTCCGCCGACGACACGTTCGCCAACGCGACCGAGATCGCGGTCGCGGCGGACGGCGCCGGCGACTACCTCGCCACGTTCGAGATGGAACCCGGCGGCGCGATCTGGTATCGCGTCGTCGCGCGGACGACGGACGGCGGCTACGACGAAACGCCCGTCGGCGTCCTCACGACCACGCGCCAGGGCTCGATCCTGGCCTACGAAACGAACGGCGCGAGCGTCTCGCACCGCACCGTGACGGCCTACGGGACGCTCGAAACCCTCGGCGCGGGCGTCACGACCGTCTACTTCATGGTCGGCGAAACGCGCGACACGATGCAGGCCGTCGAATCGAAGGTCCTCACCGGAACCGGCAAGTTCTCCTTCGTCCACGAGTTCCACGAAACGCCGCGCCGCTACTACTACGCCTTCCGGACCGTGAACGTCGCGTCCGGCGGCACGTCGTGGACGAGCTCCTCGCGGACCGACCGGGAGTTCTGGACGGCCGACGCCGTCACCTACACGTGGAAGATCGACGTCGAGGAAGGCGCGTGGGACAACCCGTCCAACTGGCTCCCGAGCGCCTACGCCGACAACTGCACCGGCTATCCGAGCAACAGCCAGGCCTCCGTCGTGTTCGAGAGCGGGACGCGGGCCGTCGTGTCCGTTCCCGGCAAATACCGGTTCAGCAACTGGAACCTCCTCCGGACGGGTGCGGACGTGACGTTCGTCGGCGAAGGCGCGACCGTGTCCGGCTTGACCGGCAACATGCAGGGCGGCGGGATGATCGACTGCAACTGGACGTTCTCCGCGCTGTCCATCACGGAGGACAACGGCTGGGACGTCGGACAGTCCGACAGGTTCCAATCCGGCCGGAACTCGACCGTCACGTTCACCGACGGCGCGGATGCCTATTTCAATGCGAACCTCCGGTCCTTCGGCACCAACATGAACGTCGTCGTGTCGGGCGGCTCGACGCTCCGGTTCCCGAGCGGGTGCGGCTTCGTGAACGCGACCGCCTTCGGCGGGCTCCGACTCGACGGCTCGACCCTTTCGGGCTCCCATGTCCGGACGGAATCGACCTTCGCCGCGACTCGGGACCAGTGGTTCGAAATTTCGGGCGCCGCGCCGCGGATCGTTCTCGACACCTCGTTCCGCAACCCGTCGACGAACGCCGTTGACCGGCAGAACACCGACACGTCGTTCCTCTTCTCCGTGCCGGAAGCCGGTTGGGCGGATCCCGTGATCTACTCCGAGACCGAAGGCGAGATGTTCGCCGGTCTGCTCGGCGACGGCCCGGGCAAATACACGATCGCCGTCGACCCGAAGAGCCCGTTCTACAAGACCGCGCACAAACGCACCGTCGCGCTTGTCGCGTGGAAGGGCGGCATCGACGTCTCGCACGTCACGCTCGTCGACCCGCCGAAGACGACAACGCTCTACTACACCTACGGCTGGCCGTCGGTCCTGACCGAGCCGGCGAACGCCGGCGACGCCCCGACCGGCGTCCGCGCGACGCTCCGCGGCTACGCCGGAACGCTCCTGCTCATCAAGTAGACTCCGGGGCGGGCGTCCGCGGTCCGCGGGCGCCCGCCTCCGTTCCGCAAACGACTCCTTCCCCGGATCTATCGCGATGAAACAGACGCTTCTCCCGGTTTTGCTCCTCGCCGCGGCCGCCCGCGGCGGGACGCCGTGGTTCGACGCCGGAGTCTCCGGCCTCGAGGTCTGGCCCTCCGACGGCTCGGACCTCGCCGTGACCGGCGTCGGGACCTGGCACGGGACCCGATTCGCGGAGCTCGACGCCGACCGTCGCGTCCTCGACGTGTGCGCGCCCTCCGACGAGGAGCTGTCCTTCGAGCCGCGCTCGGCGCGCGACTTCTCGTCCGGCCCCGCGTCGATCCGCGCGGGGATGACGTTCGTTCCGACGGACGCCCTGCCGCCTCGTCCGGAGGACGTCAAGGCCGCGCTCCTCGTGGCGGAGCTGCCCGGCTCCCCGCGCCGGTTCTACGCCCTCGCGAAGGATCCGGCGGGACCGACGAACGTCTGGACGGCGATGGAGGGGAACGCCCCGGGGGAGGGCGTGGCGGCGCTGGTCGAGATCTTCTTCGGTTTCGAGGAGGAACGGACGGTCGTTCAGTATGCCGTGGACGGCGTCGCGCTCCGAAACGGGGCGGACGAGGACTGGCTCGAGATCGCCGTCCCGGACACGGAGATCGCCTCGGCCGGCATCTGCGGCCGGAGCGTCCTCGCGGCGCTCTCCGGCGAGTCGGAGGCGATTCCGGACGCGGCGACGTTCACGATCCCCGCGCTCTCGCACATGTCCCTCGCCTCCGTGACGGCGGCCGGCGTGGAGCTTTCGTCGATCGGCGGCGTCTACTCGGTCGAGGAGGGCACGACGGTCGTGGTTTCGTTCGAGCCGGACGACGGCTACGTTCTCGATCGCCCCTCGATGTCCTTCGTCGCCCACGGCTCGATGGAGCTGCCGGCCGAGGGGCGCCCGACGGCCTTCGACGTGAAGTCGGTGGTCCGCATCAACGAGATCGGCGCGTCGAACGGCACGACCGTCCGCACGGCCGGCGGCGGGTCCGAGCTGGACTGGGTCGAGCTGCGCAACGACGCGGACTTCGCGGTGGACCTGACGGGCTGGTATCTCTCCGACAATCCCGACAAGCCGGCCAAGTGGGAGCGCATCCAGGGCTCGTGCGTGATCCCCGCCCACGGCTACAAGATCGTCTGGTGCGACAAGAACTACGCCGGCTTCGCCGCGGACGAGGCGTATTCCCGCATCGGGCTCTCCACGTCGGGCGAGCCGCTCTTCCTCGCGACCCCCGGCGGCACGATGGCGCACAAGATCGAGAACTTCGGCCGCCAGATCAAGGACGTCTCCTTCGGCCTCGGACATCTCTCCCGCCTGGTCCTGCCGGCCTCCGCCGAGGCCGAATACCGCGTGGGCGGGGCGGGGGAGTGGACCCCGGTCTTCGGCCCCGTCGGCATGAGCGCGCAGGCGGGCGGCTTCAAGGCCGTGTCCTACAAGATGGTCTCCGGCAAGAACGTGTCCAACATGGACAAGGCCGAGGAATACCTGCGCGATCCGTCGACCTGGGCCTCCGTGTCCACCAACGAGAACCTCTCCGTGATCGCGTTCCGGGAAGGGACGGGCAGCGGGGACTTCTCCGGCTACACCGAGTATCCGGGCGTGAGCGGCGACCATTTCGTCGTCGTCGTCTCGGGCTCCGTGTTCGTGCCGCGCAGCGGCCTCTGGACGTTCGCCGTCGGCAGCGACGACGGCTTCGCCGCGAAGCTCTCGCGCCTCGGCGACAGCTGGAGCTGGGAGTGCCGCGCCGCCCGCGGCTACGCGCAGTCCACGGCCACGTTCAACCTCGACGCCGGCGTCTACGACGTGGAGCTCGTCTACTTCGAGAACAGCGGCGGCGCCGCGCTCGACTTCAGCGCGGCGGAGGGCGAGACGGACTTCAACGCCTCGGCGTTCCGCCTCGTCGGCTCGGCCGAGGGCGACGTCCTGCACGCCGGCGCGCTCGGCGCGCAGGTCGCGGCGGACCTGTCGGGCGAAATGCCCGGCGTGACGAACGCGGTCGACTGGCGCGCGACGTTCGCGCTGCCGTCGACGCTGGCCGCGGACGACTCGCTGCGCCTGCGCATCCGCTACGCGGACGGCTTCGCCGCGCGCCTCAACGGAACCGAGTTCGCCCGCGTCGACGCGGCGAACGCGCGGCCCGCGGCCGAGGCGCTCGAATACGCCTATTTCGAAATCCCGCGCTCGCTCGTCGCCGCCGGCGCGAACCTTCTCGAGGTGACCGGCTTCAACGACGACGCGGACGACACGGAGTTCTTCCTTTCGCCCGAGGTGGTCTGGGAGATCGACGAGGACCGCCTCGTCTACTTCCCGGCGCCCACGCCCGGCGCGCCGAACGTCGGCGCCGGCCGCACCGGCTTCACGCCCGCCGTCGCGGCGAGCGAGCCGCGCGGCTGGAAGACCGCCCCGTTCGACCTGGCGCTCTCCTGCCCGGAGAACCCCGACGCCGCGATCTACTACACGCTCGACGGTTCGTCGCCCGTCGCCGGCGCCGCGAACACGTTCCGCTACGTCGCGCCGTTCAACGTGTCGTCCACCGCGGTCGTGCGCGCCGCCGTGCCCGACGCGGACTCGATCCTGCAGGCGGACACGACGACGACCTACCTCTTCCTCGACGACATCCTCGCGGCGCCGAAGGGCGTCGTCCCGACGAACTTCCCGGCCTCGAACGCCGTGAACAACCAGAAGATGGTCTACGGCATGGCCACGGCCATCACCGAGGGCGACGCCGAGACGCGCGAGCGGCTGCTCCGCGGCTTCACGAACGCGATCCCCGCGATCTCGATCGCGACCGAGCCGGAGAACCTCTTCGACAGGACGCGCGGCATCTACGTGAACGCGACCGGCAACGGCCGCGGCTGGGAGCGTCCCGTGACGGTCGAGCAGATCGACCCCACGAACCCCGCCAACGAGTTCGCCCGGGGCTGCGTCCCGGCGGGCCTGCGCATCCGCGGCGCCATGAGCCGCGGCTCGGGCATCCCGAAGCACTCCTTCCGCCTCTTCTTCCGCAGCGAATACGGTGCGGGCAAGCTCGAGCATCCGATGTTCGGCGACGAGGGCGTCTCGTCCTTCGACAAGATCGACCTGCGGACCGAGCAGAACTACGCCTGGTCCAACAACGGCGGCTGGGAGACGTTTGTCCACGAGGTCTTCTCGCGCGACAGCGAGCGCGACATGGGCTCGACCTACAACCGGAGCCGCTACCTGCACCTCTTCATCAACGGCGTCTACTGGGGGCTCTACCAGACCGAGGAGCGCGTGGACGACTACTACGGCGAGAGCTACAACGGCGGCCAGGCCGCCAACTACGACGTCATCCGCACGTCGCAGCCCGGCTACAACACCGGCGTCGCGGAGGGCGAGGCCGCGGCCTACGAGGACTTCTGGCGCATCACGACGCAGGAGGGCTACGGCGCGGACCATCCGGACAACTACAATCGTGTTCGCGGCCTGGATCCGGACGGCGTCCGCAATCCGTCGCTGCCGGTCTACCTCGACGTGACGAACCTCGTGGTCCACCTGCTCTCCGCGCATTTCGCCGCCGACTCCGACGCCCCCGTGAGCGTCGGTTCGTCCGGCATGGCCAACAACATCATCGCCTACCGCGACCGCGTCGACGGAGACTCGCTCTCGGACGGCTTCAAGTGGAACCGCCACGACGCCGAGCACTCCCTGAGCCGCGGCAACGGCGCGAACGCGGCGCTGATGGCTTCCACCAACATCCTGCTCTACGGCACCCGCGCGCTCCATCCGAACAAGCTGGGGATCGGCAACTTCAACCCCTACGAGATCCACTACGAGCTCTGCGCCGACGCCGACTACCGCGCCGTCTTCGCCGACCTCGTCTACCGGCACCTCGTGCGCGAGGGCGGCGCGATGACGACCACGAACGCGATCCTGCGCTTCCGCGCCCGCATGGCCGAGATCGACGACGCGATCGTCTGCGAGGCCGCGCGCTGGGGCCACGTCCCCTCGCAGCGGAAGCGCTCCGACTGGCTCAAGAGCTGCCAGGACTGCCTGAACTTCATCGAGCAGCGCGGCCCGATCCTGCTCTCCTGCTACCGCCAGCTCGGCTGGTATCCCTCGATTGACGCGCCGACCGTCACGAACGCCGTCGGCGAACGCCTGCTCGGCGGGGAGACGCTCGGCGCCGGCGCCCGCGTCTTCGCCACGGGCGGCGAGGGCGGCACGGTCTACTACACGACCGACGGCTCCGACCCGCGCCTCGAGGGCGGCGCCGTCAACGCCGCGTCCGCCGCCGCGTTCCCGCTCGCGGAGGGCTACGAGGTTCCGGCCGAGGGCGTCACGCTCAAGCTCCGCGTCCGCGCGCCAGACGGCGAGTGGAGCGCGCTGGAGGAGCTCTCGCTCGCGGGCGAGGCCGTCTTGCTCGCGCCGCTCGCGGACGCCCTGCGCGTCGCGGCCGTCAACTCGTCGACGGCCGACTCCAAGGGCGACGGCAGCGAGTTCGTCGTCCTGACGAACCTCGCGGCCGACGCCCGGATCGACCTCTCGGGGGCCCGACTCGTCGCATGGAACGATGCGAAGAAGACGGAGGCGGATCCGTCGCTCACGATCGCCTTCGACGCCGTCTCGATCGACGCGGGCGAAGCGCTCGTGCTCGAGAAGGCGGCGGCCTTCGGCTCCGGAAAGCTGACCAACAGCCGGGTCGGGATCCGTCTCTACGACGCGACCAACGCGCTCGTCCAGGACTGCATCGTGGATGCGGACTGGTGGGGCGGCGCCTGCGACGGAACGGGCGAGTTCTTCCTTGCGAAGGAGTTCGGATCCGTCGTGACGAACCGGTGGCAGTGGAAGCCGACCGCGACGGTCCTCCCGGCCGCGCTGCGCGTCGCGGCCGTCTACTCCTCCACCGCCGGCGACGGCGGCGACACGGGCGAGTTCGTCGTCCTCACGAACCTTGCGGCCGACGCCAAGCTCGATCTCGCCGATGCGCGCCTCGTCGCGTGGAACGCGAAGAAGAAGTCCGAGGCGGATCCGTCGCTCGTCGTCGACTTCACGAACGCGCTCGAAATCGCGAAGGGCGGCGCCGCCACGCTCGACCAGGCGACCTGGTTCGGCGACGGAAAGCTCGTCAACAGCAAGGTCGGCCTGCGGCTCTACGACGCGGCCGGCGCGCTCGTGCAGGACGTCATCGTCGACGCCGACTGGTGGAGCAAGGCGTGCGACGGCACGGGCGCGCACTTCGTCGCGACGAACTTCGCCGCCGAGGCGAAGACGACGGGCGACTGGCGTCCGTCCTTCCCGCTTGTCGCCAATGCCGCCGCGCGCGTCGCGGTCGCCACCGCCGCAACCAATGCGGCCGTGAAGGCCTGGCTCGACGCCCATGGCGCGACGGAGTCCGGCGCCGCGGCGATCGCCGCCTTCGACGGCGGGGAGCCCGCCCTGCAGCTGTGCTGGCTCGCGAACGTCCCGCCGGAGGCGAACCCCGAAGTCGAGGTCGAGATCCCGTCGATCGCCTTCGACGCGGACGGGAATCCCGTCCTCGGCGGCGCGCTGCTCCAGCACGGCGCCGAGCGGACCAACGCCGTGAACGGCGCCATCCGGCTCTACCACGCGCCCTCGCTCGAGGCGCTGCCCGACTCGACCGATGCCGTCGAATTCGGACGGACGTTCCCGGTCGCGCCGACGCCGGTCGAAGGCCTCGAAGGCGACACGCGCTTCTTCCAGCTGCGGCTGGAGTAGGGGCGGCCGCCGTCGCGCTACGGTGCCGCGACGACGCGGCGGCCCTCGATCCGGAGGCGGCCGGCGGCGAGGAGGCGGAGCGCCTCCGGGTAGGCCTTGTGCTCCTCGACCTGGATGCGCGCGTGGAGCGTCTCGGGCGTGTCGCCGTCGAGGACCGGCACCGCGCGCTGCACGATGATCGGGCCGGTGTCGGTGCCGGCGTCGACGAAGTGGACGGTGACGCCCGCGACCTTCGCGCCGTAGTCGAGCGCCTGCTTCCAGGCGGCGACGCCGGGGAATGCGGGCAGCAGGGCGGGGTGGATGTTGAGGACGCGGTTCGGGAACGCGGCGAGGAGCTTCGGCTTCACGATGCGCATGAAGCCCGCGAGCGCGACGACCTCCGCGCCGTGCGCCCGGAGGTGCTCGATGTAGCGGTCCTCGGCCGGGCCCTCGAGCTTCGTCTTCCAGGGGGCGGGGTCGAGATAGTCGGCCGGGATGCCGTGCTTGCGCGCGCGGTCGAGGATCTTCGCGTCCGGGACGTCCGCGATCACGCAGACGATCTTCGC
>CAMVRE010000075.1 GCA_947169825.1 uncultured Verrucomicrobiota bacterium | reverse complement strand
GGCGTCACGGCGTAGGCGTGCGAGTTGGCGTTGTTGCCGCGCGCGTCGCGGATCTGGACGCGGATCCAGCGGTCGTCCTTCCAGAGCGGGAACTCGGCGTGCGTGATCGGGCCGACGCGCTTGTCGGCGTAGCGGCGGCCGTCGCCGACGATCCAGGCGTGCTCGCACGGCGTGCACTCGACGTGGACGACGCCGCTCTCGACGTAGAGCGCGAGGATGCGCGGCGGGTCGACGCGGCCCTCGGTGCAGTAGAACTCGCCCTGGACCATCGACTTCACGATGGCCTCGTAGGTGAGCTCCTTCGCGCCGAACATCGTCGAGCCGCCGAAGCTCTGCATGAGGTCGCCGCCGTGGTTGTGGTTGTCGTCGCCCATCGAGCAGAAGAGCGAGGGGCCCATGCGGCGCAGCATCATGTCGTAGACGTAGGGGCAGTATTCGCCGCCGGTCTCGACCTCGGTGGCCCAGTTGAGGATCTCGAGCGACCAGAGGCCCTTGAGCGGGAGGAAGTGCTGCGGCTCGGCGAGCGACCAGTTCGGATGGTTGTACTGGACGAGGAAGCCGGCCTCGTTCGCCTCGTCGATCAGGTGCTGGACGTTCTCGAGGTTCCAGACGGAGCGGCGCTTCCTCTCCTCCTCGGAGCCCGTGAACGCGTCGCCGTGCCAGACGGCCCAGAGGTTGTCGTGGAACGGCATCGGGCCGGGGTCGGGGACCTTCGAGAAGAGGTTGAAGTGGTGCGTCGGGCGGTAGCGCCAGCCGCCGTTCTCCACCATGAACGGCATCTCGTCCTCCGGGACCTTCTGGGCGGTCACGTCGAGCTCCGTCGCCGTGAGCGCGACGAAGTTCTCGTCCGTGAGGTCGTTGTGCGGGACGAGGACGTTGTGGTCGGAGTAGGCGACGACCGAGAAGCCGGCCTTCCGGTATTCGTCCTTCACGCGCTCGGGCGGCCAGAAGCCGTCGGAGTGGATCGTGTGGCAGTGCAGGTTCGCGCGGTACCAGTTCAGCCCGTCGGGGAGGAGGTAGGTTCTCATGGCGGCGAGTCTAGCACCACGCCCCGCGCCGGGCAAGCGGCTTGCCCCCGCCGGACAGAACGATTAGAATCCCGCGCCCGTGCAGACCTCCTCCCCCGCCCTCCCCTCCCCGGCCGCGCGCCCGGCGCGCGGCGGAGCGGTCGCCGCGTGGCTCTGGGCCGCGGCGGCGATCGTGTGCTGGGGCGTGATGTTCCCCGTCGGCGACCTGCTGATGAAGGAGGGCGCGATGCAGCCCTCGTCGGTCGCGGCGTTCCGCTACCTGCTCGCATCCCCGGTCCTCTTCGCGGCGGGGTTCGCCCGGCACGGGCGGGCGATGCTCCCGCGGGGCTCGCGCGACTGGCTCGCGCTCGCGGCGCTCGGGCTCGTCGGCTCCGCCGCGATGGCGCAGCTGCTCTTCGTCGCGCAGGAGAGCGTCGCCTCCGTCAACGCCTCGCTGCTCGAGGCCTACGTCCCGATGCAGGTGCTCCTTCTCGCGATGCTCGGCGGCGCGCGGACCACGTGGCGCCACGTCGCGAGCGTGGCCGTCGGCTTCGCGGGGAGCCTGCTCGTGCTGCGCGCGATCGACGGCTCGGGCGTCCGGCTCGGCGCGCTCTCGCGCGGCGACCTGCTCGTCTTCCTCTCGGGGCTCTGCTGGGCCGTCTACACCGCGTGGGGCCGCCCGCTCGCGCGGCGGATGGGCGCTCTGCCGTTCACGGCGTGGACCGTGCTCTTCGGCGCGCTCTGGCTGCTCGCCTACGCGCCGTGCGCGGGGATCCCCGTCACGCCGCCCGCGACGGCGCTCGAATGGCGGTGCACGCTCTTCCTCGCGCTCGTCCCGACGTGCGTTGCGTTCCTCGGATGGAACGAGGCGCAGAAGGGCGTCTCGCTCGCCCGCCTGAGCTTCCTCGAATACTTCCCGCCGCTCGTCGCCGCAATCGCCGGCGTCCTCTTCTTCGGGGAGCGAATCACCGCCTGGCAGTGGCTCGGGATCGCGGTCGTGATCCTCTCCGCGCGGCTGCTGCCGCGGGAGAAGGGCTAGACCTCGATCGGCACGCACCAGCCGTGCGTGTCGGGAAGCTCGCCGTACTGGATGCCCTGGACCTTCTCGAAGAGGTCCGTGATCACGGGGCCGGCCTTCTCCGGGTCGCCGAGCGTGAGCGTCTCGTTCCCGCGGACGATCTGCCAGACGGGCGTCACCACGACGGCGGTGCCGCACGCGGCGACCTCGGCGAACTCCCTGAGCTCCTCGTAGGGCACGTGCCGGACCTCGACCTTGCGGCCCTCGTCCGCGCAGATCTCGCGCAGCGTCATGTTGGTGACGGAGGGCAGGACGGAGCGCGAGTCGGTGGTGACGTAGGTGCCGTCCTTCTTGATGCCGAGGAAGTTGGACGTCGCGAACTCCTCGACGCAGGTGTGCGTCTTGGCGTCGAGGTAGAGCTCGACGGGGAATCCCATCTTCTTGGCGGTCTCGTGCGCGAAGATGGACGCGGCGTAGTTGCCGCCGACCTTCACGTCGCCCATGCCGAGCGGCGCGGCGCGGTCGTAGTCGTCGAGGATCACGGCGCGGACGGGCTTGAGGCCGCCCTTGTAGTAGGCGCCGGCGGGCGTGGCGAGCATGACGAACGTGTAGCTGTCCGCCGGGGCGACGCCGATCTGCGCGCCGGTGCCGATGAGGAGCGGGCGGATGTAGAGCGAGCCGCCGGTGCCGTAGGGCGGGATGTAGTCGGCGTTGGCCTTCACGAGGCGGCGGAGCGCGTCCATGAACATCTCGGTCGGGACGGGCGGCATGCAGGTGCGGAGCGCGGTGCGCTGCATGCGCTCGGCGTTGGCCTCGGGGCGGAACGCGACGACGCGGCCGTCCTTCTGGCGGAAGACCTTGAGCCCCTCGAAGCACTCCTGGCCGTAGTGGAGGCACGCGGCGGCGATGTGCATCTTCAGCCACGGTTCGGCGACGAACGCCCCGGCGTCCCACGCGCCGTCCTTCCAGACGTATTCCATGTGGCCCGCGGTGTCGCGGTACTTGAAGCCGAGGTTGTTCCAATCGAGGTTGACTGCCATGATGTGCCTTCTTTCGTGTAGTCGCCCGTCGCGGGCGCGAACGGAGGGGATTATCCTCCTTTCGCCTCCCGCGCGCAAGGAAAAACAGCCGCCCGCTAGGGGATCTTCCCGGCGGCGGAGAGGGCCTTGAAGGCCGCAGCGCCGTGGAAGCCGAAGGGCGGGACGCCGCCCGTGAACGGGCCTGAGCCGGCGTAGGAGAAGCGCAGCGCCTCGCGCGCCGACGGGAACCGCGCCGCGAGCCGGTAGGAGAGCACCGAGCGCGGGAGCGTCCGCGTGTAGACGAGGTTCTCCGCGAGCCCGCGCGCCGGCTCGCGGCGGCCGCCGCGCGAGGCCCACTCCGCCGCCGCGCGCTCGCAGAGCGCGCGCGTCCGCAGCGAGAAGGCGCCGTCCATCGCGTGGCCGTTCGTGTAGCGGGCCAGCAGGTTCGTCCACCAGTGGTCGCGCAGCAGCGGCGCGCCGGCGAAGTCCCAGTCGTCGAGAAAGCTCCCGAGGCCGGGGCGCAGCGGGAACGCGTCGTCCTGCACGACGAGCACGAACGGCGTCGTGAAGCGCTCGTGCAGGCGCAGGAGCATGTCCGCGGCCATCGTCTCGGGGCGGCCCGGGACGAGGGACTTCTCCTCCTGGATTTGGAAGTGGATGCCGTAGGGCTCCGCGAAGGCCCGCAGGGCGGGCGACGCGGCGTGCGTCACGACGACGGTGCGGAGGAATCCGCACTGCCGCCACGACTCGCGGATGGCGCACTCGAGGAACGGGAAGCGCTCCTCCTCCTGCGACTCCGGGCGGAAATGGTAGGCGAGCAGCGTCACCTCGGAGGGGCCCGTCGCGGGACGGGGCAGCTCGCGGTCGCGGAGCAGGCGCTCGCGCTGCCACTCGCGCAGCAGGTCGGCGCCGTTCTTCCTGTCCGCGCCCTTCTTCTTCCGGCGGCTCATGCGGTCGGCCTCGGGGCTGGGGCGCGCTAGACGCCGGAGAAGGCGTTGAACCCGCCGTCGATGGGCAGGACGACGCCGGTCACGAACGCCGCGGCCGCGTCGTCGAGCAGCCAGAGCACGGCGCCGACGAGGTCCGCCGGGTCGCCGAAGCGGCCCATGGGCGTGAGCGAGAGGATCTTGTTGCCGCGCGCGGTGAGCGAGCCGTCCGGGTTCGTGAGCAGCGCGCGGTTCTGGTCCGTGAGGAAGAAGCCGGGCGCGATCGCGTTCACGCGGACGCCGGCCTGCGAGAAGTGGACCGCGAGCCACTGCGTGAAGTTCGAGACGCCGGCCTTCGCCGCCGAGTAGGCGGGGATCTTCGTGAGCGGGCGGAACGCGTTCATCGACGAGATGTTGAGGATCGTGCCGCGGCCGCGCTCGACCATGCCCTTCGTGAAGACCTGCGTCGGCAGGAGCGTGCCGAGGATGTTCAGGTTGAAGACGAACTGGATGCCGGCCGGGTCGAGGTCGTAGAACGTCTTGAGCCCGGGGTCGGCGGCCGCGAGGTCCGCGGCCGTGAGGCGCTCGTTGGAGGTCGTGCCCTTCGGGTGGTTGCCGCCGGCGCCGTTGAGCAGCACGTCGACCGGGCCGAGGTCGGCCTCGACCGCCGCGCGGGTCGCCTCGAGCGACTCCTTCTCGAGGACGTTGCAGGCGTAGCCCTTCGCGACGCCGCCCTCGGCGGCGATCGCGTCGGCCACCTTTTTCGCGGCCTCCTCGCGGAGGTCGAGGACGGCCACCTTGGCGCCGGCCTTGGCGAGCGCGCGCGCGAGGGTGGAGCAGAGGACGCCGCCGCCGCCGGTGACGACGGCGACCTTGCCGGTGAGATCGTGTTTGTCGGGAATGTTCATGTCTGGTCTGATGGTCGAATGGTCCGATGGTCGGATGGTCGAAGGTGGAAACGATTCCGTTTCGGGTGCGGAACGGGGTTGGATTCTAGCGGAAAACCGCGAAACCGGAAAGCCAAAAATCGCCCGGCCGCCGCGGAGGGCGCCGCCGCACGGCCGCGGGCTAGAAGAGCCCGCCCTTCTCGGTGGCGAGGGAGTCGTCCCAGAAGCGGGGCGGCTTCTCGCCGCCGGCGATGGCGGAGATGGACTTGGTGGTGATCTGCTTGCCCCGCGCGTGGACGCCCTTCACGAGCACCTCCTGCGACGGGTCGAACTTCTTCTGGAGGATGCGCTGCCCCTTGGCCGGGCGGAACTTGATCCAGATCGTGGGCGGCGTCCCCTCCTCGAGGAATCGGATCGTCCCGGGCTCGGGCAGCAGGCTGTATTCCTTGTTCTGGATCACGCCGCCGAAGGCGAAGCGCTTGATGCAGCTGAAGGGCACCTCCTTCTCGGTGTAGACGCAGGTGTAGAGCTTCTCGCGGTCGAACACGGTCGCGAGCAGCAGGTCCTTGTCGACGAACACCTTGTCCTTCTCCGGCGCCGGGATCACCTTGTAGCGGCCGTCGCCCCACACGAGCAGGAGCTTGTCGGTGGAGGAGCAGGTGAAGAGCGGCTCGAACCCGCGCATCGACGGGCCGAGGAAGCCCGTCTCGGGGTCGTAGCAGATGTCGAGCTTGGTCGCCGTGACGGCGCGCACGTCGATCGTCTCGAACGCCTCGACCGTGGTGAGGCGCGGGAAGCGCGGGACGGTAACGGTCCTGAACTTGCGCTTCTTCGCCTTCGCGGGCCTGGCGGCGGCGTCCTTTGCGCCCTTCTTCGCGGGCTTCGCCTCGGGCTCGACCTCGACCTCGACGTCGTGGAACTCGTACTTCTTGATGAGGTTCTCGAGGTAGCGCACGGTGTAGCGGCGCAGGCCCTTGAGGTCCTTGCGGACCTGCTCCAGCTCCTTGAGGATGCCCTCGATCTCCTCGCGGTTCTTGTTGATGTCGAAGAGGGAGATGCGGCGGATCGGGACGGCGAGGAGCATGTCGACGTCGTCGTCGGAGATCGGGCGCACGAGGCGGCCCTCGAAGGGCTTGAAGCCCTTGAGGATCTCGGCGCGGACGGCCTCGGCGGTGGTGCACTTCTCGATGCGCTTGTAGATGCGCTCCTCGACGAAGATCTGGACGAGGGTCTTGCGGTGCTGCTCCTCGAGCAGCTCGCCCTCGCGGATCTCGAGCTCGCGCTTGTTGAGGGCGAGGAGCTGGTCGACGTTGGAGCGCAGGACGTGCGAGACGGTGGTCTGGACCGGGCGGTTGTTCTCCAGCACCGTCATGTTGGCGGTGAGGGAGCACTCGCAGTTGGTGGCGGCGTAGAGCTGCTTGATCGCCTTCTGCGGGTCGGTGCCGGGGACGAGCGTGAGGATGACCTCGGCGTGGTCGCTCGTGCCGTCGTGGATCGACTTGACCGGCACCTTCTTCGCGCGGGCGGCGCTCTCGATCGAGGCGATGAGCGTCTCGGTCGTCTGGCCGTAGGGCAGCTCGGTCACGACGACCTGCTTCGCGCCGCGATCCTCGCGCAGCTCGAACTTCGCGCGCACGCGGACGCGCCCGTTGCCGTCCTCGTAGCCGGAGCAGTCGGCGAGGCCGCCGGTGGGGAAGTCCGGGAGGAGCCTCGGCTCGGCCTTCGGGTTTTTGACGAGCTCGATCTCGGCGCGCAGCAGCTCGATGAAGTTGTGCGGGAAGATGTAGGTCGCCATGCCGACGGCGATGCCGTTGGCGCCGAGCATCAGCAGGAGCGGGAGCTTGCTCGGGAGCAGGACCGGCTCCTGGTTGCGGCCGTCGTAGCTCGGGATGTACTGCGTGGTCTTCTTGTTGAAGATCTCGTCGCGCGCGAGGTCCGTGAGGCGGCACTCGATGTAGCGCGGCGCGGCGGCCTCGTCGCCGGTGAAGATGTTGCCGAAGTTGCCCTGGCCCTCGATGAGGTAGCGCTTGTTGGCCAGGTTCACGAGCGCGCCGTAGATCGAGGCGTCGCCGTGCGGGTGGTAGAACATCGTGCGCCCGACGACGGTGGCGACCTTGACGAAGCGGCCGTCGTCCATCTCGGAGAGCGTGTGCAGGATGCGGCGCTGGACGGGCTTGAGGCCGTCCTCGACGGTCGGGATGGCGCGGTCGCAGATCGCGTAGGAGGCGAACTGGAGGAAGTTGTCGTCCATCACCCGCGCGAGCGGGCCGCCGTTGCGCGGGGAGAAGGGGCCGGGGTCGGAGGGCGGCGGGGCGTCGTCGTCCGAATGCTGAATGCTGAATGCTGAATGCTGAATGTCCGAGTCTCCGGACTCGGGCTCCCCCGCCGGGGGAGCTGGCGAGCGAAGCGAGCCTGAGGGGGTCTCGTCGCCGCGGTCGGTCGGAGGAGGCGGCGCAGACGCGGCGGCGCGCTCGCCGGGCGCGGGCGGCGGCGGGGCGTCGCCTCCGCCGGCGGAGGCGGACTTGAGGATGGTTCCCGGGGCGGGCATTGGGGCGGCGTCCCAGTCGAACTGCTGCTGGAGGACGCGCTGCGGCGGAAGGTCGGCTCCGTCGTTCTTCTTCTTCTTGCTCATGTGGCGGGGTGCGGCGCGCTAGAACGAAAGGTGGGGGACGACCGGGTTCGGATAGGCGGCGCGGAGGCGCGCCTGCTCGTTGGTCGTGAGCGCGGTGCGGTGGAGGAAAAGGTGGGTGAGCTGCGGCATGTGCTCCGCGCTCTCCGGAAGGGTCGCGAGGCGCGGGTTGCCGTCGAGCTGGATGTAGTGCAGCCTCGGCAGCTCGAAAAGCGCGGCGGGGATCTCCGTGAGGTCGTTCTCGCCGAGGTCGATCTGCTCGAGCGACTTCATCCCGAGGATCGCGGCGGGGACCTCCCTGAGGCCGTTGCCGCGCAGGTAGAGGCGGCGGACGTCCTTCCAGTTCGCGGCCGAGGCGGGCAGGTCCGAGAGCCTGTTGCCGTTGAGGCGCACCCACTTCAGGCCGGAGAGGCCGCCGATCGCGTCGGGGAGGTTCGTGAGGGCGTTGCGGTCGAGGTTGAGGTAGTCGAGCCCCTTCATCCCGCAGACGGCGGCGGGGAGCTCGGCGAGGGCGTTGTCGGAGAGATAGAGGCGGCGTAGCGCGGGGAGCGAGGCGGCCTCCGGCGGGAGGTCCTTCACGCCGGTCGCGATGAGGTCGAGCTCCACGAGGCCCTTCGCCTCGGCGACCGAGGCGGGGACGGCGGCGGCGCCCTTCTGCCCCTGGACGCTGAGGCGGCGCAGCTTCGGGTAGGCGCCGAGCCCCTCGGGGAACGCGGAGAGGTTCGCCTCGTGGAAGTCGAGGAAGGTGACGGTGTCGCGCAGGGCTTCGGCTTCCGCGGGCGTGCGCGCGACGACGTCGCGGCCCGCGGGGACGGCATGGTCGAAGCACCCCCCCGCGAGGAGCGCGGCGGCGGCGAGGGCGGCGGTTCGGGCGTGGAATCGGGTCACGTGAAATTTTCCTTTGAGTTTTTTCCGGGTTTGGGGTAGCATATGCGCTGTTCCGTCCTTCCGGGCGGGACAGGTGGCGCCGATTATACCACCGGAACCGCCGAAATCAATCCCAAAGGAAAAACAGCATGAGCAAGCCCTCTCTCGCCGTCCTCGCCGCAGCCGCGCTCCTCGTCGCGGCCAACGCCCACGCCTCGCCCGCGGTTCCGGATGACGCGCGCCTCGTCAACTACGCCATCCCCGCGGACGTCCTCACCGACTTCCACGGCGGCGTCCAGGGCTTCATGGGCGACCGCAACGTCAAGGACGACTTCGGCTTCCAGTCCGAGATGAAGGTCCAGCGCATCAACGCCTACCTCGGATACGACATCGGCCGCTGGCTCTCGATCTACGTCCTCGGCGGCGTCCAGAGCGTGAAGAACAACGACATCCGCATGGAGAACGACACCACGTTCCTCTACGGCGCCGGGCTCTGGGCCGCGCTGATCGACGATGCGCAGCTCGACTTCCTCTCCACGATCTCCCGCTACCGGCTCAACTTCGGCATGGAGGTCTCCCACTCCGACCCGAACGACCTCTCGTGGACGCAGTTCGACGCCTCGCTCACCTTCGGCATCTACAACGACTCGTTCCTCTCCGACGCCAAGTTCCCGACCGCGATCGGCATCTTCGCCGGCCCGATCTACTCCACGGTCGACCTGGACGGCTTCGAGCAGGTGAAGGACAACGAGTGGGGCTTCACCGTCGGCGGCGAGTTCCGCTTCGCCAACGGCGTCTACGTGAGCGGCGGCTACGACATCTTCACCGACGACAGCATGGCCTACTTCCAGGCCGGCGTTCGCTTCTAGCGCGCGGTCCTGCCGCGCGCGTTCGCAAGTTCGCAGGTTCGCAGGGCGGCTCCGCCGCCGTTCGCAAGTTCCCCCTTGCACGCGACACCTCCGGGCTTGCGTCCGTTTTGAACCAACTCCGTCCTTTCCGAACGAACCTTCCGAACAACAACCAACCGGGGGCCGCGCGCGCGACCGGAACGGCCGCCGCCGCGCGGGCCCCTCGCGAACATGGACAAGCACTACGATCCCAAGGCCGTCGAGGCCAAGTGGTACCCGATCTGGGAGAACACCGGCGCGTTCAAGCCGTCCGGCCAGGGCAAGCCCTACTCGGTCGTCATCCCGCCGCCCAACGTGACGGGCATCCTCCACATGGGCCACGCCCTCAACGACACGATCCAGGACGTCCTCGTCCGCTGGCACCGCATGCGCGGCGACGACACGCTCTGGGTCCCGGGCACCGACCACGCCGGCATCGCCACGCAGAACGTCGTCGAGAAGGCGCTCCGCAAGGAGGGCAAGCGCCGCCAGGACCTCGGCCGCGAGGCCTTCGTCGAGCGCGTCTGGGAGTGGAAGAAGCAGTACGGCGGCACGATCGTCAGGCAGCTCCGCGCCCTCGGCTGCTCCTGCGACTGGTCGCACGAGCGCTTCACGATGGACGAGGGCCTCTCGCGCGCCGTCGCCGAGGTCTTCACCGAGATGTACGAGAAGGACCTCGTCTACCGCGGCAACTACATCGTGAACTGGTGCCCGCGCTGCGGCACCGCCCTCGCGGACGACGAGATCGAGCACGAGCCCAACCACGGCCACCTCTGGTACGTGCGCTACCCCGTCGTCGGCTCCGCCCTCGGCGTGAAGGGCGAGGCCTACAAGGACTACATCATGGTCGCCACGACCCGCCCCGAGACCCTCCCGGGCGACACGGCCGTCGCGGTGAACCCCAAGGACGAGCGCTACCTCCACCTCCACGGCAAGACCGTGATCCTCCCGCTCACCGGGCGCGAGATCCCGGTCCTGCCCGACGACTACGTCGAGCGCGAGTTCGGCACGGGCATCGTCAAGATCACCCCCGCCCACGACCCGAACGACTTCCTCGTCGGCAAGCGCCACGGCCTCGAGGAGATCAACATCATGAACGGCGACGGCACGATGAACGAGCTCGCCGGCGCCGCCTACGCCGGACTCGACCGCTTCGCGTGCCGCGAGAGGATCGTCGCCGACCTCGACGCCGGCGGCTTCCTCGACCACGTCGAGGACTACGACAACCAGGTCGGCCACTGCTACCGCTGCCACACCGTCGTCGAGTCCCGCCTCTCCAAGCAGTGGTTCGTCCGCATGAAGCCCCTCGCCGAGAAGGCGATGGAGGTCGTGCGCGACGGCCGCATCGTCTTCACCCCGAAGCGCTACGAGAACACCTACTTCAACTGGATGGAGAACATCCGCGACTGGTGCATCTCGCGGCAGATCTGGTGGGGCCACCGCATCCC